>NZ_POPB01000514.1 GCF_002964045.1 Streptococcus suis | reverse complement strand
GATCCAAGAAGAACAACCAGAAAGAGCCATACTACTCAAAAGAAACAAAGCTGCAATTCCAAGCTTCTGCTTTTTTTTCATTTCGTTTTTTCCTTTACATTTTTCAGTGGAATCTCCTAAAATTAACTCTGTATTTTACATAGAATTTACAAGATATTTCCACTCATCCACTATATCATATAAAAAGACAAGTTGCAAAAAAAATCTGCTGATTTATTTTAAAATCTCAGCCCTTTTGGAAAGCCATTTTTAAGCGTTCCAGATACAAT
>NZ_POPB01000513.1 GCF_002964045.1 Streptococcus suis | reverse complement strand
GAATCCGCCAGTCGCAACCTCTAATAATGTATTTCTAGCCGCTCCAAGCCCTTCATTCCTTCTTTTATGCACAATTCGAATCCGACTATCCTGTTCTCGTAACTGTTCACAGATAAAGGCGGTTTTATCCGTAGACCCGTCATTGACAACAATAATTTCTAATTCACTGTAATCTTGTTTTATAACTGATTCTACGCATTGCCTCAGGTATTTTTCCCCATTATAGACTGGGATAAGCACACTAATTTTTTCCATTTACTTCTCCTACTCTCCCACTTAGCATATCACAGAAAGAACATTCCCTATATTCAATATGATGCAGTCTATCCAAAATCTCTGTTTTCCTTTTTCTCACATATCCTATACCATTTCAGA
>NZ_POPB01000512.1 GCF_002964045.1 Streptococcus suis | reverse complement strand
ATGTAACAGAGTTGCTTGAGCCTGGAGCTGCTTCGCCACCTTCTGCTTTCACATAAGTAACGGTACGGCTGATCGTACGGGTCACATCATCAACACCCTTATCAGTTGGCCATGTTGGACCATCTGGGTTGTTTGGATCAATTGGTTGACCTGGAACACCTGGTTTATCTGGGGTGATTGGGGATACTTTTGGTGTCAATTCGAAGACGAAGTCTTGGGAATTGCCGTCGATGTTATCGAAGGTACCTGTTGAGCTGTAGTTATCTTTGTTCACTACGGTGTAGCCAAGGTTTTCAAATTCCTTAATCTTAGCAGCTGGATCAAAGCCAAACTCATCCCCTGTTTTACCATTGAGGGTTTCTGTGAATTTCACTGA
>NZ_POPB01000511.1 GCF_002964045.1 Streptococcus suis | reverse complement strand
ACCATGGCAAGCGTTTGAACGCCAAACTTAGCACCTAGGTAATAAAGTGCAGCTGCTTCCATTTCTACAGCCTTGACACCTAGTTGACCTAATTCTAAGTTGCGACTAAACAATTTTGGAGAATAGAAACTATCTGATGATAAAACATTGCCAACATGCGTTGTCATGTTGAATCCTTTGGCGATATGATAAGCCTTATCTAAAAGATCAAAATCAGCGATTTGTGGCAAATCGTACTCTGGCCAGTCAATATTGATCATACGAGAGTTGGTCGCAGCTGCCTGAGCCAAGACCAATTCGCGGACATGGACATCCTCGTTCAAAGAACCTGCTGTTCCCACACGAATTAGTTTTTTCACACCATATTCGTTAATCA
>NZ_POPB01000510.1 GCF_002964045.1 Streptococcus suis | reverse complement strand
TAATCCCCAGGCAAGGATAAAATATGTCTCATCGGAAACATTCATCAATGAATTTTTAGAACACCTCCGTCTCAATGATATGGAAAGTTTCAAAAAAACCTATCGCAATCTGGACTTACTTCTAATTGATGACATTCAGTCTCTCCGTAATAAAGCAACAACACAGGAAGAATTTTTCCATACTTTTAATGCGCTTCATGAAAAAAATAAGCAGATTGTACTCACAAGCGACCGTAATCCCGATCACTTAGACAATTTGGAAGAAAGACTAGTAACACGTTTCAAATGGGGGTTAACCAGTGAAATCACTC
>NZ_POPB01000051.1 GCF_002964045.1 Streptococcus suis | reverse complement strand
CAAAGCCAAACGTAAGCAGTTCGTATCACGTATTATCACAGGCGACTATGATGCCATTGTCATTGGAGATTCCCAGTTTGAAAAAATACCGATGAGTCGAGAGAAGCAGGTTACCTATATCAATGACAAGCTGGAGCAACTCAGAGAAATCAAACTAGGAAGTGATTCTGATTATACGGTCAAAGAAGCAGAGCGTTCAATCAAGGGACTAGAGCACCAGTTGGAAGAACTCCAAAAACTAGAGCGAGATACCTTTATTGAATTTGAAAACCT
>NZ_POPB01000509.1 GCF_002964045.1 Streptococcus suis | reverse complement strand
GTTGCCGCTGCAACTGTTTTCAACGCTTCATTTGTACTATCTGCCGCAACCAAACGATTAGCCTCATTTGCTAAAAGCTCTGCTTCCGAAGATACTTGTTCAAGAACCGTTTTAGCCTCTTCTACTGTTGTAGGTGCTGTAGTTGAAGAAGATACGTTTTCAGTTGTTGATGTAGGTGTTACGACTGCAGAAGATACGCTTGCAGCTGTTGATGAAGTTGTCTCAACTTTTTTAACTACTTTAACTGTTACAACATTTTGACCATTTTCTACAACTTCTTGAGTCACATTTGCGGATTGACCGGTAGCCAACTCATAACCTGCTGGTAGCTCAACATAAACTGGAATAGTTGTCTTAGCCACTTCTTCAGAGATCGGA
>NZ_POPB01000508.1 GCF_002964045.1 Streptococcus suis | reverse complement strand
CAGCATCACCGACCAAAACAGGATTGTTCTTAGTACGGCGAGCTAGGATTTCAGAGGTTTCTTGGATTTCCTTGTTTCGTCCAATGACTGGATCCAACTTCCCTTCACGCGCATCTTGTGTCAAATTGCGACCAAGTTTTGCAAGAATTCCATCTGACTTTATCTGACCTTTAGTCTGTGCTTGAGCCACTTCTTCTGTCTGTGGCAGGCGACCAGTCTGACGGTACATAGCGAATTCTTCTGGTGTCACTTCACGCCCATTGATAGAATAACGGCGACGTTCTGTGCTGTAGCCACCCATGTTGCCCATGAGTTGATTGAAAATATCGTCCATATTGTTAAAGTTATTGAAATTGTTGTTCATAGTTTTTACCTCGTTT
>NZ_POPB01000507.1 GCF_002964045.1 Streptococcus suis | reverse complement strand
GACTTTTCGATGTAGATATTGATAATCCAACCGAGCACTTTTTGACCAATAGCAAGCGCCTTGTTTGCTGCTTTTGGAGCTGTACGGAAGACACCGATGAGGAGACCGATAGCAGTACCGATAATTGTACCGAGGATGGAAATGAGTAATGTCATCCCAGTTCCGCGCAGAAGTTGTTGCCAGTTGTTAACAACAATATTCCAAACTTGGGCGAAGAAACTAGGTGTTTCGCCTTCGCTGGCTTCTTCAACAGGCTGGTTTTCAATCATATCATCCATAAGTGCGATTTGCTCTTCTTCTGAAATAGTTGCTAAGACTTCGTTG
>NZ_POPB01000506.1 GCF_002964045.1 Streptococcus suis | reverse complement strand
CAATTCAGCATTATGAATTGCAAAATCTAGTGCTTGTTTAAAACTTGGATTTTCCCTTTCCAAATCTATATTTTTATTAGATGTCAGTCTATTAAAACTTATTCCTTCCATATTAGGAGTTCTATTTTTGAACTGAAGGAATATTTTTTGACCCCAGTTACTGATTTTACGATGTAAACTCTCCATGTCATTTTCCTTTACAGATATATTTATTTTTATTATATCACAAAATCCCACTCTAATTGGTGGGATCCGAAAACTTCACTTTAATTTTAAATCTTACTTTTTACACTTGAAAA
>NZ_POPB01000505.1 GCF_002964045.1 Streptococcus suis | reverse complement strand
AAGGAGGGAATTGTCATGGATGTTCTCTATCAATCTTGTGCAGGTATTGATGTCCATCAAGCCAATATTGTTGTCTGTATCCTACACGGACCTCTCACCTCAACTCGTCCAAAGCGTGAGATGGCTACATTTGATACAACGACTAAAGGCCTATGTGCTTGCCACGATTTTCTCAGTCAATTTCATGTGGAAGCTGTTGGCATGGAAAGTACAGGTGTCTATTGGCGACCTGTCTGGCATGCTCTATGTGATGACTTCGAGTTGATACTGGCTCAACCAGCCCATATGAAGGCTATCCCAGGTCAGAAAACCGACAAGAAGGATGCTCACTGGATTGCTAAATTAACACGGATTGGTCTGCTTCCTCGGAGTTTCGTTCC
>NZ_POPB01000504.1 GCF_002964045.1 Streptococcus suis | reverse complement strand
TAGCCTGCCGGCTCACTCCTAAAATTTCAGCTAACTCACTGACTGTTTTTTCGATTCCCATAATATCCTCGGTGCTTACATTTCTCATAGTTTGTATCATTAAAATATTACCACAGAACCCTATCCCTGTCAAATCTAGGGGAATTTTCTTACCAAGCATTAGTGGATAATCACAAACCTCAAAAGCATCCTATCCCAATGCAATGTTATGTAGAAACGAAATATACATTCTATCTAATGAAACCATTTCTAACACTCACTTGTTTGAACCAGTGACCCGATTTTTTG
>NZ_POPB01000503.1 GCF_002964045.1 Streptococcus suis | reverse complement strand
TTGGGAGACTGGTTCGCTTTCTGCACTAGCTGATTCGTCGAGAGATACTTCGACTGTTGTGGTTTTTGCGGTGGCTGGTTGTTCAGTAACAGTCGTCGCAACTTGACTTTCTTCCTGAGAAGCGACTTCTTGGACTTCTGGTTGAACAGGAATATCTGACCTGTCTTGAGACGAAATTGGAGCTGGTTGGGAGACTGGTTCGCTTTCTGCACTAGCTGGTTCGTCGAGAGAGGCTTGGACAGTTGTGGTTTTAGAGGTGGCTGGTTGTTCAGTAGCGGTCGTCGCAACTTGATCTTCTTCTTTTACATTTACCCCCTCCATGCCTATGGGACCTGATAGAAGTTCTGACCTCTGATTCTCAACTGTTTCTGATTCAAGAAGTTC
>NZ_POPB01000502.1 GCF_002964045.1 Streptococcus suis | reverse complement strand
GCAACACCCAAACCAGCCCATTCAATCATGGAAAGATCATTTCCTTCATCGCCACAGGCCATAACTTCTGATTGATCAATCCCCAGATGTCCAATCAACTTAGCCAAACCATTTGCCTTGTGGACACCTTTTGGACTCCATTCGAGCAGAATATCACGCGATTTGAAAATCTCGAAGCGCTCGTGAAGTTCTGCAGGAATTTTTGGAATTTGTCCATCTAGAAATGCTGCATCTACCGCTGAGACTGCCTTATTGTAGACAAAATCTTCTGGCATTTCCTCATCACTTGCCACAATTTTATTAAGCAATGGATTACAAG
>NZ_POPB01000501.1 GCF_002964045.1 Streptococcus suis | reverse complement strand
TTAAAAGAGAGTGTTCTAGGTAAATCTTTGAATATTTTGAAAGTTTTGCACCAGAATGATTCCATGGACATAATTGAACTTTTTAATAAGGTGCATAGATATTTTGATGGTTTAGATGAATTTATAGAAGCTATAGTATTGTTGTTTTTATTAAAGAAAGTTGAGTTGAAAGGAAATACTCTGACCTATGTTAATTGAAATAGTATGTGATAAATTTAAAAAAGAGAACGTAACATTTAAATCGGGTTTGAATGTTATTGAAGGAACTGATGATGGAGATAATTCAATAGGAAAATCAACAATGTTATTGATTATTGATTTCGTATTTGGTGGAGAAACTTATTCACAGAAATCTGAGATATTTAAGAATATAGATAATCATGAT
>NZ_POPB01000500.1 GCF_002964045.1 Streptococcus suis | reverse complement strand
TTAAAAATAGGTAGACGTCCATAACCATCCATCAGACTAGATAGACTAAGTCCTCGTCGATTATTATTTTTCTTCACACCAAGAATCTGGCAGGTAGGCCAATAATTGATAGGAATGGCTCCTAATCCAACCAGAAGACCGGCGCTGTCAAAATGACTGGCAAAGCGTACCTCAAGAGTGTGACCAGTCTCATTTTTCAAATCAACAAATACAGGTTGCTTGTCCTGTTCAAAAACAATTATATAATTTCCAGAAGACTCCGTATTTTCTCTAATTGGAACGGTGTAGAAGTGGTGAAAATTTGGTAATTCTAGTAACTTTCCAAGTGTTGATGTTTTCATAA
>NZ_POPB01000050.1 GCF_002964045.1 Streptococcus suis | reverse complement strand
ATTTTACTAATTTTCGTCTATTTAGTCAATCAATTTTTTTAATTTTAGAGGCAAATATATTTCATGCAAGAAAATCCCCACGAGAAGTAAGACGACTACCATCGCATTCTCTTTAGAAAATAGCAGAGCAAAGCCCAATTCCACTACTAATAGACTATATAAAATCACTCTAAGCAAATTCTGAAGACCAATTTTCTTGGAATCTTTCTCCAGAGGATACAGTTGTGTTATATATTGATAATCATAATGCTTGTAAAGCCCCAACAACTGAA
>NZ_POPB01000005.1 GCF_002964045.1 Streptococcus suis | reverse complement strand
AGTCCAAAATGGAGGATAAGATTGGACTGACTTTGGCGTGCTTAAATCTCAAAAAACTAGTTAAAAGGATGGCAAGAAGGCCTTTTTATTTTGTCCAGATGAGGTGGTTTAAGGTAACCGCCCAATAACAAAGTATATTGAAAAAAGGCTCCAAAGTCCTGTAGACTCTGGAACCTTTTTCTATTTACATGCTCTTTTAATTTTTTCCTTCCATGGCAAATAAGCC
>NZ_POPB01000499.1 GCF_002964045.1 Streptococcus suis | reverse complement strand
GATAGAATAATTGAGTTGTCTCTTGAAGGGCTAGTTAATAGAGGAACGAAAAAAAGTTTCGAAAAAGTGTTGACAAGACCAACAGAAGATGATAGACTGATTGAGTTGTCTCTTGAGGGACTGGTTAACAGAGGAACGAAAAAAAGTTTCGAAAAAGTGTTGACAAAGTTCACAAGAAATGATAAACTAAGATAGTTGTCGCGAGAGCGCGATAAAGACAAGACCTTTGAAAATTAAAGAAGACGAACCAAACGTGCAGGGTGATTTATCTAAGGATAAATCGTCAATGACAAAACAAAACAATAAAACGGAAAGCTAGCAATAGCTTGAGTTTGAATCAAAACTTTTTATGAGAGTTTGATCCTGGCTCAGGACGAACGCTGGC
>NZ_POPB01000498.1 GCF_002964045.1 Streptococcus suis | reverse complement strand
GTCCCCTCATGGACATTATCCGCTCTAGTTTGAGCATGGTCATCTATGCTATTTCCCTCTTTCTCTTTGTTCATCCGCTGGTTGCAGTTGGGATTATTCTGTCGTCTGCCTTGGCAGTTTTCATTCCCAAGTGGATTTCTGGTCCTCTTTCTCAGCGTCAGCGGGCATTTTTACAGAGTTTGGAAAGCTATTTTCAGGTGGTGACAGACCTCTTTTCTGCTAAGAACCGCGTTACTACCGAAACCTTCGGCTCCATCAGTCGTGTTCACCATCAGTCGGTAGAAGAAAGTGAGCAGGCCCGTTTTCGCTTTGGTCAATTCAAGACCCTGGCCAATGTTGTCAATGGATTTTCCATGTTTTTGGTGCAATTAACAGCTTTTGGCTTGGT
>NZ_POPB01000497.1 GCF_002964045.1 Streptococcus suis | reverse complement strand
ATAAAAAATATGTGGCTGGGGTGCCAAACCAGATGCAATCAAGGCTGTAATTCCTGCCGATGCTCCTGGAAGTGCTACAACAGGAATATCTTCCGCAATCGCTGCCCGTACCAGGTCATGACCAGGATCCGAAATGGAAGGCAGGCCTGCATCAGAAACTTGCGCAATGGACTGACCTGATTTGAGCCAATCAATCAAAACTGGAATTTTTTCATGGGCATTGTGTTCATGAAAGGATATTTGCTTGGTTTCTACTTCAAAATGTTTGAGTAGGAGGCCTGTATTTCTCGTATCTTCCGCTGCAATTATATCCACTTCTTTCAAGGTCTGAACAGCTCGGAATGTCATATCCTGTAAGTTTCCAATAGGCGTTGGCACCAGATATAAA
>NZ_POPB01000496.1 GCF_002964045.1 Streptococcus suis | reverse complement strand
GTTTTTGCCCAGCCTCTTTCTTTATGTTCAAGGCAATCAAAATCCGTTTTTTAAAGTTTTCAAAGTTCCTGAAACCAAAGGCATTTCTATTAATGACTTTGATGAGATTGTTGGTAGCTTCCAGTTTGGCGTTTGAATAAGGCAATTCCATGTCGTTTACAACCTTGTCTTTATCCTTTAAAAATGTCTTAAATACCGTCTGGAAAATAGGATTAACAGTGGCTATTTCCTGTTCGATGAGGTCAAAGAAATGGTCTGAGTTCTTCTCTTGGAAATGAAATAAGAGAAGCTGATAGAGTTCATAGTGCTGTCGTAGTTCCTCGGAGAAAGACAGGAGTTTTTCGAGTATTTCCTTGTTAGTCAAATGCATTCGAAACATAGGGCGATAAAATCGTTTATCGCTGAGTTTACGGCTATCTTGTTGTATCAATTTCCAGTAGCGTTTCAAGGCTCGGTATTCCTGCGATGTTCTGTCGAATTGATTCATAATTTGAATACGAACACGGTTCATAGCACGACTAAGGTGTTGCACGATATGAAAGCGGTCGAGTACAATTTTTGCATTCGGGAGTGAAACAGTCTGGGAATAGACTGTTTCAGCCTGAGCTCAGAAATAGAAGAGCGAAGGGGTTAGCAAGATGATAATAGGGACTAAACATATCCATGGTAATGACTTTGACCCGATTTCTAACCTTTCTAGGATAGCGTAGAAAGTGGTTTCGGATGGTTGCTTGAGTTCTACCGTCGAGAATGGTTATGACATTTAGGGAATTGAAATCTTGAGCGATAAAGCTCATCTTTCCCTTCTTGAAGGCATACTCGTCCCAGCTCATCACCTCAGGTAAGGTATTCCAATCGGTTTCAAACTTGAACTCATTAAGCTTTCTCATAACTGATGAAGTTGAGATAGATAGCCTGTGTGCAATATGTTTCATTGCTTGATTTTCGATGAGTAATTGAGCAATCTTCTGGTTAACAGCGACAGAGATTTGGTGGTTCTTCTTGACAAGAGGAGTTTCAGCGACCGCTATTTTTCCGCAATCTTTACACTTGAAGCGACGCTTTCTAAGGCGGATAAGTAAGGGATAGCCAGCAGTTTCTAGGTAGGGGATCTTAGAGGCTTTCTGATAGTCGTACTTAGCCATTTGTCCCTTGCATTTTGGGCATTTAGGGGCTGTGTAGTCCAAGTGACCGTGGAGTTCTAAGTGAGTCCCCATATCATATTCATCAGTGATAAGGATATTTTGGTCTTTAATTCTGAGAAAATTTGTGATAAGATTTAGTTGTTCCATATGAGTCTTTCTAATGAGTTGTTTAGTCGCTTTTCATTACAGGTCATATGGGACTTTTTTTCTACACTAAAAAGGCTCCATAATTTCCATGGTGGTTTTACCCACTACAGAAATTATAGAGCCTTTTTTGTTTACTTTTCACCCTATGTAACATATAATAGATATATAAAATTTTGTCCAAGTAAAAAGGAGAGCATACATGAGTATCTTGGTTACAGGTGGGGCTGGTTATATTGGTAGTCACACAGTTGTAGAACTGCTAGAATTAGGGAAAGATGTTGTTATCGTCGATGACTTGTCAAATGCTAGCATCTTAGTTTTAGATCGAATCGAAGAAATCACCGGCAAACGTCCTACCTTCTATCAATTGGATGTTGCGGATAAAGACGGTCTTCGACAAGTTTTCAAAAAAGAAGATATCGAGGCAGCCATCCACTTCGCAGCTTTTAAGGCAGTAGGTGAATCAGTTCAAAAGCCTGGAGCTTATTATGAAAATAATATTATGTCCATTCTCTCTCTTGTAGAAGTTATGGCAGAATTTGGTGTTAAGAAAATCGTCTTTTCATCAAGTGCTACTGTTTATGGTAGTTTGAATCCGTCACCATATCAAGAAGATATGCCTGTTGGTGTTCCAACAAGCCCGTATGGACAAACAAAAGTCATGTGTGAACAGATTCTGAGAGATATTTATGTTTCAGATAATGACTGGGCAATTTCACTCTTGCGTTACTTCAATCCAATAGGAGCCCATGAATCTGGATTGATTGGAGAAGATCCGTCTGGTATTCCAAATAACTTGATGCCTTTTGTCTCTCAGGTTGCTGTTGGTAAGCGTGAATTCCTTAATATCTGGGGAAATAAATATGATACAATTGACGGAACCTGTGAGCGTGACTATATTCATGTGGTAGATTTAGCTAAAGGACATGTAAGAGCTTTGGAAAAGCTAGATGAAGCTAACCAAGTTTATACCTACAATTTGGGATCAGGTAAAGGGACAAGCGTACTGCAATTGGTCACAACTTTTATCCAAGTAACTGGAGTAGATGTCCCTTATAAATTTGCAGAAAATCGTCCTGGAGATTTGCCATCCTTCTATGCGAATGCGGATAAAGCTTGGAAAGAATTGAATTGGAAGACAGAAAAGACAATTGAAGATATGTGCCGTGACACATGGAATTGGCAATCAAAAAATCCAAATGGATATAACGGTTAAAAGTTGAAGGTTTTCTTCAACTTTTTTGATTATGCCCAGTCTGATTTTTTCAAAGGCATTATGAGTGCCTTTCTTTTTATTGTTCTCGTAGTTACAGCCATATGAGGAGTTTGCAGTTTAAAATGTGTGTTATTGAGAGTATGATGGATTCTGTTGCATTTCCTAGTTTTATTATAGATAACAATAAGTTATATTTGAATCATTTTCTTCATTCGTAAGGCCTGAGCTACGATGAGTTGTCAATTGGAAAATGTGGTATAATATTAGGATGAAGTGAATTTGAAACTTTTGTTTCGTAAGGATTACTCTTTAGAAAGGAGTCAGATGATGAAAGATTTACATAAAAAACTTTTGGCTGATTTTGGAATTGATTTTTCGGATTTGAATTTGTTGGAAACGGCCTTTACCCATACCTCTTACGCCAATGAGCATCGCCTTCTAAAAATTTCACATAATGAACGCTTGGAATTTTTAGGAGACGCTGTTCTCCAGTTGATGATTTCCAAGTATCTCTATCAAAAATATCCTGATAGACCAGAGGGGGAAATGTCTAAGTTGCGTTCGACCTTTGTTCGTGAGGAGTCCTTGGCAGGATTTTCACGTGCCTGTGGCTTTGATCGTTTTCTTCGTCTTGGTAAAGGGGAAGAGAAGTCTGGGGGACGCAATCGCGATACCATTTTAGGAGATGCTTTCGAGGCTTTCTTAGGAGCTCTGCTATTGGACAAGGGGGAAAAGACCGTGGAGGAATTTATCCATAAGGTCATGATTCCTCGCTTGGAGAAAGGGAACTTTGAGCGCGTGACCGACTACAAGACTGCCTTGCAGGAAATTTTGCAGGTCAATGGTGAAATCGCAATTACTTATCGTGTGGTAGCCGAGTCTGGACCTGCCCATGATAAGACCTTTGAAGTGGAAGTGTCTGCGGATCACCGAGTTATTGGTCGTGGTCGTGGTCGCTCTAAGAAATTAGCTGAACAAGCCGCCGCAAAAAATGCTGTGGAGGCTAGAGGATAGGTATGTTTCTAAAATCGATTGAAATGCAGGGCTTTAAGTCCTTTGCGGATAAGACTAAGGTAGTCTTTGACCGTGGAGTGACGGCCGTAGTGGGACCGAATGGTTCTGGCAAGTCCAATATTACAGAAAGTCTGCGTTGGGCCTTGGGGGAATCTTCTGCCAAGAGCCTGCGTGGAGGCAAGATGCCTGACGTTATCTTTGCCGGAACAGAGAGTCGGAAACCACTCAATTACGCTTCTGTTGTTGTAACCTTAGATAATAGTTCAGGTTTTATTGCTCACAAAGAGAAAGAAATCAAGGTAGAGCGTCATATTTATCGGTCTGGTGATAGTGAGTACCTGATTGATGGGAAAAAAGTTCGTTTGCGGGATATTCATGATCTTTTCATGGATACTGGCTTGGGTCGTGATTCATTCTCGATTATTTCTCAAGGGCGAGTTGAAGCGATTTTTAATTCCAAACCAGAGGAACGCCGTGCTATTTTTGAAGAGGCAGCAGGGGTCTTAAAATACAAGACCCGTAAGAAAGAAACGGAAAGTAAGCTGGAACAGGCCCAGGGCAATTTGGACCGTTTGGATGATATTATTTACGAGTTGGACAATCAGGTCAAACCCTTGGAGAAGCAGGCTCAGACAGCCAAGAAATTTTTGGAATTGGAAGAGCAACGCAAGGAACTTTACCTGGATGTTTTGGTTGCTCAATTGGCGCTCGGTAAGGAAAAATTAACGGAAAAAGAAGCTGAACTCGATACCGTAAAAACTGAATTGACCAGCTACTACCAACAGCGGTCAGAATTGGAACATGAAAACCAGACCTTGAAAGAAAAGCGCCATCGTTTATCTGAACAGATGGAACGTGAACAGGCTGTTTTACTGGATTTGACCAAGTTAATCAGTGACCTGGAGCGAAAAATTGAGGTTCATAAACTGGAATCTAGTCAAAATGAATCCAGTCGTCAAGAGGCTCAAGAGCGTTTGGAAAGCATGCTGTCTAAACGGACTAGCTTAGATCAACAGATTGGGCAAAGGCAAGAAAAAATTGGACAGTTGGAGCGGTCCTTGACCAGCTTGAAAAAAGATATTGCTGCGGTGGATAAGGAAATTTCCTACTTCTCTGAAGATCCGGATCAGGTTTTGGATCATCTGCGTGAGCAGTATGTTGCCCTCATGCAGGATGAGGCGGAAGCGTCAAACCGCTTGACCAAAATCCAGCAGGATATTGCTAATCAAATCAGTCTGTCAGAAAGCAAGTCGGCAGATCTGGCACGTTTGCAGGCTGAGAAAAATCAGGCTCAAGAAGAATTGGATAAGAGCCGATTTGCATTAGAACAGGCTGATCAAGTCTTGCAGGCCTTACTTGCAAGCTATCAGACTAAGAAAGAAGAATTAGATCAGGCTCAGGCTGCCTATCAGGCTGAGCAAAGTAGTCTCTTTGACTTACTGGATTTATTGAAGGGCAAACAAGCACGTCAAGCTAGCTTGGAAGCCATCTTAAAAAATCACTCCAATTTCTACGCGGGTGTTAAGGCTGTCTTGCAGGCTTCGTCTAGTCTGGGTGGCATCATCGGGGCTGTCAGTGAACAATTGACTTTCGATACTCGCTACCAGACAGCACTGGAGATTGCTCTTGGTGGGGCTAGTCAAAATGTCATCGTTGAAGATGAAGCGACTGCCAAACGTGCCATTACCTTTTTGAAAGAAAAACGGCAAGGTCGTGCGACTTTCTTGCCGTTGACCACTATAAAGCCTCGCCAGCTTTCGGGTCAGCAACTTGCCCTACTTCAAGCCTCAGATGGTTTCTTGGGGCTGGCAAGCGACCTCGTGACCTACCAACCAAATCTAGATGCGATTTTCCAAAATTTACTGGGTACTATTGCGATTTTTGATAATATCGATCATGCCAACCAGGCGGCGCGTGCGACCAAGTTTCAGGTCCGTATGGTGACTATGGATGGTGCAGAAATTCGTCCAGGCGGTGCCTTTGCGGGTGGTAGCAATCGAAACAACAGCACCACTTTTATCAAACCTGAACTCGATGCTCTTTTAGGAGAAATAGCAGAGCTGTCTAGCCAGTTGAAAGAGCAAGAAAACTTGGTGGCGACTAAGAAGACAAGTCTAGACCACGTCAGAGAAAGTTTGGAAACCATCAAGACTGAGGGGGAAGAGGCCAGACTGAGCCAGCAGAGTGCAAGGATTCATCAAGAACAGGCAGAAAATCGTCTAGCTCAGGTGACAGCTCAGTATGACTTACAAATGAGCCAGGTCAGCCCAAGCATTTTGACTGAGTTAGAAGATGAAGCAAGCAAGGAAGAAATCAGTCTTCAAACCTTGACGGAGAAAAAACAAGCCTTAGACAATCAAATCAATCAGGTGCGTGACAATCGAGACAGCATCCAAGAAAGTCTGCAAAAGCTACAAAGTCAGAAAGGTCAACTGACCTTGGAGCAGGCAGAAGTTTCTAGTCAGCTGCGCTTT
Source organism: Streptococcus suis (assembly GCF_002964045.1). GTDB lineage: Bacteria > Bacillota > Bacilli > Lactobacillales > Streptococcaceae > Streptococcus > Streptococcus suis_U. Next base: position 1,293 of record NZ_POPB01000496.1, on the reverse strand, counting down.
GAACAGACAGACCTCGATCGTTTACAGGACGAAAAAGGGACAACTGAAAAGGAAATCTCTATACTGGAAGATCTGATTAGCCAGAAGGATGTGGCCCTAGAAGATACCAGTATTGAGGTTTTGGAAGAACAATTACAGGCTGCGATTGATAAGCAAAGCCAAACCAATCAGATTCAAATTCGCTTGAAATTTGAGTTGGAAGATATTGACGGTCAGTTTGAAGACTTGGAAGGTCGTTTGGAGCAGGCTCGGACTAAGAATGATGACCTCATTCGCAAACAGGCTAAGTTAGAAGCAGAATGTGAGCAAGCAGGAGATAGATTACGGACCTTGCTAGGCAATTTGACTGAGCATTTCAAAGTGAGTTTTGAAGAAGCCCAGTCACAGGCCAAGGAAGTTGAGAATTTGCCTCTTGCTGAACAAGGTCTGAAAGACTTGGAACGTTCTATTCGCGCTCTCGGTCCTGTCAACCTGGATGCCATTGAGCAGTATGATGAGGTTAACAACCGTCTCACCTTCCTCAATGAGCAACGAACAGACATTTTATCTGCGCGTGATTTGCTCTTGAACACTATTCATGAAATGGATGACGAAGTCAAGGAACGCTTCAAAGTCACATTTGAAGCCATTCGCGAAAGCTTCAAGCAGACTTTCAGACAGATGTTTGGCGGTGGTTCTGCGGACTTGATTTTGACGGAGCAGGATATTTTGACTGCGGGTGTGGAGATTTCTGTTCAGCCTCCGGGTAAGAAAATCCAATCGCTCAACCTCATGTCAGGTGGCGAAAAGGCCCTCTCGGCCCTCGCTCTGCTATTTTCCATTATCCGTGTCAAGACCATTCCTTTTGTCATCTTGGACGAGGTGGAGGCGGCCTTGGATGAGGCCAATGTCAAACGTTTCGGAGACTATCTCAATCGCTTTGACAAGGACAGTCAGTTTATCGTCGTGACCCACCGAAAAGGGACAATGGCGGCGGCGGATGCTATGTATGGGGTGACCATGCAGGAATCTGGCGTGTCCAAGATTGTTTCTGTTAAACTGAAAGATGTGGACACTTTTACAGACTAAAATAGGAAAACTTGGAAATTTCCAGGTTTTTTCCTTTAGGAAAAAGGCTCTTTGTCAACTGTAGTGGGTAGATGAAAAGCTAACACCTAGAGAGAACGAACTTCGTTCTCTCTCAGATTGCAGACAAACATCGTTTTGGTGTTTGTCTTTTTTACTGTTTTTAGGGAAAAATAGCTGTTTTGGTGCTTAAACCACCTCATCTGGACAAAATAAAAAGGCCTTCTT
>NZ_POPB01000495.1 GCF_002964045.1 Streptococcus suis | reverse complement strand
AGGAGGTTTGTATGGCTATAGTTAATAATAGTAAATTCTATGTGTTAGGGGTTAACCAAAACACAAAGCAAGTCTATATCGTGTGTTCTTGGGATGAGGACGTGAGAGAAGTCTTAACTTTTCCTATGAAAGAAAAGGTCGGAGATAAGATGTTGGAAGAGATTATCACTTATCCCGATTATGAGAAAGCCAGGGCAATGGCTTCTACATTTTCTGTTATCTTGGGGAGTGGTTGGAACTTCTTTCCAGTTGACATTCATACTGTTAAATCGTTGCAAGCAGTTGTCTTG
>NZ_POPB01000494.1 GCF_002964045.1 Streptococcus suis | reverse complement strand
CAGTCAAATCACCGGTGCCATGCAGATGGTTTCGGCTTCTAAATTAGCCAAATCAGAGCAATTAGCGCAATCCTTTCAGATCTACGCTAGTAAGGTTCGTCAGATTACAACGGATCTCTTACGTGGAGAATTGATGGCTTCAGATACAAGCAATCCAATGCTGATTCGCCGTCCAGTTCAAAAATCGGGTTATATTGTCATTACCTCTGACAGTGGACTAAAAGGTTCATATAATTCTAGTATCTTGAAGGCTGTGATGGGGATGATTGAACAGGACCATGACTCGAAAGATGAGTATGAGATTATTGCCATTGGTAGTATGGGAGCAGATTTTTTCCGTGCTCGTGGTATCAATCCTGTCTTTGAATTGCGCGGTTTAGCAGATAACC
>NZ_POPB01000493.1 GCF_002964045.1 Streptococcus suis | reverse complement strand
AGCCTTTATATTGACTAAAGGCATATTTCCAAAAAATTCTTCAATAAGTTTACCACGTTTTATGTGTTTGTTTAGTGTTGCTTGCTTTTTATTTAATGGGATGATATGTAGTTCATACCACCTTTTCCAAAGTTCATGTAGGCTAATTTGTCTATCAATCTGAGAGCCTTTTAACAGTCGAAGTTCTATTTCAAGTGCTTCCATTTCAGCTTCTTTTTTAGTTCTAAATCCAGAATTTGAAGCTATTACTTTTCCTTTATCGTCAAAGATTCTATAATCCCATAATTTTTTCTTACCTCTTTGTCTATAAGATGCCATGTTG
>NZ_POPB01000492.1 GCF_002964045.1 Streptococcus suis | reverse complement strand
TTGTAGTTACCGTTGGACTGTTTGACCGCATCATACCAGATAATGTCATTTTGACCATTTTGGTCTGCCCAAACTGGTACTTTGATAGCTTTGATACCTTTACTATCGGAAACATTGGACACTTCCACTTCAAAACTTGTTGCAGTTTGATTCTGAATGGTCAGTTGACCAGTTGATTGAGCAGCTTTCGGTGCTTCTACTGGTTTTTCTGTGACTGTATTGACAGCTGTTGAGCCAGTTATTTGCCCCAAATCCACGTAACGACGAGTACCACTAAAACTTACATAGGAAATCCACTGATGATTGTCGGCTTTGACAACCTTATCGTAGTTGACCTTATCCCCTTTTTCAAAGGTAAATTGAGTCGGTGCGGATAACTTGGCTTCGTTCTTGACTTCAGCTTGCTTTGTAAAGTGATAGGT
>NZ_POPB01000491.1 GCF_002964045.1 Streptococcus suis | reverse complement strand
ATTATAACGCTCGTAATTTATTTTGCAAGTATTTGGTGGAGTTGAAAGCTACAGTTCCTCACATATTTGTGATATAATAGGAAAAATATTTGATGAGGTAGCGACATGACCAAGACACCATTTGTTAGTAAAGAAATTTTGGATACCATTACGGAGCAATTTCCGACTCCTTTCCATTTGTATGATGAAAAAGGCATTCGTGAGAAGGCGCGTGCCCTCAATGCAGCTTTTTCATGGAACAAAGGCTTTAAGGAATATTTTGCGGTCAAGGCGACTCCAACTCCAGCTATTTT
>NZ_POPB01000490.1 GCF_002964045.1 Streptococcus suis | reverse complement strand
GTTGTTCACCATCTTCTTTCAAAGACTGCTTCATATCCTTGCCTGAGGCATCATTTTTTAAAAAATACTCCGTGGCAGCTAGGTGTTGACAGTAGCCCTTACTTTGAAATAACTGGCAACTACACTGTAAATCGCTATCTGCATCGCCGTAAGTAAAGCGTTCACCAGCAATATCCAGCACCATCTTTCCATTCTCACTATGAAGAACAGTCAGTTTTCCAGCCTCGTACAAATCAATTCCTTCTTGGCGAATCCGCCCTGGCATCATGCGACCCATTCTAACTCCTTTATCCTTCAACCAATCATCAGCTCTTCTGTAAAATATATCTAAAATATTATCTTTTCATTATAGCATATTTTCAATTTGAATTGTTTAAATAGG
>NZ_POPB01000049.1 GCF_002964045.1 Streptococcus suis | reverse complement strand
CTGAACCTTGTTGGCGTGGGGAAGTGTAGGCTGTTGTTTCTTTGTTCACATGTGCTTTAGCAGTAGACATAAGCAAGTGTTTTACTAAGGCTTCGATTTCTTGAGGGGACTTAGTAGGGTAAGTTGCCTGTAAATATTGTTTTACTAGTACGGCTGCTCCTGCTACGTGTGGTGAAGCCATACTTGTTCCCTGCATGTTGGCATAGTCATTATCATTGATGGCTGCATAAATAGCACCACCTGGAGCAGCTAAGTCTGGTTTTAGCTCGCCA
>NZ_POPB01000489.1 GCF_002964045.1 Streptococcus suis | reverse complement strand
TTTATTATTTTTAATCTTGTTTTAGATCCTTTATTAAACATAGTTACAAACCTCACTCATTCTTCATATACAATTTAATCTGCCTAATCCAACGTTCTACCGAACATAATCTTTCAAAATAATCAATTTTATTCGGATTTCCCGCAGGTAATGACAGCTCTAATTTTAACTTTTCAACATCAACAATTCCCATTTTTACCACTTCAAATTGTTCTAACTTGTGGAAGTTTTTACGAACTGCTTCTCTATATCCACTATATAAGGCATCTGAATAATCGCCTTTAAAACCCCTGTTGAAAACTTCAATTGGTACGATCCCCTTCAATGCTTTTTGCAATACCGGTTTTGAACATATTTCAAATATTTCTTGTTTTCACTCCGTGAGATCGG
>NZ_POPB01000488.1 GCF_002964045.1 Streptococcus suis | reverse complement strand
TAGTCACTCCCCTGATTATCCTCGCTTTCGCATTTCTTGGCTCGGGTCTTCTATGGTCACTTTCGTATTTCTTGGTGACCAGCTGAAACAATTCCCCGAACTGTTTCACTCCCCCAGACATTGCTCGCTCTCTTATTTCAAGGCTCACGTTAAAATAGTCACTCCCCTGACTATTTTAATAATCCGGTCTTACGACTCCTGTCACAGTGGCTTTGGTTGCTTCGTAGTCGCCGTCAACGACTACTTTGATAATGCGTTTGGCATCTTCTTCTGGACAAGGTACCAATGGTAAGCGGAGTGGACCA
>NZ_POPB01000487.1 GCF_002964045.1 Streptococcus suis | reverse complement strand
CAATAAGCGTGTCCATGAGGTTAACTTGGAGTACCGAGGAATTGACCGTCCCACAGACGTTGTCAGCCTAGAATATAAGCCAGAGTCGGAGATTGTTTTTGATGAGGAAGACTTACTGGACAATCCTGAATTGGCTGAAATGATGGAAGATTTCGATGCCTATATTGGTGAATTGTATATTTCTATCGATAAGGCGCGTGAGCAAGCTGAAGATTACGGACATAGCTACGAGCGCGAAATGGGCTTTTTAGCTGTACACGGTTTTCTGCATATCAATGGCTATGATCATTATACGCCAGAAGAAGAGGCAGAAATGTTTGGTTTACAAGAAGAAATTTTGACGGCCTATGGACTTACAAGAGAATAATTCAAAAAATCGCTGGAAAAACCG
>NZ_POPB01000486.1 GCF_002964045.1 Streptococcus suis | reverse complement strand
TTGATTGGACGCTTTCCGCTGGCAGTCATTTCTATAGAAATTGACCCCTATCTTGCTGATGTCAATGTGCATCCGACCAAGCAGGAAGTTCGCATTTCCAAGGAAAAAGAACTCATGACCTTGATTCGAGAGGCGATTAGTCAAGCGCTTAAAGAGCAGGACTTGATACCAGATGCTCTTGAGAATTTAGCTCAGTCAAGTACTCGACCAAAAGTAAAAGCAGAGCAAGGCACCTTACCACTCAAAGAGCCAAAAATCTATTATGATACGATTAAGCAAGACTTCTTCTTAAAACC
>NZ_POPB01000485.1 GCF_002964045.1 Streptococcus suis | reverse complement strand
GAATCAGTCTCAGAGTCCATCTCAGAATCCGTGAGCGAATCTGTATCAGAGTCCATCTCAGAATCCGTGAGTGAATCTGTATCTGAATCCATCTCAGAATCCGTGAGTGAATCAGTCTCAGAGTCCATCTCAGAATCCGTGAGTGAATCAGTATCAGAATCAATCTCTGAGTCAGTGAGCGAGTCTGTCTCAGAGTCCATCTCCGAGTCAGTTAGCGAATCTGTATCTGAATCCATCTCCGAGTCCGTGAGTGAGTCAGTCTCAGAGTCTATTTCAGAATCTGTGAGCGAGTCCGTCTCAGAATCTATTTC
>NZ_POPB01000484.1 GCF_002964045.1 Streptococcus suis | reverse complement strand
GAATTGGAAAATATCTTGTCAACACCAACTGGTGAACAATACTGGAACCTGGTCATAGCTTTTCCTTGCAAGGACTTCGTGCTTGATTTAAGCAAGGACGAACTCTCAGAAAGTATTCGTCAGTCCACCTCAAAACGGATTTCGGACAAGCGTGTGGCGTACTTAGCCGAAAAGCTGATAGCACTAGCTAATCAATCTTACTGTGCCGTCAAGAAAACCTCTCCAATACTAGAAGAGGTGCGTTACTATGCAAAAGAATTGCTTCGGCTTTCTGAACAGAGACAAGCAGTCTTAGACGAAATGGTGGAACTAGCCCAACCTTTACCAGAGTATGACATTCTGCTTTCTATTCCTGGTATCGCTGAGACTACTGCAACAAGTATTATTGGCGAACTGGGAGATATTCGCCGTTTTCAGTCTGCCAATCAAATCAATGCCTTTATCGGTATTGACCTGAGACACTATGAATCTGGAAACTTCATCGCTAAGGAACACATTACCAAGCGTGGCAATCCCTATGCTAGAAAGATTCTGTTCAAATGCATTCACAATATCGCTTCAGCTAGTCACACCAATCCTTGCCATATAGCAGACTTTTATGAGAAACGAAAAAGGCAATCGCAAATGACTTCAACCAAGCCACACACGATTGCCTCCATACATCGTCTCATTCGGACAATGTATTACCTCATAACGCATAA
>NZ_POPB01000483.1 GCF_002964045.1 Streptococcus suis | reverse complement strand
GAAGAACTCCGTTTGGAGGAGGCTGATAAAGAGTTAAGTCAAGCTCAATCCCAATTTTCTGAGAAGAAAGCCACGGCCGATCAAGAAATTAGCCAAGCTCAAACCGAGATTGCTCAGGCTAAATCCGACTTAAGTAAGCTGGAAAAAGCGCCCTATCAGGTCTATACTCGATCAAGCCTACCAGGTGGAGATGGCTATACTACCTATAGCAATGCGACTAGGTCTATTGCTGCAGTGGGCAATGTCTTCCCCGTTGTTCTCTACCTTGTCGCAGCTCTAGTGACTTTTACCACCATGGCCCGTTTTGTCGATGAAGAGCGAACACAGTCAGGTCTCTTCA
>NZ_POPB01000482.1 GCF_002964045.1 Streptococcus suis | reverse complement strand
TTCCCAGAAAGACCTGGCTGACCTGGTTACCCTCCTCAAAGCCTTGCCTATCAAGATTACAGGCAAGATGTCCCTGGCCAAGTCCTTTGTGACCAAGGGCGGCGTTGACCTCAAGGAAATCAATCCCAAAACCTTGGAAAGCAAGAAAGTCCCAGGCCTCCACTTTGCAGGCGAGGTCCTGGACATCAACGCCCATACAGGTGGCTTTAACATTACCTACTGTCTTGCAACTGGCTGGGTGGCAGGGAGTTTGCATTATTAGTTTTTACATCAAGTTCAAGCAAAAATTTGCTTGAATTT
>NZ_POPB01000481.1 GCF_002964045.1 Streptococcus suis | reverse complement strand
AGGCTATACTCTATTGCAGTACCCAATTTGGAGCCTGGCAAGACAGCCTGTTCACGGCACCAATCAAAGAACTCGTCCATCAAGGGAGCCAACTCTGTCTGTCGTTTATGCAGTCGCTCCTCAGTAGACAAGTCAGCCCAGTCATTCTCCAGGGCAAATAGGCGGTCGCAATAAGCTAATCCCTTAGCTCCTAAAGAAGTCTTGTCTGTCTTCTTAGGAGTCGCCTCAAAAAACTTTCTCCTAACATGAGCCCAACAACCAACTAGTTGAGCCTTGTCTAATTGGCGATAAGCACTCCACATGTCACAATGAACGTAGCCCGCATAATCCCCTAGAAATTCCTCCACAACCAAGCCACTCCGTCGTTTGTCATGATGATAAAGGGTAATTCCATTTTT
>NZ_POPB01000480.1 GCF_002964045.1 Streptococcus suis | reverse complement strand
CCTTTTTATAATAAGGTGGATCAAAGAAAGTGAAAGAGTTTTTTGTTTTTGAAATATTTAATCGAATAAATTGCTCAGCATCCATATTGTAAAGGTTAATCTGCTTCTTAAAAGAAGCAACTAATTTTATTTTTTCGATGGTCTTTTTTTTATTAAATCGACAATCAAGTTTATAATCGCCGTTTTGTTTTAAACCGCCGATTACACCAGCCTTAATAATACCCGAACGATTTGTTCGATTGAGGAATAAAGTTGAAAAACCTAGCGACAAAAGGTCATTACAATTATCTTTATTTTGTTGGATATTTTTTTGAGTTCTCCACTCTTCAATAGTAACTGGAGTATTCTCAATTTTTTCTACAAGCTGATCTGTATAATTTAAAACAGAATA
>NZ_POPB01000048.1 GCF_002964045.1 Streptococcus suis | reverse complement strand
TAGCCTTGGGCACCTAGCCTAACAGCTTCAAGCCTGTTATCAAATGAAATCATCAACTTACTCAAACATAGTGAAACATCTAATTCTTGACTAAGGTAAGGTGGCTAACTTCATTATAGAACTTTCAAAAACTGAGCGGTACTAATCGGAGATTGTATATTTTCTTCGTATGCCTCCAGTATATCAAATCTTTGCTACGATATTTATGTTCTTTGTGAAAATGGCTACCTATTCATATTTTAGTAGACTGTCACAATACCCCGGAGTCATCA
>NZ_POPB01000479.1 GCF_002964045.1 Streptococcus suis | reverse complement strand
AAGGTCATCGTTTCCCTCTATTACCGTATCCCATTGTTCAGATTCGGTAAAGTTCGTCACACACATATTAGGATACAGTTCTACCTTCTGTTTGATTACAATTTCGGCAGAAAGTTTCTCTTTAATATCCTGATAAACCGTTGATAAATCAATTCCATTTTGGTCAATCTTATTGATAAAAAAGATTGTGGGAATCCCCATTTTCCTAAGTGCATGAAATAATATACGAGTTTGTGCTTGTACGCCATCTTTTGCAGAAATCAGTAGAATTGCCCC
>NZ_POPB01000478.1 GCF_002964045.1 Streptococcus suis | reverse complement strand
TCCGATCTAATATTGAAAACTTTTTCTAACTGTCCGGCTGAAGCAAGTGAGCTTCCTCCAAATTTAATAACTTTCATTCTCATCTCCTTGGATATTTTTTTCTATTATAGCAGAATGATATGAAATTGTCAGTATGTTCAGACAAATCTTGCCAAGAATTTTATCGAAAAACGAACAAGAGGTAAGTATGAAAATTTCAGAAAAATATTTTTTTCTTTCAACTGTGTTACAATTAAAGTAATAGGAGGCGAGTATGGTAAAAGCAATTATTTTCGACATGGATGGTGTACTTTTTGATACAGAAACATTCTATTTTCAACGTCGAGTGAATTTTTTAGCGACAAAAGGTTTATCGGTTGATCATTTGGATCCATCTATATTTGTCGGTGGAA
>NZ_POPB01000477.1 GCF_002964045.1 Streptococcus suis | reverse complement strand
TTCCGACGTTTGTGTAGTTATAAAGGCGTAGAAATTATCGAAGGACATCTGATGCCGGATCATGTTCATATGTTAGTCAGTATTCCTCCGAGATTAAGTGTATCAAGCTTTATGGGTTATTTAAAAGGTAAGAGTGCTCTTATGATGTTTGATAAACACGCCAATCTCAAATATAAATTTGGCAATCATCATTTCTGGGCAGAGGGATATTATGTAAGTACAGTTGGACTTAATGAAGCCACAATTAAGAAATATATACAAGAACAGGAAAAACATGATATAGCACTTGATAAGTTAAGTGTAAAAGAGTATGAAGATCCCTTTAGGGATAATGGCAAGTAGTACGAATGCCTCTTTAAGAGGCTAGTGACGAGTCAAAAGCAGTGAGGAGATCGG
>NZ_POPB01000476.1 GCF_002964045.1 Streptococcus suis | reverse complement strand
CGCAATCCCCCGAAGAATTATCACTTTCCTGATACGGAGGATTTCCTATCACTACATCAAATTTCACCTTGTCAAATACCTCCTCGACTAGTTTTTTACCTTGTTCAATATCTGTTTTAAGCGTTTCTGTCAGTTTCTCAATGTAAGTTACATTAGTCTTATACTTCCGATAGCCTGTCAGTGTACGTTCAGTAATGGTTTTTGCCATTGGTGTTTTGGCAATAGCATAGATGTTATTCGCTAAAATATCTTGATAGACTTGGTCAGCTTCAAAACGATGATCATCATTTTCTGCCACTCGTTGATAATACAGACTAATGGCACTATGAAGGGGATAGAGACCTGTCTTCGAGTTGATATCTAAAATTTTAGTTTCTCTCTGATAAATAGATGAGGTAATCTCATTGTCTACCCAGTGAAGATTTGACGTCGCACCATC
>NZ_POPB01000475.1 GCF_002964045.1 Streptococcus suis | reverse complement strand
CACGGTCACGAGCTTGTTTTTTAGCAAGTGTTTCTGGAGAAAGTTTTGAATGTTCTCGTACTTGATTGATGTCAATTTTTTCGCTGATTGGTGTAAACAATAGGTCTTCCTCTTTCATTTATAGATTTCTCAATTATACCATTATTTTTAAGAATTTAAAACCAATATTCATGATTTTGTGCAAAATTTACAGTAAATTCTGAATATTTTATATAAAGAAAATTTAAGAAATTTTACTTACAATAGGTTAACGATTTTTGATTCATACACTTTGGATAAAAATGTAATGGAAATTGATTTTTTTGCAAGTCATTGTCATAAAAATCAGAAAATATTTTATAAATATGATAGAATGGAAGTAATACTAGTTTGGGGTAAGGATATGAAATTAAGAAA
>NZ_POPB01000474.1 GCF_002964045.1 Streptococcus suis | reverse complement strand
AAAAAACCGCCCTTTCGGACGGTCATAGTCAACCAACAAAATATGGTCACTCGATGATCTTGATACTAGTCTAGGAAACGAAGCCGCAGATTATACTTGAGTATAGGCAGACAGTTTCCCTCCCTAAAGTATTAAAAATTAAAAACATCATTCAAATTCTCAGCCATAGTCGGATGGGTGAAAATCTGCGTTTTGAAGTAGGTATAAGGAATCTTATTGTCAATCGCCATAGCAATCAAGTTAATCAGCTCCTCTGAATTGCGACCAAAGAGAGTCGCCCCCAGAACAAGCTTCGTTTCCTTATCCAC
>NZ_POPB01000473.1 GCF_002964045.1 Streptococcus suis | reverse complement strand
CCCTTGCCTTCTGCACCGGCGAACTCTAGAACTTCCACAAGTTCATCGGTGATTTCGAAGCTTTTCGCATCGGTTGGAACCTGAGTTTGAATAGTATACTCAAACACATCCTCACGATTAGTCAAATCTTCATGTTGTTTCTTATTAACTTCCTTAACAATTGTTGGATTGTTTGGAGTTGGTGGGGTTACTGTGACTGGTTTTGAATCAACCTTAGGTTTGTGATCAACACTGATGCTTGCCGTGTTTGGAATCTTAATCGTGTTGCTTCCTTCTTCCAAGTAGCCTGTCAAGTTGACATTAGCACGAATCTTAGATTTGAAGGTTACAACAACAGCCTTACCGGCATCATCTTTCAAGTGAGTAGCACTCAATTGAACACTTAACTGTTGACCTGCTACAGTAACAGT
>NZ_POPB01000472.1 GCF_002964045.1 Streptococcus suis | reverse complement strand
TAAAGAGAAATTGTTAATTTTTTCACATTTTTTCTGTTTTGTTATAGAAAGCGCTTACTTTTTCTTGTTTTCAGAAAATGTTCAGATTTGTTTCTGCTTTGTTTGGTCAAAAAATACATAAAGTAAGACAAATCTTTATCATTTATTCTTTCTCTAACATTTACGATACTAGTTTGCCAAGAAAACGCTCCCAAGTAAATAGATTTTTTTGAAAATATTGTAGTAATTACGTGATAATTTTCAATTTCATATTCATTTGTCCCTTCTTTTCTACTCTTGCATTTTTGTCTATATTGTGATATTCTTAACAATATAAAACAACTATATTAACACATCCAAAAATGTACATAAAATATTAAAACAGGAGGTC
>NZ_POPB01000471.1 GCF_002964045.1 Streptococcus suis | reverse complement strand
AAGAACTAGGCTCTTTCTAGATACTTTTCATTTTTTTATCAGTTCGATTGTTTTTACTTGACAAAGGGCTTTACATATCAGTTTTTCTTTTATTACTTCGTTAACTCGCCTTGCCTAACTTCAGTTATGCCTGCTGCTTTTGAAGCGAACTTGGTTCGCACTATCTCCAGCCTTCAAAGGTTCCCCAAACCTTTGAAGCGAGTACTAAAAGTAAACTAAAAGACTATACTTCAAAAGACCGGCACTTGAACTGCTCGGTCTTTTTCATATCTAATCTAATTCTTCTCTATCCTTCAAATGATTTAACAAAACGGACCAGTTTGGATTTTCTTGCCAATTCTCTTCACTAACGATCTGACTTGCCACTCGTCTAGCTTCTTCTAAAATCGGATAATCTTCTACGATATTAGCGACTTGAAATTCCGGCAAACCTGATTGACGGGTTCCAAAAATTTCACCTGAACCACGCATTTTTAAATCCGCTTCAGCCAGTATAAATCCGTCTGTGGTTTCAGTCATAATCTTCATCCGTTCCTTGCCCGACTCCGTTTTGGGATTGGCAACCAAGATAGCATAGGACTGTTTATGACCACGCCCAACACGCCCCCTCAGCTGATGTAGCTGACTTAAACCAAAACGATCCGCATCCATAATCACCATTACAGTTGCATTGGGAACATTGACCCCAACTTCGATAACAGTTGTCGACACCAAAATATCTGACTTCCTGTCCTTAAAAGCCTGCATAATCGCATCTTTTTCGTCATTCTTCATCTTTCCATGCAACAAATCAACCGTAACTTGACTTCCAAAGTATGCTTGTAACTCAGCTTGCAAATCAATAGCATTCTTCAAATCCAAGGCTTCAGACTCTTCGATTAGGGGAGAAATAAAATAGACCTGAGCCCCACTCTTAAGCTCCTTCTCAAGCCATTCTAAAACAGTCGGCAATTGCTGATGCTTAACCCAACGAGTAATAATAGGTTTGCGACCGGTTGGTAGTTGATTAATAATTGAAACATCCATATCACCAAAGGCAGTAATAGCCAAAGTTCTAGGAATGGGGGTTGCGGTCATCATCAGTACATCAGGATTAGCCCCTTTTTCTCGAAACAAACGCCTTTGCTTCACACCAAAACGATGCTGCTCATCCGTCACAACGAGCCCCAATTGATGATAAGACACACTCTCTTGAATCAGAGCATGCGTCCCAACAATCATATCTACCTGTCCATCAGAAATAGCTTCCAATGCTGCTCTACGTTCGGCCACCTTCATTCCACCCGTCAAAAGTGCAATAGATAAATCTGGAAAAAGCTGTCGGAAACTCTGATAATGTTGTTCTGCCAAAATTTCCGTTGGCACCATAATCGCAGCTTGCATACCAGCCGAAACAGCAGCAAACATAGCTAATCCAGCAACCACCGTCTTACCAGAACCAACATCCCCTTGAAGTAAACGATTCATATGACTAGATGACTGCATATCAGCTAAAATTTCAGATAAAGCATTGGCCTGAGCAGCAGTCAATTCAAAAGGCAATTCCTCAATCTGTTGATCCACTTTAATCGAATCATAATCAATCTTCAAACCATTAGAAACATTCTTATTCGAATCTTTCAACAGCTGGAGTTGCACCTGAAAATAAAATAATTCTTCAAATTTAATCCGTCGCAAAGCTTGCCGATATTCTCCTAGATTTACCGGAAAATGCATAGCAAAAACTGCCTGTTTACGATTTAAAAGCCGATACTTTTCTAATAAAACTGTCGGCAAATTCTCTTCCAACAATTCCAAATAACCAAGGTCCATCGCTGACTTTATAGCCTTAACCAAGTTGCTTTGAGAAATTCCCTGAGCTACATGGTAGACAGGCTGCAAATCTTCAGACACCTGAGCTAACATCTTCATGCCAGTCAAACTAGCTTTTGCCTTATCCCACTTGCCCCAAATCGCAATTTCCTGCCCCATTACAATCTTATCAGCTAAATAAGGCTGATTAAAAAATGAAACACTGACTACGAGATCACCTTGCTTAATAGAAAATCGCAATCTATTCCTTTTATAGCCATAGTACTGAACATTCGCAGGTGAAACTACTGACCCAACAACTACAGCCTTTTCACCATCTTGCAAGTCTAATATTGACTTACTTTCAAAATCTTCGTAACGAAAAGGAAAATAAGTTAATAAATCCACAATCGTATGAATACCCACTTTTAAAAACTTCTCAGCTGACTTTGGACCAATACCAGGCAAAACTAATAAATAATCTGACAAACTTTTCATAATTTAATTATATAATAAAACTCATTTAGATAACAAAAAAAGGGCTACTGCCCTTCAATATAGGGCTCTATAATTTCTGTAGTGGGTAAAACCACCGTGGAGATTATGGAGCCTTTTTGAGTATAGAAAAAAAGTCCCATATGACCTATAATGAAAAGCGACGAAACTCACATTAGAAAGGGTTCATATGGAACAACTAAATCTTATCACAAATCTTCTCAGAATTAAAGACAAAAATATCACTATCTCTAATGAATATGACCTAGGAACTCACTTAGAACTCCACGGTCACTTGGATTACACAGCCCCTAAATGCTCAAAATGCAAGGGACAAATGGCTAAATACGACTTCCAGAAAGCCTCTAAAATCCCCTACCTAGAAACTGCTGGTTACCCGCTACTTATCCGCCTTAGAAAGCGTCGCTTCAAGTGTAAAGAATGCGGAAAAATAGCGGTCGCTGAAACTCCTCTTGTCAAGAAGAACCACCAAATCACTGTCGCTGTTAACCAGAAGATTGCTCAATTACTCATCGAAAATCAAGCAATGAAACATATTGCACACAGGCTATCTATCTCAACATCATCAGTTATGAGAAAACTCAATGAGTTCAAGTTTGAAACAGATTGGAATGCCTTACCTGAGGTGATGAGCTGGGACGAGTATGCCTTCAAAAAAGGGAAAATGAGCTTTATCGCTCAAGATTTCGACTCCCTAAATGTCATCGCCATTCTGGACGGAAGAACTCAAGCAACCATCCGAAACCACTTTCTACGCTATCCTAGAAAGGTTAGAAATCGGGTCAAAGTCATTACCATGGATATGTTTAGTCCATACTACAAATTGGCTAGACAGCTATTTCCCAATGCAAAAATTGTACTCGACCGCTTTCATATTGTTCAACACCTTAGTCGTGCTATGAACCGTATCCGTATTCAAATTATGAATCAATTCGACAGAACATCGCAGGAATACCGAGCCTTGAAACGCTACTGGAAATTGATACAACAAGATAGCCGTAAAATCAGCGATAAACGATTTTATCGCCCTATGTTCCGAATGCACTTGACTAACAAGGAAATACTGGAAAAACTCCTGTCTTTCTCCGAGGAACTACGACAGCACTATGAACTCTATCAACTTCTCTTATTCCATTTCCAAGAGAAAAA
>NZ_POPB01000470.1 GCF_002964045.1 Streptococcus suis | reverse complement strand
TTTTTCTTTGTGTAGCATAGGAGAACCTCATAAGTCCTTTTTCTTATATTATACTCCTAAATACGAAGAAAAGCCCTTAGAAAATCAATTCTAAGGACTTTGTCTTCAGTCTGAAACTATCATAACGATAGTCTTTTTTAATGGACAGGAACCTCTACAATTCGGCTGTCAGTCTTCTCTGCCTGAACTTTACCGTGGTAAAATTCTGTCAGGCTTGCCAAGGTTTGTTCTAAGCATTCCTTATCTACAAAAACCATGGTTGAAACTTCAGTCATGAACTGGGTATCAAATTCTTCCAGCCCTTGCTCTGTACGCCAATTAGCAAACTCTTGGTATTGGGCGTAGGACATGGTGATGGAGATTCCCACCTGTTCCTTGACTTCCACAACACCGATTTCCTTGACTGCACTAGCCACGGCTCCAGCGTAAGCACGGATTAAACCGCCAGCACCCAGTTTGATGCCGCCAAAATAGCGAGTAACCACCGTTGCGACATTGGTCAGTTCGTGATTTTCTAAAACCGTTAGCATTGGCACACCAGCAGTACCAGACGGTTCCCCGTCATCTGAGGACCGCTTGATTTCCATATTTTCTCCAAGGACAAAGGCAGAGCAGTTATGGGTGGCCTTGTAATGTTCTTTTTTGATCTTGTTGATAAAGTCGCGAGCCTCTTCCTCACTGGTCACTCGCTTCATAAAACATATAAAACGAGATTTCTTAATTTCTTCTTCAACAATACCGTCTTCTTTAATCGTCTTAAATTCTTTCATAAGCAAATTGTACTAATTTTTTTCAAAACTGACAAGAAATTCCGAATAAATAAGTGATGAAAGAATTAGAAAATTATTATGGAAGACTATTTACCAAATACCAATTGACCCCAGCAGAGCGAGAAAAAGCAGAGAAGCTATCCAGTGTCTCAGAAAAGAATGCCTGCTTTCGCTGTGGAACGGCTTTTGAAGAAGAAAACAAGTTGCCAAACAATGCCTACTACTGTCGAGCCTGTTTGCTTCTAGGAAGAGTACGGTCAGATGAAACACTCTACCATTTTCCACAGAAAGAATTTCCTGTAAATTCTTGTTTGAAATGGAAGGGGACGTTAACCGATTGGCAACAAGGAATTTCTGACGGCTTGCTAGCAAATGTTGAAAAAAGACAAGCGACCTTGGTTCATGCAGTAACAGGAGCAGGAAAGACAGAAATGATTTACCACACGGTTGCCTCTGTGATTGACAAAGGTGGGGCAGTCTGTCTGGCCAGTCCACGAATTGATGTCTGCATCGAACTCTATAAACGACTGCAAAATGACTTTTCAGTCCCCATTAGTCTCTTACACGGAGAGTCCGAACCCTATTTCCGAACGCCTCTCGTTGTTGCAACGACACATCAGTTGTTAAAATTTTATCAGGCCTTTGATCTGGTTTTGATTGATGAAGTAGATGCCTTCCCCTACGCAGACAACCCCATGCTTTATCGAGCGGCAGACAATGCGGTCAAGGAAGACGGTGTTCAAGTATTTTTGACAGCAACATCAACAGATGAATTGGATAAAAAAGTCAAAACCGGCAAATTAAAACGGCTTAGCCTACCGAGACGTTTTCATGGAAATCCACTTGTTGTGCCACAAAAGGTTTGGTTTTCCAAGTTTGATGCCAACCTAAAGCAAAATAAACTGGTCCCCAAACTTACGAAGGCGATTCAAGAACAGAGAAAATCAGGCTTTCCCTTGCTCATTTTTGTCCCAGAAATTTCCAAAGGTCAAGATTTTGCTAAGATAATGGAAAAAACATTTCCAGATGAAACCATCGGCTTTGTATCCAGTCAAACAGAAAATCGTCTTGAAATAGTAGAAGGATTTCGCAATAAAGACATTACAATCCTAATTTCTACCACAATTCTAGAACGTGGGGTAACCTTCCCAGGTGTAGATGTCATCGTTGTCCAAGCTAATCATTACCTCTATACCTCGTCCAGTCTTGTGCAGATTGCAGGTCGAGTCGGCAGAAGTATGGATCGTCCGACTGGCCTACTCCAGTTTTTCCACGAGGGGTCTACTCGCTCTATTGAAAAGGCCATTGCTGAAATCAAACAAATGAACAAGGAGGCCGGCTATGTCTAACTGCTTACTATGTGATCAAAACTTGAAAACTAGACAAACTTTTTCTGAGATTATTTTCTTTGGCAAAACCCAGTCAGGAGTTTGTCATGATTGTCTGGCTACTTTTGAAAAAATAGCAGAGCAACACTGTCCGCATTGTTTTAGAAGCGGGGAAGAAGGAAGCTGCAAGGATTGTCACTACTGGCTAAGCCAAGGAAAATCAGTATCCCACACGGCCATTTTTCAGTACAATGAAGCCATGGCAGCATATTTTAGCCGATACAAATTTCAAGGCGACTATGTTCTCAGAAAAATATTTGCAAGAGAACTCAAAGAAGCACTAGCAGATTTTTCCGACTATACCATCGTTCCCATTCCACTCAGTCAAGAACGATTGGAAGAACGAGGTTTTAACCAAGTGACTGGTTTACTAGATGCTGCTAAGATTCCTTATAAAGAGTTGCTGGGCAAACGAGATAGTAAAAAGCAATCTTCCAAAAGTCGAGAAGAGAGGTTAGAAACAGAACAAACATTTCACCTACTAGTTGAAAAAAATCTCCCAGAAAAAATTTTATTAATTGACGATATTTATACAACAGGAGCTACAATTCAGCTTGCAAAAAGTCTTTTCATGAAAACCGGACAGAAAGAAATCAAAACATTTTCACTATCAAGATGAGAAAACGCTTGCATTTATTTAATAATGTGATATAATAATAGTGAAGAAAGGCGAAAGCCAGGAAAGAGGTACTAATATGATTAAATTCAGTATTCGTGGAGAAAACCTTGAAGTTACAGAAGCACTTCGCACTTATGTAGAAGAGAAAGTTGCAAAGATTGAGAAATATTTCAATGAAGATCAAGAATTGAATGCGAAAGTAAATCTAAAAGTTTACCGTGATAAGCGCTCAAAAGTTGAAGTTACAATTCCAGTTGGCTCAATAACACTTCGAGCTGAGGATGTATCACAGGAAATGTACGGTTCAATAGACTTGGTTGTAGATAAGATTGAACGTCAAATTCGTCGTAACAAAACAAAAATTGAAAGAAAACATCGCCAAAAAGTTGCAACAGGTCAAGTATTTGCAGAAGATTTAGTTGAAGAAACAGAAGACGAAGTAAAAGTTGTAAGAACAAAGCAGGTTGATTTAAAACCAATGGATATAGAAGAAGCAATTCTCCAATTGGAATTACTAGGTCATGACTTCTTCATTTACACTGATGCAAATGATGGTACTACAAACGTATTATATAAACGTGAAGATGGAGATTTAGGACTTCTAGAAGTTCGCAAATAATCAACAAGAACAGTTACAAGATGTAGCTGTTCTTCTTTAATTCAAAAAAATGGCTCTTTGTCAACTGTAGTGGGTAGACGAAAAGCTAACATCTAGAGAGGACGAAATTCGTTCTCTCATTTTTGATGTTTAAAGCAATATATATCTTGGTTTTAAAGTTCGTA
>NZ_POPB01000047.1 GCF_002964045.1 Streptococcus suis | reverse complement strand
TCATCTGCTAGTAAGTCACGCTGACAAAGTTCTGTTATCACATCTTCAATTTCCTGCTCTGCATAAGGAGGGTCCAAGAATACCAGGTCGAAAGGCCCTTCCACACTGTTCAAAGCCTGTCTAGCTTCCATTGCTAGAAGCTGAAATTTATCTGCTTCCTTAGTCATTGCAATATTTTCACGGATAATGGCTTGTGCTCGTCGATCTCGCTCAACCAGAACTGCTGACTCCATGCCACGAGATATAGCCTCGATAGATAAACCACCACTGCC
>NZ_POPB01000469.1 GCF_002964045.1 Streptococcus suis | reverse complement strand
GCCTTGCTTGCACCGTTTGGTAAAATTTCCAAGAGATAGTCCTGTGAACGAACGGTGGAATAGCCTTGGCTGAGTACAGGATTGTGTTGATTTTCAAAGGCATCAATATGCTCTTTTTCACCGACGAACATGGCTTCAAAGAAGCGATGCTGACCTGACTTGGCTTCTTTTAAATCAATTGGTTGAGGAGTCATTCCTACCAAACCTGCGTCTAAATTAACACGTGCATTGGCTTTTTCTGCAAGAACGAAGTAGTCTTCCTCATCAAAGAGAGAAATTTGCACATCATCATTTTCAATAAAAGTGGAAAGATAATCAATATCAGAGATAGATAGTTCTTCCCAGTCAATCAGGCTCCAATCCTTTGTCGAATGGGTTGA
>NZ_POPB01000468.1 GCF_002964045.1 Streptococcus suis | reverse complement strand
AATATACACAGGCACCAATAGCAATGGTTTTCTCTTCTTCATTGAGTTTTCGTGTCACAAAATCTCTCAAAGTCTCGCTACCTTCACTTGGAATTTTTACTCGTGCGATGATATTAGCCACTTTTACTTTCTGGCTGGCGCGCATAATAATATTATTGGAATCATCAAACTGAGTGAAAAGGTATTTTCTAACTGCAAATAGGATGGCGACCGATGCAATACCAATCAAGTAGTCCATGCTTGAGCCATGTTCCACAATCAGTTGGCGAGCAATGGCAACCAGGAGTACCTCAATCACGGTGCTAGGTGACTGTTTGCAAAGCATTTTGATAAATTCGACTCCGACCGCCAAGGTCATTGCACGACTCAGAAAATTTTGAATAAACG
>NZ_POPB01000467.1 GCF_002964045.1 Streptococcus suis | reverse complement strand
AAACATACTAAGATTAGTAGTGAGGAAATCTCCGACGGGAGAAAGTACTCACTACTTTTTCTTTATGATAAAGTAGAGGTGTCTTGTTAAGTCGTAGGGCTTTTTGACGCTAGACGTCGCAACAAAAACTGGCAAGACACCTGTTTTAGAAAGAATGTTATCAAAGTATGTGGGACGCCAGACGTCGAGTATTGAAAATGACATCACTAAAACAAGGAATCATTCAAGACAAAGAGGTAATATCATGCGAGTAGTATTTGGGATTGACGTGAGTAAAGTAAGTTCAGAAGTAGCCATTCTAGTTAACGGCGAGAAAGTTCATGGCTATACCATGTCCAATGATGCCATTGGCTTTTCTCGGCTACTTGGCGATTTGAAAACCGTCCACAAGCCAGAAATCATCTTTGAAGCAACAGGCGTCTATTCTCGTCGTCTTCAAACTTTTCTGGATGAACATGGCTACGCTTATACACGACTCAATCCCTTAGAAGCCAAGAAGCAACTGGATAGCTTGCGTGTGAGAAAAACAGATCAAATTGACGCCGAAAAACTAGCTCAATCTCAGTTTGTACTGAATCGTAAAACGACGTATGTCCAAAAAGAAGTCTACCAAAACTTGCGGGATCTCAGCCGTTTCTATCAGAATCTGACCGAGGACATTGTTCGAGCTAAAAACCGCCTGCACAAGGCCTTACAGGTCACTTTCCCTGAATTGGAAAATATCTTGTCAACACCAACTGGTGAACAATACTGGAACCTGGTCATAGCTTTTCCTTGCAAGGACTTCGTGCTTGATTTAAGCAAGGACGAACTCTCAGAAAG
>NZ_POPB01000466.1 GCF_002964045.1 Streptococcus suis | reverse complement strand
CGGCCTTTTTATTTTGTCCAGATGAGGTGGTTTAAGCACCAAAACAGCTATTTTTCCCTAAAAACAGTAAAAAAGACAAACACCAAAACGATGTTTGTCTGCAATCTGAAGAGCTTGTTTTGATTAAACAGGCTCTTTAGTTTATCTTCCAGTGATTCATTTTTCTTATCTGTAATCAGTTCTACCGTAACTGATTTGACAGTGTGATACGCTTCATTATCAGCATTGAGATTATCCTCTCCGTCCTGATAATAGACTGCGTAAGGTGGTTTTGTTTTTTCTCCCTTTTTGAATTGACGGTAACGGCACGGTATTCCCAATGCTTTTATGATAGCTGCAAATTCTAATAGTTTCATTGGCCAATTCTCCTGATGCGTTCTTCAAATTCGGCAATGGCTTCTTCTTCCACTGGTGCGATATGAACCTGCGGGCTCGTTCGTCCACCATCACGATTAACGTGCCCGTTTTCGAGTAGATGAGTTAGGCGATAGTCAGGCCCTCTTACATGTGCCACATAAGTTCCATTCTTCAATCGTTTCTTGGCCCATTTCTTTCTGTAATTTCCTGTCATCTTTGGGCTACTGACCCTTAACTTGGCTACAGCCTTATCAACAACATCGCTAGCAGCTTCATCAACTTCTTGTTCAACCTCTTCCGACCACTCTTCTAGTGCAGACATGATTTCGCTAGTTAGATCCAGTGCCATTTTTTACTACCTCGCAAGTCAATTCGATGATATCACCATTTTCAAATGTCTTGATGACCTCGTATCTTACTCCTTCAAAATCCACATACACCTGATTGTCATACTCAAAATCGTGGACCTCAAGTACCATGGAAGGATTCATGTTGGCTTGTGATGCAAAATAATACTCTGACCGTGTGAGAGACCGCTTATTGCATGATACCTCAATACCTACTTCTTCGTAGGTTGGCTGTAACAACTCATCCAATGTCGGCTCTTCAGAAAGCGAAATTAGGGTGCAATCTTCATTCCATCTCATGACTCTGCCTG
Organism: Streptococcus suis; assembly: GCF_002964045.1. Classification (GTDB taxonomy): domain Bacteria; phylum Bacillota; class Bacilli; order Lactobacillales; family Streptococcaceae; genus Streptococcus; species Streptococcus suis_U. The sequence continues at coordinate 66,699 of NZ_POPB01000466.1, read as the reverse complement.
CTTCCTATATGTGATTTGATAGTCGTGCAGTTTCTGCTGTAGATAGCGTGGCATGGTTGGCTGGTCTTTGTTGATGTACTGGTAGTAGGTCCAATCGGCAACGAAGGTAACATGGTGAGGTAGATTCAGGTCAATGGCAATGCCCTTGACTTGCTCTAACTCATCAATAGAGCTTTTGATAAGCTCTGTTAGATACTTGTCTCGTTTGTCAGATTTGATACCTTCTTTCATCTTGACCAGTTGCAAGACATTTGAATGTTCCATGGCTTACTCGCTTTCTTTTGATGTTTTTCTACGAGGTTTGCGAGTTGTAACGACTTCCGATGCCAGCTCACTTGCTAACTCGGATACTGATTCAGAAACGCTTTCGCTTACTGATTCGGACACTGACTCAGAAACGCTTTCGCTTACTGATTCGGACACAGATTCAGAAACACTTTCGTTTACTGATTCAGAGTGCAGTCTTTCGATTTCCTCTAAAACAGCTACAAGCGGTTCTTCATTCAAACCGTTCAGGTAGTCTGCTCGGTCTTTGGCCGTCACAAACTCCTCATCTTTTCTCCGAAGGCCAATCGGAGATTGGCTATCGGAAAAAGTTACGAGCGCTTTAACTCTTACATCAACTGACTTCATGGTTTGCCTCCTAACCTGGTGTGTTAGCCTTGTCAGCTGCGAATGTCACATCTGTTGGTTTAGGTGCAACAGCTCCATCTTTGCCAGATGCATTGACTGCCACAAAAGCCTCCCCAAAGATTGGACGACCATCATATCGTGCAATTCCCTTAAAGACAGTATTGTCTTCGATGAATTGAGCATGTTCAGATTGAGCCATGGTTGCTCCCTCACGTTCTGCCAAAATGTAAAGCGAACCAAAGCCACCGATAATATGTCCATCTGGGATGAAGTTTAGCTCTTCAACATCACCACCAATAACAGGCAAAGTATTGTCAAGGCCTGACGCGATCGCTGCAGCCGAGTTGAAACTCATCAGCTTAATCTTCAAAGCTTGATGTGTCTTACGTGACATTGCCCAGAAAACATTGCCGTCTGAGTAGTCGGCATCAATGACATTTAGCTTAGTAGCCAATTCCTGATAGTATTTGATAGGGTCTGTGATGTTAGCAGGTACTACTGACAAATGAGTAGAATGCAGATCAGTCCAGTCTGGCTCATTCTGACCCCAGTAATTAGGTTTCTGGGTTTCAGCCAAGCGAGTCACGATACCAACAGGCATCTTAGTCCCTTTTCCGTAAAGGATGGCTTTATCGAGAGCAAGACCAATGGCTTGAGCAAGACCCAAAAGAATTTCATTAGCAAGGTTAAGGTCAGAGTCTTTCAGGATGGAATTAGGAACAGCAGTAAAGCCACCAACCTTGTAACCGTCCACTTCAACTTGATTGAATTTGAAATCAACTTCATTGAGTTTTCCAATCATTTCCGTCCAGATACCTTCTGGTACTGTGCCCGCGATGTTCTGACGAGCTTCGCCCTTCACAGGTTTGAGCCAAACTTTTGTAATTAATTTGGAATATTGATCCATATTGTTACGAAGCAACTCCAAGAATACTTCTGGGATGGTCAATTCTGAGCCATTGACAGCACGTTTTTCTTGAATGAGGCTGCGAGTATTTTCCAAAAATGTCTTGACTTCGCTGCGTTCAACCAATTCAGTCATAGCAGCACGAGTCAATCCACCAAAATATTTGTTTCGAGTCATAGTTGCAAGTTCTCCTTTTTGTTTGTTGCGTTGTTCAGGTTCAGCAGCTGGTTCTTCTTTTGGTTCCACTTTAGGCTCCTTGCCTTCCAATTCAGCTAGTTCTGCTTCGAGTTCATCAATTTCAGCTTGGATAGCATCTACTTTTTCTTGATGTTCAGCTTGTTCCTGTGTCAAAGTGTCAATTTCTTCTTCGACAGCCTTGATTTCTTCATCAGACCGTGCTTCTTCGATAGCTGCTTCCAATTGGGCACTACGTTCATCAAAGTTCTTACCGTCGTTCAATTCAGTCAAGTTATCATTCAAGACTTTAATTTTGCGACGGAGCATGAGTTGTTTTAGCATAGTTTAGTTTCTCCTTTAGTTTTTGTTTACGGGACTCTAAGGTCCGTTCTTGTAGATCTTCAAAGTCTCGTTTCCGAGCCTGCACACCCGTTGCCTCATAGGCAGGGAAGGTTACGATGGACACTTCATGCAAATCAATCTTTTCAATGGTCCATTTTACAGTTCCATCTTCACGAAATTCAGTCGATTCCTCAACGATGTTGAAACCGAATGAACATTGGTCCACATCGCCACGTTGGACACGGGCGTATAGATTGAGTGCATCTGTATCTTGTTCGTTAATGACAACACGGGCCCATAGACCTTTGTCATCAACTTTCAAAGTCAATGTCCCGGCCTTATTACGACCAAGGACCAACTCTGTGTTGTGATTGATAAGGGCACGGATGTCATTGTCAAGGGTATCATCAAATGCACCGATTTTTATTTCTTCAAAAGCACCAGGCCACAACTCTGTTTCAGAGCCATAGACTGCAAAATAGCCTTCGATAACTTTCTCTTGTTGGCCTTCCTGTTGTTCACGGACAGCAAGATTAGATTTGAAGCTACGCGTCAGATAAGCTGCTCTCTCCACTATCTTCTCCTTTCTCTAGTTTCTTCTGATCCCCAATTTTATCAGCAGGTATGAAGTTCTCAAGAATAACCAACTGGTCCAGACCTTCTTCTGGTGGCATATTCAGCCAGTTCCTCACTTCATTCCCAGTCACAAGACCTCTGATGTAGAGGTTTTGCCCGACTTCAGCCAGCTCTTTCATGCTGTAGTTCAACAAACTTCGATAATTGAACAACCAGTAATGATTTGGGGAATAAAGGAGCTTGCTAGTCATCTCGTGTTGAATGATGTCTGCAAACTCCTTTATTGTATTAGTGACAAAATTGTCATATTCTTCCTTGTTAAATTTTCCTACGCCAAGAAAGAAGGCAGGTATTCTCAAAATCCCTGCCAACGTAGTCTTGTCAACTTCTACCGAATCTTTAATTGCAATATCGTTCAGACTAAGTGGCTTAACCTGTTGAACGTCCATAATCTCTGCTGGGATAATCCAAGGCTTACCAGCAGATGATTGTTTGAGGTACATATCAAAGACTTCGTCACGACCTTCTTGCGAGGACAGTGCGGCCGTATTGGCATCTGTTTTGATAATCAATGACGGCATATACTTTCCTGACATAAACTCGTTTTTAGTAGCTGAGGCTTGCTTTAAATTTCTAAGCAAGTCAGAAAGCACGACACGATATCCCTGCCCTTTCCATGGTTTCTCTGGATCGGCATTGATGGAGAAGTGTAGCACTTCGTCAGGCGAGAAGACCGTATCATAGTCATAGACTACTTGATAGTCAAATGCATCCCCTTGGAAGGATACTTTAGACGGTGGCAAAGGTTTTAGGTCTTGAATTAACCCCTCTTTGTCAACGATTGGATAGATGATGCTATTACCATCCCCTTCCAAAATCATTGTTCGGACAATGTTGTATATCCATTTCTTCCGACTCATCCACTTGTAAGGATTGATATCAATCTTTCTGGATAGTTCGTTTTTGATTCGGACGTCGCCATTCTCTCTATTCTCCATGAGGTGAATAGTCATTGACGACACCAGGCTTGCAATCTTGTGGACTGCGATGTGCACCTCTGGGCAATCAGACAATCTGGTGTATCCATTGGTGACCATAGTTCTGAAGTAGTCCTCATTGACAAACATCTGAAAGCTAGAAGACGGCTCGGATCGTATCTTGTTTGAATTTTTCGGTTTGCGTTTACTCAATTTTTCGCTCCTTTCAACCAATCACTTACATATCCACCTTTCTCTGTGTCCTCTAGCATTTGGCATTCTGCAAAGACTGCTGCGTCAAAAAGGTCAATGCGTGATGTCTTTTCTACTTTTTCGTATTGAATCATATCATCTACTTTTTCAATTCCTCGAACATTCGACACGCAGTATTCGAATGCGGTGCTGTGGCAATAATAAAGCTGACCGTTGTAGGCCTTAACTTCTATACGGCGGAATCCCTCTGACTTCTTCCAGTAATACTGCGGTGCATCGACAATCGTAAAACCTGACCGTTTCATCCCAGTGAAAAAATCACGACCAAACTTCTTATCAAAGCCAATTTTCTGGATTTTGAAACCCTTGTCCCTCATAGACTTAAACCAATTGATGACATCATCATAGGAAACGGTTGGTGTGTTACTCATGGTCAGATTGCCGTCTTGCTCCCAACCAAATAATGGGATGCCGTCATCATTAGCTTTCTCATGGGCGGCCATACGTGGAAAGAAGGCATGGGTGATAACAATATCCACACCTTCATACTGCCCATATAGAGCAGCTGCTGTTAAGTCATGAAGCTTCGATAAGTCGGCACCACCAAACCACTTGATAGGCAACCGAGCCAACTCTTCTAAGCTCCAATCGTACTTATCATCCGAATTAATGAAGGTTTGGAGGTCGAAGTAAGCAGTCATCGAGTTCGTGAAAATATTCAAAGTCTTATTGAAAAATTCATTCCTGGTCTGTGGGTCGGCATAAGCAACCTCTGCATCATGCAACAACTCGCTCAACTCTACGGTAACTCCTAACGATGGATTGGCTCGTTGAATGTGGATTGGGTCCGTGAAGTCTATAATCTTTCCGTCCGCATCGGCATCGGCATCACAGATAAAAATGAAGAAGCTATCATCTTCAATCAAATCATCTAGGACCTTGTCGCAATACTTCAACCGCTGGGCTAAGAAGCCATTTGGTTTGTCCCCTGCCGTCGTAATCGCCATAAGCAATTTATTCCGAAAAGCCCGTTGGGCATTTTTCATCAGCGTGTACTTCTTAGATGACTTCATCCCATGGATTTCGTCCAAGATGATGATGTTACCGTTGAATGAGTCTAGGTTGTCCTCTTCTGAAGCCAGTGCATTGATGATGAATGAGCCATTGGAAAATTCTTTTCGGATGCTGTGCTCATTATTGTTATCCTTGATTCTGATTGACTTGTCCTTCCAGTATTTAACCGTGTGAGAAATGAAATCGAAACTTTCACGGGTCTGTTTTAATGAGTTTGCCAGGATATAAGCATTGGTCCCGCTCTTATTTTCCAGAACAGACATGGCCAAGCAGATTGCGGAAGCAAAGGGAGTCTTTCCGTTTTTACGAGGTAACATAAAAAGGGCCTCTGTAAATCTTCGGATGGAGGTCCCCTTTTTGAAAAATCCAAATAAATTGACAATGCAGAATTTTTGCCAGTCTTGCAAAATGAATGGAACATTGGTCAGCGGTTTCCCTTCTAGCGATTCGCCTTTCCTGTGAACAACCAGCCCCTCAATGAACTTTATTACAAATTCAAATTGTTCTGAACGAAAATCAAACTTTCCACTGGCAAGGTCTTTTAGAAATCTGGCACAGGCCTTTGCCCGTCGCTTCCCTGCAATAATTGTGCCAGCAACAACATCTTCTGCATATTGCTTTGCGATTTGGAAGTCAGTGAGAATTTTTTGAGCTCTTGTCATGTTAAGTTGGCAATCAACCCTTCCAGTCCACCAGCTTCCTTATCTGGTTTTATCACTTCCACATTAGCAGCTTTTGGATTCAGCTGCAGTCGGTCTGAGTATGTCAGGATATCCTTGCGAAGATTCTCCATGGTTTGAACTAGCGGAGTTTTTCGTTCCACGATCGTACCACGAGATGTCTCATGCTCTTCTGTCACTTGTGACCCGTTGGCAATAAACTCTTCCCGTGCTATGTGGTAGTCATATAGCAAACCTGAATAGATTTCTATGAGGTCGTCGTAGTGCTTAGAATAGGTCCTCATTTCTTTCATTGACTTCACAGTCCTGTTCTTAAAAGTGTTCTGGGTAATTGGTCTAGCCAATTTCTCACCTCCTTCCCAATTTTGTGTTAGAAATCGTTGCACAAAATTCTCAAAATGTTGAAGGGAGGGAAAAACTTCTCCTTCCCGGTCCTCTAATGGCTTTGAGAATTTTTGTTATGAGGGGGGGCTTTCCTAGATTCGAAGAATTGTTCAAACTCTTTTTTTCTTTTCCGTTGCCAGTAAAGACCTTGCCCTATGACTTTGTCATTCTTTCTGTCATGGAATGTTCCGTGGATTTTGTTGGTCAAGCTAATCACGTTCCACGACATAAACTCCAATTCTGGATACTCTGAAACTGGGTAAATGTGGTGGACCATTTCAGCTTGTACTTCAATTCCATACCTCAGAGATTCTTGACAGAGATACTTGTCACGTTTCAGAGTTCGACTACGGAACTTCTCCCAGCGACTAGACTTCAATGTCTTTCGGACAGGTTTGAATGTCATACAGTTGCACTCCCTATATATCGCTTAGTTATCTCTGGTGTTGGTCTGTCGCATCTTTCAAATATATTTGTTGCGATGAGTTGGTTTTCAGAAAAGAATTGGATGACTTCCTTTTTCTTTGGTTTTCCAGAATATGGATATCGTTTTGGTTTCATGATTACTCCTTTCCACAACAGAAAAGGACAACTTGCCCAGCTGTCCTACTTGTTTATAAAAATTCATGATACAAATATAACACTAAAATCGTGAGAAAAATAGTACCCTTTTTTCTCATTTTTTAAACAACCCTTGACAACAGAATTTTAGGTGCAAAAACTATACCAATTTCTCTTTGAATTATCTTCAACACATATTGTGTCAAATTTCTCTTTTTTTCAAACTGCTTGATATTATTGGTTTTCCAAACACTTGTTTTTTCGAATTTAACAATTCTCATTGTGTAACATTCGCTACTTGCCAAGTTTGAAACTAGCAAATGCTCGGTCCTGTTGGTCTTGGTTGATACCGATATATCTTTTTGTAATTGCTGGGCTGGAATGGTTGAATAGGTCCATAAGCATTGCGATGTCCTTATGCTTCTTGTAGTAGTGATAGCCAAAGGTCTTCCTCATTGTGTGAGTCCCGACATTTTCGATACCGCAGTCGAGAGCGGCAATCTTGATGATGCAGTAAGCAGCCTGTCTGGTAATTGGTCTGTTTTTTCCTTTTCGACTTTGGAAAAGGTAATCTCCTACTTTCTTACCTTTGATGTACCTTTCTATCTCCCTCTTCAAAAGAGAGTTCATCTTGATTCGTTTTCGCTTTTTGGTCTTCTTCTCGATCACAATTATGTAATGACCACGGATGTTTGAGACTTTCAAAATAACGATGTCAGATATCCTCAAGCTCGTATTGATTCCTATCAAGAACATGATATAGTTGCGTTCATTCCATTCACGTAGATAGTCGCACATCATATCAATGTCCTCAGTGCTTCGAATGGGCTCAACGTAGTTCATTTGATTCCCCTCCTTTCTTAACTCAAGTAAAAAGGCCAGTGCATTTCTGCAACTGACCTACTGTTTGTCGGGCGAGTTCTGGTTTTTCTTGAAAGGTGTTCCTCTGAAAAATAAAAGGCTCTTGCGGGTATCTATCCTTCTTCTCGTTCCGACATTATCATATTAACACCATTTTTGTGAGAAAAACAGTACCCTTTTTTCTCATTTTACAAGTGACCTTTTAGCTCTGCGTACTGCTCAAGAATAATCGCTCGTCTCCTGTAGATTGTGGCTAAACTCATGAATTTCTTGTCTGCGATTTCTTCCCATTTTAGACATGGATACTGCCAGCGTAGATGAAACAGCTCTCGATCTTCATCGGTCAACAAGTCAAGTAACTTCTCAACCAAGGTCTTAAATGCTTCGAGATGTCTAATCGTTGGGTCGCTGTCCCACTTGATGACAATAGCTTCAGTTGGTTTACTTACCCCGCCTGAACGAATACCCATTTCATCATTGCTATTTCTAGCAGATAGTTCAAGTTGCCTATTCCTGATTGAGCGGTCAATAGACCGATACTTGTTGAGTTCTGAGTCGAGTCGCGATAGCTCTCTTTTGTCAAGTCGTGTCAAATTGCTTACTCCAATCTTTAAAATTTTGCGATGCCTTCCGAGAGACTTCAGCGATTGCATTAAATACCTCGCTAAAGGCCACACCTATTTGGTGCAGTGCTTTATTGATTTCTGCTGGATTCTGACCTAGCTGTTCCAACAGTTCTGCAATCTCCTGTTGTTTTTTTAGTTCAGCTTGTTTTGCCTTCTTTTTCCTTATCCTCTTGTTCATCTCGCCCCTCCTTGTAACCCGATAGATACTTGATGTACTCTGCGAAATAGGTACAGGCTACCCACACAATAAATGCTGTCAGAAACGGATGTCGTGCCATAAATTCATAACCGTTCATCTATTTTCTCCTAATCTACTGTCTTGACTTCCAGCGGCAACCACATCTTCGGATTGAAGTTGATAGTGTAGTCGTAATTCGACACATCCTTTGTCTTCACATCCTGGACTACATAAGACACATTATCAGATAGCCCGATGATATGTTTTTGATATTCCTCATCGGCAGTTTCGACTAAAATTTCCAGTTGATTATCTGTCGTGTCTGCTACAATCGACATCCGACCGCTCATCTCGAACATCACATCATTTGTGATTGCGTTCAATACTGTAACCTTTCGGACCACGTTGAAATTGTCTGCCTCTTCCGACAAATTGTGTCGGACCACATCGGCTTGTCTTTCACAACCTGCCAACACTCCGATAAGTCCAACAAATACTAATGCTAGTCTAATCTTGTTTTTCATTATTTATCCTCCCTACGCTAAAATAGTCAAATGCTCCTGCTCTCCTAACTTATCTTTGAGGTAGGCAGCTACATTGTTGACAGCTTCCAAGGTCCATGCCCCTCCGTCAGCTTCAAAGAGAGCCAACTGGGCCCGACCATTGATGCGGAATACAAACTGGCTTTCGGGTTGAACAACTTCGGTAAATGTTCGGTAGGGAGCAAGTTGGATTGGATTTGGCACTATGCCTTTGGCTAGTGATGCGACACCATTTTTGACCGTAGCAACCTGGGACACGCCATTGTCAACAACTTCAGACCCTTCTTTGATTTCCAAATGACTTGCAAAGTTAATCATAGAAGCTCTGTCTTCATTTGCGACAAAACCAGCCTGTGCCTGAATGATAAAGGCTTCTTGCGGCATAAATTGCTCAAGCGTGATATGTGGTAGCGTGGCCACAACTTCGACTAGCGCAGACCGCCGTCTGCAATGCTAGATAAATCTAGTCCGATAATATTTTTTGCCATGTCTTCCTCCTAGCTGCAACCACAGCCATTGCCGTTGAATTTTTCTTTCAGTGCTTCAATTTCCGCTGTAACACGACCAAGTAGCCGCCCCTCTTGTTCCAGGTCTCCATCTCTAGGATTGGCCCTAGCCATGTGTGTCTGGATTGCGTGTTTTACGATATGCAAGTCCCGATAATTTAGATTCATTTTGTACCCCACTTTCTTTTGTATTCATTGTCCTGACAATACTTTGTCATCCGATCTAATTCCTGACGAAATTCATTGTCAGGTAACTTCATCAGTCGGACTTTGTCCGACATCCGAATAATGCAGTCGTTGGCTACGGACCAGCTCTGCATCGCGAAAAGTCTATCAACACCGTCCATTATTCCTCCTCGTCATCTCTGATTGAATAAAATTCAATTAGTTCCATACCACCATTCCTCCAAACTCAGACCATGCAGCCCATTCGTCCAGCTTTTTCTGGATAATATGATGCTTTTGTTGCAATAACAGAGCTTTCATCTCATCCCCAATCTGTCCATATTTTTCCTCATGAGCAGCAATCATTTGTAATTTTTCAATCATCAAAAATCGATTAGCCTCCGTTTGCTCTTTATTCCAGTTATTTTATAAGTGTTGCCTGTAGATTTTTTTAGAATACGGTCCACTAGTTTGTCGTTGTACATCGCACGCAATTCCTCGCCTGTATGATTGGTATTGACAATCGTAGTAGAGCGAGTATTAAAAATCTTGAACAGGAAACGCTGAGTCCAGCCGTTCGCCTCGCTATCCTTTCCGCTCATGCTCGTTTCTGTCCCCAAATCATCTATGATGAGGTAGTCAACCCTAGTCAGTAACTCAACTGCATCTTGCTCTGTGAAATTGCTCTCGCGATACTGCCAGCCTGATTGTATTTTTGTGATAAGATCGGCCAAACTGATAAACAAAATGCTCTTTGGATTACCGCTCTTCTTAAAGTCCTCGTTCATATAACGAGCCATGGCCATACAAAGATGGCTCTTTCCAACCCCTGGAGCACCCGTAAGTATTGTATTCCCTACCATACCATCGATATATTTTTTAGCTTGAGAATATGCAAACTTCTTCAAGTCATGCTCCTGTTGTGTCTCCGTTTTGAAGTTGGCAAATGTTGCTCCTTCCAATTCCGATGACAGCATGCTATCTCTGAATAATACATCGTAAGTTGAATAATCAAGGCTACGACCTAACGACTCATTGACTAGCCTCTCTGTATCCTTCTGGATATCTTCCCGTGTGCATTCCTCGCAAAATGGCCCGATGACTCGATCAGGAAGGCTGTAGGCCACTAACCTTATATCGTGTTTATCGCAAGTTCGATCTAACACCTCCTTCATGGATTCCATATGATTATTATCAAACATTTTTTTCATAGCCACCTCCTAAAATGGCATCTCCCCCAAACTGTCTTCTTTCCGAGCAGCAGGGATATTAGCTTTTCTTGATGGGGTATTATTGGCTTTAGCATCAGCAAAGTTTCTCTGTTCTTCATCCTGTTGAATGATGGTCAGAATATTGTTTTTTGCCCAATTCTTAAGTATCGCATTTACATAGCCAAAGTTTCGCTTGGAATTATCAGCAGCTCGATCAATCGCTCTCTTAATCAGATTTGCCTCAAGCTTGTCAATTTCGAGATAGCCTTTAAGCTTCTCGTATTGATAGCCGTCGAGAGCCCCAATCCTGGATTGATAATAGTCGTAAATATTTATTTCAGCAGCAGATTTAACAATATCTACTTCTGACTTTATCTCTTGCTCTATATCTATCTCTTGCTCTATATCTATCTCTTGCTCTAACTCTTTCTCTAACTCTATTGGACTGTTGTTGGACACCTGTTGGACATTGTCCAATTTCAATACTCTTCTCTGCTCACGTTTATATCTCGCCCAATCGGTTTCCTGTTCCATTAGAGCAGGCACTTGTAGCATTTCAGCATTGTTATCGTCATCAACTTGCACAAGTCCAACATTCTTAAAGTATGCCATGGTCATCTGGATCTCTTCTTCCTTGACATCTAGGCGGACGGCTAGTTCTTTTTCAAGCGTTGGCAATGTTCCTTCGTAGTAGATGACGCCGTCCGTAGATAAAGATTCCAACATGAGCATCTGATATACAATAATCATGTCCTTTCCCCCAGGCATTCGTAGAGCCTGTTTGATAGCCAAATTCTTAAAAAAATTCTGGTCTAGCTTGAGCCAAAAAAAGATTTTCTTTTTCTGTTTCTTTGCCATTTCTACCTCCTATGCCACATTTACTTGATTTGTTGATACTAGCCAATCCTTAGCAACGTTCCAAACTTCTTCAGGGACGTCCCTATTGTACTTACCTCTAAACTGGACAATCTGCCCAGATTGACCTCCAGCGTGTAGAGAGGAGTGTTGGGCTTGCTAGCCAGCCGGACAAAGACAATCATGGTCTTCCCTTTGAGATGCTGCTCGGTATATGAGCTGACGCAATGATGCAGTTTCTTACCCTCGTAAATCAATTCAGCAACTCGCGACGGAACATGGAAAGTGTACCCTGCCAGTGTCATATCAAAAGCATCTCGACGTTTAAATTCAGCTTCAAGCTGTTTCTCGCGTTCTCTCTGAGCACGATCTCGTTCTGCTCGTTGAAGCCTGCGTTGCTCTTCTCGGAATTGATTATAGAGCTCAACGGTGTGCCGGTGCATGGCATCAAAGTCCTTTGGTACAATCATCGCGTCGCCTTCTGGGTCTATGCCCATTTCAGTGAGCATATTCAAGTAGTCTTTATACTCACGGAAATTTATCCGGTTTTTAATAACCCAGTTTTGAAATTTATTTATCCCGACACCTGCTGGAATGTGCTTGATATCCTGATAATCCAAATGATTTTCAATACCTGGGACCAGCTTTCCATTTCGTTGGCTAATTCTACGGGCCAGTTCAAATTCACTAAAACTGCGATTCGAATTTTTGAAAAATTGCTTGTTTTTCTGTAGCCAGCGTCGATTAAGAGTACGCATATCAACTGTTTTTTTGAAACCCAATCTCGTAAAAGCATACGGGAACATTATCTCGTCGGCCAGACGATTCGCACCGATTTTCTGAGCGAATTCGATTTCATAACGGTACTTGTATAGTCGTTCGATTTGGTGATAACCAATCCTGTCAAATTTGATGTACCTTAATTCAGAAATCGTCTTCAGATGCTTGTTCCAATTGTTCGGATAAAATTTATTGCCAGTGTATGGACCAGATCCGTAGTAGTTTTCAATCAGAAATGGCAGGTACTGGTCATTATTCGCACAACCAATCTTGATGTGCTTGCCACCCTCGAACCGCTCCAAGTTTGTCAATCGAACATCAATGTCCTGCTTGCCATCTTTAAGTTCAGAATGAAAGACATAGGACTGTATTTCAATCCGTTTGGCCGTAGATAGAATGATTGAGAAGAAATAGGACTTGTCAAAGAAAGTCAATTTTGATGCCTTAGTCAACCTTTTTTCGACACAGAAACCCAGCTTCATGTCGCTGGCCACAATGGTTTCATGCTTGTTGGACCACCTGTAAGTCGTTATCTGCGAGTAGCACCAGTTCCAAAAAGCTTTGGGCGGCTTCAATCTTCGCTTTGCTTCACGTTTACATTGTTCTGCTTTCATGCTTCGTCCAAGAAGTCAAAAATGCTCATTTGATTTTCGACTACACCTTTCGTGGATTTTTTGGTTTTTTCTGGCTTGGTATCTTCATCTGGCCAGATACCCTGACGGACTTTGGCCATAGCTGATTTAGCCGGCTTAGTTTTTTTCTTGGAAACTGGCTCAACTGGTACTTGTCTAATATTCTCCAACTTGCTATTGGAAAGGAAATACTCTCTAACCCATTCAAAGACTGTCTCATCAAGAATACAAGCCATGCCATTCTGGGCAAACTCCCTGGCCTTGTTGCTGACATACTTCAAGGCAGCCTTGATAGTGTACCCTTCTTTCAAAACGCCCTGGAAGAGCTCATCATCCTCTTGCTCGCAGAGCCAGTTATGGATACGGTCCTCAGATGGACTGTGTTCTTGTTCCATTTCCTTTAGCATTTTATCCAATGCCTGTTGCTTCAAATTTGCCATCTTATCCACCATTCTTTCCGTACAAATTGAATATCAATACCCGATATGTATTGACCTGCCCTTGCAAGTTGGATACCTGCTCTTGCAGTTGTTCGGTCCGATAGATTAAACCGACAGAGACCAGAATCAACAAAATAATGAGCCCTGTGAGTAGGTAATTGACCGTTGATTGCTTATTCATCTTTTTCCTCCCACATTTCAGCTACTATCCCCTTATTCCAAAGGTCTTGTTGATAAACTCTGGCTTCTTGCCAGGTATCAAAAGATCTCTTGTAGTGGTACTTCCGACCACGACTCTTTTTATTTATTTTTGCCACAACCCAAACCATAGCTAGACCTCACGATCTGCTAATAGCTCGGCTTGGCACTTGTTGACATTCTCCAAGAAGTCAATCCGTCTGCGTAGCTCATCAATCAGCCTAGCTTGACCGACACACTCTTGATTTTTTAATAAAGCCAGTTTCTTGTATTCCTTGGCTGTGTGCCTAGCGTTGGCCAATTCACGTTCCAACTCATGCTTATTCTGAGGAATGTAGTCTTCTTCCCCAACACTCAAAAACTTCTTCATCATGTCCCAAAATTTCATTCTATCCTCCGTAATATCTGTGGATTTGAAGATATCTCAAATTCCGTTCTGGTTGCTTTTCTTCAATCACAGGCTCCTTGACCTCTATTTCAATCTCAACAGGCTTACGGATCAGCCAGATTAAGATTGGGGTCAAAATAGCAATAAGTGCCAAACCTTGTTCAGCTGTCAACATCAATTCTTCTGTCATATTGCTGTCCTCTGCCAATTATTGTGGTACCATTCAATCACTGCATCACGAGGGTACTTCTCACGAGCATTCGGAATTCTTGGGAAATCTTTGTGGCAGTTGAAACGTTCATCAAAAGTACCGGTGTCTTTTGTTCCTAAGAGCATCTCAGAACATTGTGACTTATTGAGTTCCATTGGATATCGTCGTTTTTCGTCCATGACAACGTGCATGACCTTTAACGCTCTATCCATTAGCCCAGCTTCAAACTGGTCCAACATTTGAATCATTAGATCATTCATGATATAATCCTCTTGTATGTTTATATTTGAGCCTGATTGCCGTCAGGCTTTTTTTTTGCGTTTTACAGTTCATAAGTGTTCATCTCCAAAATTTTCATTTTGGTATTTGTGCTTGGTTCCCATGTCATCCAATAGGACAATGCCGCATCAGCGAATTTCTTTGGCAACATGTCATAGCGATTGATATTGAAATGGTCTTTGAAATCAACCTCAGCTTGTCGAAAGACCGACTGTGCAAAGACTTTATCAGCATAGGCTGGGCTGTCCATTCCGCCTAGACAAGCGACGACACGGGCTTTTCTCTTCTTCAGCAAGGCTTGAGCAAAGCTAGGATGAATCGGTTGTTCATTTTTGAGGTAATCAACATCTTGAGCCAATGCCAACTGCTGCTCTTTCAGTTTTTTCTGCCCAGTAAATAGAGCGATAAAAGCCTCATCAGATAAATTTTCTGGCACATAAGCACCCTGTTGCCGAATCTGTGGTAATACCTCGCTAGTGACCCAACGTTTAAATTCTTTGGCTTGTGGAAGTTTGCTAGATAAGATCAGCGAGTAAAGACCAGATTCGTTGATGATAATTGTATTTTGGATACGACCTAAACTATCGGTGAGTCCGTGTTTCACGGAGTCATCCTCATCAACATGTCGCGAAATTGCATCAAGTGGTTTTAGATAACCTAAAATATCTGCCACATCTTTCCCGACAAACCAAGGCTCGTTGTTAATGGTAACAGTACGGACTTCCTGCCCGTGAAAAACAAAAATTTCGTTCATAAAATTCCTTTCTAATTTGGTATAATAGAGATAAATAGTATATTGAGGTAGATAATATGATTAGTGTATTGACAGATTTCCTTAAAACTTTTAATGATATTACTGCACCAATTGGATTCATAATCACAATTTGTACTTTTTTTCTAGCTAGAGCTACAAAGGACAAACTTGACGAATCGAAAGAAATTGGATTGTTTTCGGAGGAAGCTAATCAATATCTAGGCAGATTAAATGCTATTAAGATATTACTGAATCAGATTGACAACCGTTTTGCAACCGTTCCAGAAGACATAGTCAAGAGTGTATCTGATATTGTCTCTGAGATAGAGCACAGCTACCCAACCCTTTCTAAGAAAAACAAGGTATTTTCAAAACCGATAAAACAATTTAAAAAGTTACATCGCTATCAATTTGTTGAATACATCAATTTTATCGACCCATTCAACGCACTTCATAGCATACTTTCTAACAGAAGGGACTTAAAATAATGAATCCATCAATAGACCAACTTTGCCAATTAACCGTAGAAAAAAAACTATCTTGGAAAACAATTGATAAACTGATTATCAATGAAGTGCCGTACTCTCACCAATTTCAACACATTTTGACAGATAAATCTTTTTTTACCAAAATAAATTCAAAAATTATCATTGTGCTTTATGGGGAAGTAAAAGATTTACTCCGTGACAGAATCAAGAAAGGATATTATCTGAAAACCCTGACTGATGACACAATTGAAAATATAGATGCTCCTGAAGTTGATGTTGTAAAGTTGCACACATTGATTACTATTCTTAACGATTTTTCCAATTCTTAATCTTATTTGAAAAATATCGGTATTCTTTCATTAGCTTTTTAATTGCAAAGAAATTTATAGCAATAACACCAACAATTAAAATTAACCTGAATAACTCCCAATAAAACACCATTAGTACCCCCTCCTTATTTCTCCAAGTGCTAAAATGGTTTCCCAAACATCTAGCCCCTCAAGGCTATCGATCATCAGTTGACTCAGCTGATGATTTTTCTTTTACCAGTTGGCGACCAGCAAACCCTGCAGCAAATCGTCCATCATTCCCTCTCAATCAACGGCAAGATGTCTTCCTTGGCCAGTAACTCATAGAGAAACAACCGACCTTTCTGCATCCAGACCGTATTGATTTTAGTCCGTACCGCACCCGTCCTGTCCTCGTAAGTAAAGGTCTTGCTAGCGATATACCCTTTCCCTTGATACAGTCGATAAAGTATCCACTGCCCATTCACAAACCGCTGAACACCTAGCTCTTTCAAAGTCTTATTGAACTGCTTAGCACTCATACCGTAGTCCTGAGCAATCTGCGTGATTAAGATTGGGTCCTTGCTGTCTAAAATGACATTCAGGTAGCGGGTTTGCTCCCGTGCCACCTCAAGCTCCTGCTCCAGTAGTTGATTTTGAGTAGTTAAGCTAGCGATTTTTTTATCTGCCAATAGCAGAGCCCGTGCCATAATCTTCTCTGGACTGTTAAAGTCCTTTTCGACCTGGATAAAGTACTGCCGTACCTGCTTGCCTCGCTCAGTCCGTTGGATCATAGCAATCTCCTTGGCCATGTCCAGCTTGATAACGTGGTCAACCGCTCGACGACCTCCCGTACTTTTTTCCAAATTTGGAAGAAAGTCCTGACCTTCGACAAATCCATACTCGGTCATACGGTCAAACCAGGTTGTATAATTTGAATTGACACCCAAAGCCTCATGCAGCTGCCGACCAGACACCACAGGCTCTTGATTGTCATTCAAGTTAATATTGATAATTTCGTTCATATTGTTTACCTCAATACTTCTCCCAAGGATTTTCGATTCCCAAGACAGTAGCGACATTTTGCTTTACATTATCACTACCTTTTCCGTAGCGTAACAACTCAGAAATGACCGAACTAGACACGTTAACACTTTGAGCCAATTCAGACTGTTTCATATCTAGCTCAATCAAGCGAGTTTTAATCAGAGCTTTGATTTCTTTTAACTCTTTGCTCATATTTTTCCTTTCTTAAATTTGGTATAATAGACTTGAAATCTTTATAGAAAGGAGGTCAAGTCATGGATATAAATCAAGTTCGCATATTGGAAGCGTGCCATAAATTTTTGATTGGCATTACTTCTTGTGAAGACACACTTCAAGATGATACTCTTGTCTATCTGTACCGAGGTCAACGAATTACGTTTGAGACCTATCAGGAATATAGCAATCTGACATTCACAGATTACTCTTTGCAGTACAGTCGCTTACATGGCGAAAACAGCTATATTAACGATAGGCAGGAATTGGTTGACATCTTCCCTAGCGAAGAGCATTTACGGGCTTTACAGAGAATATCTGATGCCGACCAAGCTAGAATCCAGATCGTCAAATTGCTGACCCAAATCAATCTTGAAGTGCTATCTTCCAAGTATTCTGTCTTGAAAAAAGATAATTTCGGATACGATTTCTACAACTTTGAAACCAAAGAAAACTATCCAATCTATCTTTTTTCAGATAATGACAACTTTGAATTAGTTGCTATCAGTTGATACAACTTCGCCTTCAAAGTCGAACGTTTTTAGCTCGTGAGCCAGTTGTTCAAGCTCACGGGCTTTTTTATTAAACTCATTGCTCAGTTCAATAAAACGATCAATATTTGCAATTTTGACGGTTACAGTCATTGACCCGAATCCCATGGCGTTTCCTCCTTTTTATTATTTTTAACTAAAAAGTTAGCGAATTTCTTGACAAAAATTAAAGAATACTCTACAATGAAGACATAGCGAAAAGACTTACTAAGAGTAAGGTATTACCTAGAAAAACGGACGCCAATCAGTTTCATTAGGCTTTATTTTTAGTTTGTCTTGTTCGCTAACTCTTTAGCTTACAAAATATATTTTAAAGAATTCTCCGTAAAATGTCAACCGTTTTTATGTAAATTCTTTAAATATTTTTTGTCAATCTCATAGAAAGGTTGATAATTCAGTGTTTATTACATTTGATAGAATTAAAGAATTAGCACAAAAGCGTGGACTTTCAATAAATTCTTTAGAAGAAAAATTAGGATACAGTCGGAATACAATCTATGCTATAAAAAGAAATCAGCCTGGTTCAGAAAAATTGCAACAAATCGCCGACTACTTCGACGTGTCGACAGACTACCTGCTCGGGCGGACGGACAACCCGCGGATTGCCAGCGATGAGACAGCTATCATTGACGGTCAAGTTGTGGACTTGAGGGAAGCAGCTGCCCATACCATGCTCTTTGACGGTAAGCCACTTGATGACGACGATATAGACTTCATCACAGCGGTACTATCTGCACACTTCAAAAATAAACAGAAGGACTAACTGCCTATGAAACTAGACCAACTCTGTAAAGAGTTTGGGGTGGAATTGTGCCTGTTTGATGCAAGCAACTGGCATAGTTCGGGATTTTACAATCCAATAACCAAGGTC
Organism: Streptococcus suis; assembly: GCF_002964045.1. GTDB lineage: Bacteria > Bacillota > Bacilli > Lactobacillales > Streptococcaceae > Streptococcus > Streptococcus suis_U. The sequence continues at coordinate 48,092 of NZ_POPB01000466.1, read as the reverse complement.
TTAGGGGTTGATGTGAATTTGTCTGAGCAAGAACAAAAACAAGTCGCCCTACATGAGTTACAGCATAAAAATCACTTTCCATACCAGTATCAACTCTTCAGAGAGAGATGCGAACTCGACGCAAATAGGAATATGATCCACCATCTTTTGAAGGAAGAGTTAGAAATCGCCGAAGACCGCACTCAGTTTAATTACCTGGTATTTATGGAAAAATACAAACTAAAGACCATAGCGGATGAGGCTATGATCAAAGAAGAGTATTTGAATTTAGTTGGATAAAAAATAAAGATGAATAAAAATCAAATAGAAAATCTTGAAAAACTGACAACTTCAACCGATAAGATGAAACAGCTAACCGAGGAGAATCCTAATCACTTTAAGACTTCCCGGCTAGGTCAAAGCATGACAAATTACAGCAATCAGCTTGAACGTGAAATAAACGGGAAACGTCGTAGAAATAGGGTTTTCCCCTATGGAACACTGGTTTATGTTGATTTTGGTATAAACTTTGGTTCTGAGTTCTCTGCACCACATTATGCAATTACACTCAGCAAAGAAGATCGCAAAAACCAGAATACTATCACTGTGATTCCTCTTACATCCAAACCAGGTTACAACAACCTACCATTAGAGTTCAATTTAGCTGAAGCTCTTGGTATGCTAACCGCACAACTCATTGAGGCAGCGGAAGACAAGGTTGCAAGCGAGTTAGTATCTCATTTCGGAGAATATGATGATTTTGACGAGTTAATGCTAGAGTTGGAAAAAGAAGGCCGATTAGATGAAAAAGAACGAGCAATGAACCTTGTTCAAAAATTATCGGATGAAGTTGTTTATGCTGGCAAAAGACTTGAGAAGTATATGTCTGACTTAGAAAAAACGACCTATGCCAAACTCGATGCGATTACAACTATTGACAAAGTTAAAATATTCAAGAAAGTAAGCACATTGGATGGACTGGGGGTGGCTCAAATTTTAGAACCACAAATGAAAATTTTAAGCGATGAAATAAAATCACGCTATCTTATTTGACAATTTCATAGTATTTTGATAATATATAGTTACTAACCTAGGAGTTTTCCTAGTGCAAATACTCTGGTTGGCACAAGCTGCCACCGACCGAGCGGTAACTATTCATAGTTGCCGCTTTTATTTTACAAAAAGCAAAAAAGCCCTACGCTCGACAGTTTGGCGACCAAGAGCGTAAGGCGAATCGTATAAGAAAAATTGCCAGTCTGGCAAGTCTTTTCTTGTACCCATTTTATCAGAAATGAGGTAAAAAAACAAATGGCATCATATCGAAAAAGAGAGAACGGGCTGTGGGAATACCGTATTTCCTACAAAACCATAGATGGAAAATATAAACGGAAAGAAAAAGGTGGTTTTAAGACCAAGAAGCTTGCTCAAGCAGCAGCATTAGATGTCGAAAAGAAATTGACCCAAAACATTCTGACTGACGGAGAAGTGACTCTATATGACTTTGTCAAGACTTGGTCAGAGGTCTATAAGCGTCCATATGTCAAAGATAAGACTTGGGAAACCTATACAAAGAATTTCAGACACGTTAAGAATTACTTCCAAGAGATGAAAGTCAAAGATATTACACCGCTTTACTATCAGAAAAAGTTGAATGAGTTTGGGGAGAAATACGCTCAAGAAACTCTTGAAAAATTCCACTACCAAATAAAAGGAGCTATGAAAGTAGCTGTTAGAGAAGAAGTCATTCGTTTTAACTTTGCTGATGATGCGAAGGTGAAATCTCAAATCGCAATTAGAGATGAAGAGGATGACTTTTTGGAAGAACATGAACTCAAGGCTCTCCTAGCCCTCACAAGAGAGAAAGTCAGGTATGTAACCTATTTCACTCTCTACCTTCTTGCAGTCACAGGATTGCGTTTTTCTGAGGTAATGGGTCTAACCTGGAATGATGTTGACTTTGAAAATGGCATACTGGATATCAATAAAGCGTTTGACTACTCAAACACTCAAGATTTTTGTGCGTTGAAGAATGATCCGTCAGAAAGAAAAGTTCCGATTGACTCAAAGACAATAGAGGTTCTTAGAGAATATCGGAAAAATCATTGGCAAGCTAACATCAAAAATAGGATATGTTTCGGTGTATCTAATTCCTCGTGTAATAAGATAATTAAAAAGATTGTTGGCAGGCCTGTCAGAAACCATAGTCTAAGGCACACATACGCATCATTCTTGATATTGAATGGGGTTGATATTGTTACCATATCCAAGCTTCTTGGTCACGAAAGTCCAGATATTACTCTGAAAGTTTATACACACCAAATGGAAGCACTGGCTGAGAGAAATTTTGAGAAAATCAAAAATATTTTTTTAGTCGCATAATTTGGGGCGAATTTGGGGCGAAATGCCCAAAAACCTTGATAAATCAAGGTTTTCAAATCCGTCTACCGCCTTTATTATAGGATTTTATCCGAATTTATACAAGTCAAAAGCCCGATTTTTTCGGGCTTTTTTGATTTTTCATTCGGTTAAATCTGGTAAAGTTGGTGGGCAGATTTGGACAGGGTCTTTTTATAGTCTTTTAGTTTACTTTTAGTACTAGCTTCAAAGGTTCGGGGAGCCTTTGAAGGTTGGAGATGAAACAAACGAAGTTTGTGTCAACGAGCTGCAGGCATAACTCAATGCTTTTTTATTTCTAGGTGACCAGCTGATGCACTTCGCTTTTTTGTTTTCAGGCTCAGGCTGAAACAGTTCCCCAAACTGTTTCACTCCACCGGACTATTCGTATCCCCCAGACTGCTTGGACAGTCAATGAACTGTCCAAGGTTGGAGATAAAACTTGCGGAGCAAGTCGCTTTTGCAAAATCAGGCAAGGCGAGTTCAAACAATCCAGTGGAGTGTTTGAAGTTGGAAATAAGGAAACGACGTTTCCTCGATCGTTGAAGTAATAAAAGAAAAACTAAATGACGAAAAACCATCCAAAAACTCCCCCAGGCTAACACCTAGAGGGAGCATGAATAAATTACAACTCAGCAATCTGGCTCAAGTTAACTTCAGCAATGGTATCATTACCAAACATAGAGATAACCATTTTGACCTTGTTGTTATCAATTTCTGTGATTTTTCCTGTGTAATCTGTGAAGGCACCGTCGATGATACGAACTGTGTCGCCAACTTTGACATCAATATCAAATTCTTGAACAGTTTGACCCATAGATACCAAGATTTGACGGATTTCTTCTTCCAAAAGTGGTGTTGGTTTTGAACGGTTACCGTGCGAACCCACGAAACCTGTAACGTTTGGTGTGTTACGAACGACAAACCAGGCCTCATCTGTCATAACCATCTCTACCAATACATAACCTGGGAAACGGTTTTCTTCTACTTCCTTGACTTCACCGTTTTTCTCAACTTGAACAGTCTGAGTTGGGATTTCTACACGAAGAATGTTTTCTAACATGTTGTAGGTGTGGGCACGTTGGAGCAAGTTTTCCTTGACCTTATTCTCATATCCTGAATAGGTTTGTAAAACAAACCAGCCTTTATCAAAACTATCGTACATTTTAACTTCCTTTCTTTGGAAACACTGCATTTTTTAGACGCTAAAAAAAGCCCGAAGGCTTTCGCTTTTCTTTATTATATCACTTCCATTTTACAAATGGCAAGTATTTTCTAGAAAAGATTGATCAAGCTCATGATTCCTCTTGACAAAATTAAGTCAAAAAGGTAAACCACTGCTACGAAAAATGCTGTATACTGCACAACAGATACGAAATCTTGCCAGCTCTGCTTACGAGTTGGCCAAGACGTATCTTTCAAAATACGAATAATATCTTTGAAAAATTTCACGCGCGACTCCTATCTGGTTTCCTTGTGAACGGTGTATTGTCCACAATGTTTACAAAATTTATTTACTTCTAACCGTGTTGGCTTGGGATTGCTCGAAAGACTAATCGAATAGTTTCGAGAACCGCAAACAGTACAGGCTAGGCTTGCTTTTTTTAGTGCCATATAGCCCTCCATCTATATCATTCTATCACGTTTCTACGGATTTGACAACTCCCCAAACCAAGACGTGATATTATCCCACAAGGTCTTTGCTCGCTCTGGCAACTGTGCATCAATCAAGTTTTGCTTAGTCTGCTCAATCAAGTTTCGCGCCTGGTCAGAAATCTCCTGCACCTGCTTTTGATTGATTCCAAATTCAGACTGTGTTACGGACTCTTCAGCAACCTCTACAATTCCATTTTGAACATAGGCATTCTCTACATCAAACTGTGTCCCAGCTGTGTAAGGCAAGATCGAATTAGCAACCGTTTGAAAGACGGCCGGTGCCATCCAGTAGCCACTGCTATCAATGTAATGATTCTCATCCGTCTGTTCAAAACCAACCCATTGACTGATAACCAAATCAGGTGTATAAGCAATATACCACTGGTCATTAACAAGATTTACATCAAAACTTGTTTCGGTTGTTCCCGTTTTTCCTGCAAGATAGTAATTCGTCGCATCTGCAGATACACCTAAACCATTCGTATAGGTCCCAAGCATCATAGAGGTCATTTTATCTGCAACCGAGCGGTCAATTACTTTTGTACTTGTCTCGCGATGCTGAGCCAATACCTTTCCACTCGCTGTTTCAATACGTGTAATTAGATGAGCATCCTTCATTACACCATCATTCGCAAAAGCACTATAGGCCTGAGCCATTTGCAAGGGGTTCGTTTCCACACCTGATCCGATTGACGCACCTAAAACCTTTTCCACTTCATCCATATTCAGACCAAACTTCTTACCGTACTCAAAGGCCTTGTCAATGCCCAAGGTGTTCACAATATAGGCTACTGGCAAATTGTAGGACAGGGCCAAAGCTTGATACATAGGGATGGTATCCGAGGTAGATAAGTCGTTGTTGTGCAAGGTATAGTCGCCATAGGTTTCTGTGTGATTGTCTAAGGCTGTATCAATGGACCAGCCTGCCGCAACTGCCGGAGCATAGGCAACGATCGGTTTGATGGTTGAACCAGGACTACGCTTAGCTTGGGTCGCAAAGTTGAATGTTCGAAACACAGCATCTTCCGAACTATTCACGCGCCCAACCAAGGCTCGAACCCCGCCAGTTGCAGGATCCAAAGCTACACTTGCAGCTTGAGCCGAGGTTCCATCATAACTTGAAGTCGGGAACATAGTTTCATCATTGAAGATAACCTGCATACTCGCTTGAGAATTTTGGTCCATTTCGGTATATATTCGATAGCCGTTATTGATGATATCTGATTCCTTCAAACCATACCGATCAATAGCCTCTGCAATCACAGCGTCAAAATAGGACGGATAAGAATAGTTACTCTGTTTCCCAGAATAGGTATCTGCCAATTGACTGGCCAAATCCACCTGAAAACCTGCATCTGCTGTCGCCTGATCAATAACTCCAGCATCCACCATGGCCTGCAAGGCCGTATTGCGACGATTGGTCGCATTTTCAAGTGAATAATAAGGGTTGTAAATTTCCGGCCCCTTCAACATCCCTGCCAATACGGCTGATTGCTCAATCGATAAATCGCTGGCTGGAATACCGAAATATTTTTGACTGGCATCTTCTACTCCCCATACCCCATTACCAAAATAGGCATTGTTGAGGTACATGGTCAATATTTCTTGCTTGCTGTATTTTTTATTGATTTCAAGGGCAAGGAAATATTCTCTAGCCTTACGACTAATGGTTTGTTCCTGGGTCAAGAAGGCATTTTTTGCCAACTGCTGAGTAATGGTGGATCCCCCGCCTGAACGCCCCAAAGTCAAAACAGCCAAGATCGTCCGTTGGTAGTTGATCCCTGAATTTTTATAAAAACTCCTATCTTCTGTCGCGATAACGGCATTTTCCAAATTGTCCGAAATAGCGTCCAATTCAACATAGGTCCCTTTTTGTCCCGATAAGGTTCCGGCTTCCGCCCCGTCCTTATCGTAGATAATGGTCGTCGCCTTCAAGGCCTCCTGTAAATCTCCAACATTAGCTGTTTTCGCTAGGAAGAAGAGGTAGCCACCAACTGTCAACACCATAAGCCCGACCAAAATCATCAAAATCTTGGTCAACTGGTAACGACGCCAAAATTTGCGGACAGGTTCCGGAATGCGCGAAGGCTTCTTTGGCTTCGGGTCTTGACCGCCACGGCTCTTCCGTCTACTCAACCCTTCATTTTCAGGGGCCTCAGTTTCAGACTGAACTGGTCTATCCATTGTTTCTTTTTCATCTAATCCCTTTATCTGGATGGTTTCTTGTAAATCTTGGTCCATCATCTCTTCCTTTCTGTTTGAATTTTTTCCATTATACTACATTTTGCACATTTCCTTAAGAAAAAGCCCCTCTTGACACTTGTGACAGCTGAGAGAGGAGAGAAATTTTCTCAAAAATATGATAAAATAGGGTCATTCTGAACAAAGAAGAGGATTCCCATGACACAGATTTATGACATTACCATCATCGGTGGCGGACCAGTCGGTTTATTCGCCGCTTTCTACGCCCACCTTCGTCAAGCCAAGGTCAAAATCATTGACTCCCTGCCCCAACTGGGTGGCCAGCCTGCCATTCTCTATCCTGAGAAGGCTATTCTGGACATTCCAGCCTTTCCCAGCCTGACAGGACAGGAGTTGACCGACAACCTCCTCGCCCAGCTGGCTCCATTTGACACCACCATCTGCCTCAATGAAACCCTGACTGCTATTGAGCCAGGAGAGGTCATTTCCCTAACGACTAACAAAGGTAGCCACCAAACTAAGACCCTGATTATCGCTATGGGTGGCGGTGCCTTCAAGCCACGTCCGCTGGAGATTGATGGTGCTGACAGCTTTGACAACGTCCACTACCACGTGTCCAACATCCAGCAGTATGCCGACAAGGACATCGTCGTCTTGGGTGGCGGTGACTCCGCAGTCGACTGGTCCCTGGCCTTTGAAAAAATCGCCAAGACCACTCAGATTGTCCACCGTCGTGACAACTTCCGTGCTCTCGAACACAGCGTGGAAGAGCTCAAGCAGTCCAGCGTCAGCATCCACACACCTTTTGTTCCTAAAGGGCTTTCTGGGGAAAATGGCAGAGCTTCTAGCATTCATTTTGACAAGGTTAAGAGTGAGGACAAGCTCAGCCTGCCTTTCGACCACCTCTTTGTCAACTACGGTTTCAAATCATCTGTCGGAACGCTGAAAGAATGGGGCTTGGAACTCAATCGCCACCGCATCATCGTCAACAGCAAGCAAGAAACCTCTGTCCCTGGTATCTATGCTATCGGTGACTGTTGCTTCTACGAGGGCAAGGTTGACCTGATTGCGACTGGGCTGGGCGAAGCCCCAACTGCAGTCAACAATGCCATGAACTACCTCAATCCAAACGAAAAAGTGCAACCCAAGCACTCAACTAGCCTATAAGATGAAAATTGACATTCGTATTCCCCAAGCCTTTCCCCAGCTAACTGTCAAGGAAGTCTTGGAAGATTATTTTCTCATTCCCAGAAAAATCCGCCACTTCCTCCGCACCAAGAAGCATGTCCGTGTCAACGGTGAGCTGGTTAACTGGCAGAGCCCGATTACCGCAGGCGACCTGCTGGAATTGACCTTTGACCAGGAAGATTATCCTGAAAAAAGCATTCCTCTGGGACAGGCGGACTTGGTGGAGAATCTCTATCAAGATGAACATTTGATCATCGTCAACAAGCCTGAGGGCATGAAAACCCACGGCAATGAATCGACGGAGATTGCCTTGCTCAACCATGTGTCTGCCTATGTGGGCCAGACCTGCTATGTGGTCCACAGGCTAGACATGGAAACCAGCGGAGCCATTCTCTTTGCTAAAAATCCCTTTATCCTGCCCATTCTCAATCGGCTTTTGGAGGACAAGGTCATCTACCGTGACTATCTGGCCCTCTGCCAAGGGCAGCTAAGAAAGACTGACTGGACTATCACTGATAAAATCGGACGGGACCGACACGACCGCAGAAAACGGGTGGTCGATAACCGCAAGGGACAAACTGCTCTGACCCAGGTTCGCCTCTTGAAGACCCTTGGCAAAAATAGCTTGGTCTCTTGTCGTCTCCAAACAGGACGAACCCATCAGATTCGGGTGCACCTAGCCCATCACGGCCATGCTCTGATTGGTGACCCACTCTACAGCCGAATCGCTGCCCCTCGCCTCATGCTCCACGCCCAAAAACTCAGCCTGACCCACCCGCTGACACTTGAAGAAATCAGCGTAGAAGCAAGGTCGGAGAGTTTTGATAGAATAGTAAAAAAGAGCTGAAAAACCAGCTCTTTTCTGCATCTATGTTATTCAAAAATATTTCCCAACTCTACATCGACTCGGTTTTCCTTGACATTGATGTCTGTCACAGCTAGCAGGGATTTGTAGTTAGCTACGTTGCGGTCACCTTTTTGGTTTTCTGCAAAGACAGCAACGCCTACCAATGTTGAGTCAAACTCAGATAAGAGGCTAATCATACCATTGATGGTGCCACCATTTTTCAAGAAGTCATCGACGATCAAGACACGGCTTCCTGCCTTCAAACTACGCTTAGACAGAAACATCTTTTCGATACGGTCGCTAGATCCTGACACATAGTTGACAGAAACGGTTGAACCTTCTGTGATTTTCAAATCACGACGCACAATGACAAAGGGAACATTCAGGACATTGGCAACGGCATTGGCCAAAGGAACCCCCTTAGTCGCAACCGTCATGACCGCATCAATCTTTTCTTCTTTGAAGGCATTGGCAATAATGCGACCAACATTTTTCAAAATATGTGGGGTAGATAACAAATCAGACGAGTAGATATATCCACCTGGCAAGATACGGTTGCTTTCAGCCATTTGGTCACGAAGGGCTTGTGCAATCTCGATAGACTCTGCCTTAGAGATAGATGGGGTGAAAACAACTCCTCCACTAGCTCCAGTAATGGTTTCAATCTGACCGATAGAGCTCTCCTCAAAAGCCTTTTTAATGATAGCAATATCCTCTGAAATCGAAGATTTTGCCGACTCATACTTTTCAGCAAAGGTATTCAAACTGGTTAATTCATAAGGGTGGTTGATGAGATAGTTGGAGATGACAACCATTCGTTCACTTCTTCTTAATTTCATACATTCATCCTCTTTCGCTTTTTTCTATTATACCATAAGAAACGACAAAAAGCGAACTTTTTTGATTAAAAAGTCCGTCTTTTTCGTATTTTGTTTTCTAGTTACCTGTACCATTTGGGAATATGTAAATAAAAACCTTCGTACCATTCCGAAATAGCAGCTGATTGCTTAATCATCAGTGGAATTTGTTCGGAATCTTGATGTTCTGCCCAAGAAAGAGCGCCTAGACTGTTTACTGTTAAGTATAGAGCTAAAAGTCTCCAAAATTCCTCTGGAATAGCACCGTCAAAATAGGCATCTACCTGACCACGCGCAAAGGCTGGAGACAAGTCTGCTGTGAAAATCAAACGGTTGAATTCTTCCCAGGGGTCTCCTATATCGTAGCGATCAAAGTCTAAGATTTTTAGTTTTCCATCTCTTCCCAGTAGAAAATTCCCTGTGTGAAAATCTCCATGATGGTAGGCAATCGGTCGTCCTTCAAGCAAGTGACGATTGGCCTGAACAAAGTCTATCATGGCTTGACCATTTGGATAGGAATGACTAGCTGCTTGGTAGGCCTTGATTTTACTGTCAATCTTAGCCTGATAAAAACTGCTCCAGTCCCGTTGACTTTGGTCAATCGGTAGGGCATGCAAAGTTCGCAAAAACTGCCCTGACTGACAGCCCAATTCATATAAGGTTTGTTCTGACAGACTGGTAGCCAAATCATTCATATCCTGACCTTCTATCCATTCATAGAGGGTATGGACTGACTGGTCATCCGTCCAAAAGCTGATTGGCTCTGCCACAGGCAAACCTAGACCAAACAGGTTTTCAACTAACTGAAACTCTAATCGCTTAGCCTCATAGGCTGGCCGCTCTGCTATTCTCAAAAGACCAAGGCGACCATCTTCTAGCTGGACCTTATACTTTCGGTCTGTGGACCAGCCTTTGGTGAGGGGCTGACGAGATACAATCGCAACTGCCATCAGTCTAAATTAGGCTTGTAGAAGGCACGGTTGTCCATGGCAAAGATACGGTTAGTCATCTCACCTGGGCCGACCTTGTCCAAGGCTGATAGCATCATCATCATTTCCGCATCAATGTTGTCAATCATGTGGAGGATTTCCGCCTCCATAATCTGCGGACGGACAGGGCTTCCATACTCCAAGAGGCCATGGTGGCTGAGGATAACATGGCGCAGAACAGTCACTTCTTCCTTGCTATCGTCGATACCCAATTCCATCAAGACCTTGGTAATCTCTTCATCGATTAGGGAAATGTGACCAATCAGATTGCCACGGACAGTGTAGCCTGTGTTATCAGGACCTGTCAGTTCAATCACCTTGGCTAGGTCATGAAGCATAATCCCTGCGAAAAGCAGGCTCTTGTTGAGCTGGGGATAGATGTCACCAATTTTATCCGCCAAGCGGACCATGGTCGCCGTGTGGAAGGACAAGCCTGAATAGAAGGCATGGTGATTGGTCTTGGCCGCTGGATAGGAATAAAATTCCTTGTCGTACTTGCTGTAGAGAGCACGGACAATCCGCTGCCAAGTGGCATTTTCGATGCGGAAAATCATCTGGCTCAAATAGTCCTTGGTGTCCTTGACATCCACAGGTGGTTTTTCCTTGAAATCAGCAGGGTCGTTGGGCTCGCCTGCCTTTGGCAAACGAAGAACCAGTTGATTGACCTGGGGGGTGTTGTTGTAAACCTCACGGCGCCCCTGCATGTGAACAACAGTTCCAGCAGTAAAGTCCTTGATTTTCCCTGGTTGGGCATCCCAGACCTTGCCTTCAATCTCGCCCGTATCGTCTTGGAAGGTCAGAGCTAGATAGTCTTTGCCAGCCCGTGTTTGACGGACTTCAGCAGTCTTAATCAGATAGAATCCTTCGAAGAATTCATCTTTTTTCATTTGGTTAATTTTCATTATCTTCCTCATCTAATGGGGACAGGCCAAGCAGTCCCTTGGTTTGGTCATCTTCGTACAGGTCAATGGTACGAAGACTACGCTCGATGGCGTTGGTGCGAGTGGTTAGGAGTTTGTCAATATTGCTGCTGGCTTGATTGAGTTGTTTCTGAGCCTTGACCAAGAGGTCAGAAAACTTGCCAAATTCCAGCTTGACATTGCCCAAGACCTTGGAAATATCATCGGCTGACCGTTGAATGTTGAGGGTCTTAAAGCCGACGGAGAGGGAATTGAGCAGGGCGGAAAGTGTGGTCGGTCCTGCTACCACGATATTTTCCTGACGGCGCAGCTCATCAAAGAAAATCGGATTGCGAACCACTTCTGAATAAAGTCCTTCGGTTGGCAAGAACAAGACACCAAAGTTGGTGGTTTCAGGCGGATTGAGGTACTTGCTCTGAATATCCTTGGCAAAACGTTTGATAGCAGCCAAGAGATTTTTGCGATGGAGGTCTATCTGGTCCTTGTCCCCACTTTCGTAAGCATCTTCCAAGCGGTAGTAATCCGCTAGCGGAAACTTGGAATCGATTGGCAAGTAGATATAGTCGCCTTCCGTCCGTCCTGGTAGCTTGACCGCATACTCCACGCGCTCACTAGAGCCTGAAACCGTGGCAAACTCTCGCTCATATTGGCTAGGTGTCAAAATATCCTCGATAATCTGTCCCAGCTGCAATTCACCCATGATGCCACGGGTTTTGGTGCCAGACAGCACCTTGTTAAGACTACCCACATCACGAGCCACCGTCTGCATTTCGCCCAGACCACGATTGACCGATTCCAATTGCTTGGACACCGTTTCAAAGGAGGCTTGTAGGCGGGTTTGCAGGGTTTTCTCCAGTTTTTCCTCAACTGTCTGCCGCATTTCTTCCAGGCGTTTTTCATTGGACTCCTGAATGGCCTGCAAGCGACGGTCGGTGGCATCTCGCGTTTCCAAGTGGCTCTTATTCAGCTCTTGACGGATGTCGGTTAGCTGTTGGTAAAGCTCCGTGCGAAGTCTTTCCACTTCCTGATGAATGGCTTGTTGCTGTTTGAGAGTTGCATTTTCTAGTTGATAGCTGAGCTGATCAGACAAGTTGTCTGCTGTGTCTTCTGCTTGATCTTGCAAAAGCAGGGCCAAGCTCTGCCATTTTCCATAAAGAAAAACCAAGGCAAGCAAGACCAGTATCAGCAAAATAAGTAATACAATATCCATCTAATTCTTGTCCTTACTGTAGATTAGGAGCACGTAGCCCTGATCCAGTTGAATGTCTATGTCTCTATCTATAAATTCGTTAGAGGAATAGCATTTTTTGAAAAAATAATTGCTGGCATCCAGCGGATACTTGGCATGACGAATGGTCAGGCGACTCTGGTCCGACGGCATAAAGGAAATATAGGTCATTCCTTGAATAGGTTGAATGACATGACGTCCTGAAGGTCGAAAACGAACGATATTCTGACTGTCCACCAATTCAATCTGCTCCATAAAAGCAGCCAAGTCCGGTTCAGCAGCCAGAAAGAGATTGGCCATCATGTGGTCCATGCGACCACCCAAAGCACCGTATATGCGTACCTGAGCCTGCGGATATGCCTTGAAGATTTCCTTTAAAGCCAACTCCAAATCTGTATCATCTTTTTCAGCAGGAGCTTGCAAAAAACGCTCTGCTAGATCCTTTATCCGCCCTAATTCTTCAGGTGTCACCGAGTCAAAATCACCGATAGCCCAGTCAAGAGGCAGAAAATGGTCCAGAAGACGAAGAGAGCCTGCATCTACCCCCACATAGAGGTCGGCAGGCTCAGGAAGGCAGTCAAAGGAACCGCCTGCAATGACAGCAATCTTAATCATTGAGGGCAGCTCTCAATTTGGCAACGTTGGCATCCAAATCGCCTTTGAAGAGGTAGGAACCAGCCACAAAGACATTGGCACCCGCATTTTTGGCTGAATGAATGGTCTTATCGTCAATCCCGCCGTCCACTTCAATATGAAAGATCAAGCCCTTGGCTTCACGGAGTTTGACCAAGGCCTCAATCTTCTCAGCCACTTCTGGAATGTAGGCCTGACCACCAAAACCTGGGTTGACCGTCATGAGAAGCACCTGATCCACCAAGTTGAGCACAGGTTCAATGGTCACAAGCGGTGTACCTGGATTGATGACCACACCCACCTTCATACCAGCAGCACGGATTTTCTGCAAGGTTCCATGCAGATGAACCGTTGCTTCTGCGTGAATAGTCAAGATATCCGCACCTGCTCGAGCAAAGGTCTCAATATGATTTTCAGGATTGGACACCATGAGATGGCAATCGAAAACCAGCTTGCTATGAGGACGCATGGCTGCTACCACATCCGCTCCAAAGCTAATATTTGGCACAAAGTGACCGTCCATGACATCAATGTGCACATACTCCACACCTGTCTTTTCTAGACGCTTGAGCTCTTTTTCAAAATTTGCATAATCTGCCGCCAAAATAGACGGTGCAATCTTATAATGTGACATAGAGAACCAACTTTCTATTTGAATTTCTTACTTACCTTGGTATAGGTTTCACGCTGATTTTGGATTTCGCTGAGGAATTGGAGATAATTGTCAAAGCGGATTTGGGAAATGGCAGAGCTGGCAACAGCTTCCTTGACCGCACAATCCGGCTCATGGGTATGGGTACAGGTCCTAAATTTGCAGTCCTGACTGGCTTCCGCAATCTCTGGGAAACAATCTGTCAGAGCCTCCGCCTCCTTGACTTCATAGTCTAGGGATGAAAAACCGGGCGTATCCGCAATTTTCCCACCGAAGACATTGTAAAAACTGACCGCACGAGTGGTATGGCGACCACGCCCCAGACTATCTGAAATAGCCCCTGTTTCCAAGGCTAATTCTGGCGCAATGCGATTGAGAAGAGTCGACTTGCCAACCCCTGTCTGGCCCATAAAGACCGTCACCTTATCCTGCAATAATGGTGTCAATTCCTCCAAACTATAGACAAATGGATAGCCAATTTTCTCATAGATAGCCTTGAAGGTATCCATCTCCGTCCGATCTTCTACCAAGTCCATCTTAGAGATATAAATAATAGGATCCATGTCCTTCTGTTCCAAAAGCACTAGGAAACGATCCAGTAGATTAGCATTAAAATCAGGTTCCTTAGCCGACATGATAACCACCGCCTGATCGATATTGACGATAGGAGGTCGAACCAAACTATTCTTTCTCTCGTGGATTTTTAAAATATAGCCTTCTGAGTTTTCCTCCGCAGAAAAGTCCACAAAATCACCCACGTAGGGCGTTTGACCTTTCTTACGAAAATTTCCTCTGGCTCTGGTTTGATAAATCTGTCCCTCTGCCTCGACATAGTAAAAACCAGCCAAGGCCTTGATAATTCTTCCTTGCAATGAAGACTCCTTTGTATGTACTTGTTCCTATTATACCAAATTTCCTAAGAAAAAAGGAGCAGGAAAGAACTCGAACCTTAATAAAAGAGCGCGTCTCCCATTTCACGTTTCAAGTTGTTGAGCTGAACCAGTCTATTCCCAGACTGTTTCAGTCCCACCCCCGTATAGCTCCAAAGGTTTGGGGAACCTTTGGAGGTCGGAGATAGAGCGAACAGAGTTCGCTACAAAACAGTCAGAGTAGTGACTGTTGGAGCTTGGAGATAGAGCGAACTTTGTTCGCAACAGTCGTAATGGTTAGATTTGGAATGTAAAACACGAATTGCTGAGATTTGCTCTGCAAATCCCATCTCCAACCTTTAACAGTCTCCAAGACTGTTAAAGCCAATCAACCACTGCGCTGAGATGTTGACACTAGCCTTATGAAGTGGGTTGGTCTTTTACCCAGACTCTGAGATTTTACACTTTACTCTAGTCATTTCAATTGAAAAATAGTATAATAAAAAGCAAGCGGAGGTGGTGGAACGGCAGACACGCATGCTTCAGGCGCATGTGCCCATCGGGTGTGAGGGTTCAAATCCCTTCCTCCGCATTATTTATAAAGGATAACCCCAAGTCAAAGTTGATGACTTGGGGCATTTTTATATCTTCTCACGCAATTTCCCATCACGCATTTCCAAAACCACATCAAACATGTCTAGGATGGCAGAGTCTGATTCATGCAAGATGGTGATGATAAGTTTGTCCTCCAGCTGCAAGAGGTTGGTCAAAACCTGCTTAGTCAGGGCAGGGTCTAAATGGGCGGTCGGTTCATCCAAGAGCAAGATCTTCTTACCACTCATCAAGGCACGGAGCAGACACAGGACATTTTTCTCGCCACCACTCAAGAGACTGGGGTCTGTTGTTGTACGCAAGGTGTCCTGTAAACTCATTGGCAAGCTCCTTAACAAGCCAAGCATGACATCTCTTCCCTTCTCATAGGTTCCAAAAACAGACACATTGCTTTCAAAATCGGTATGGTAAAGATGCTCAAACTGGCTGAGATAGAAGGCGGTAGCTGCTTCCATTCCATGTGAAACATCATGTTCCAGATAGGAAACACTTCCCTTGTCCAGAGCCAGTTCTCCTGCCAACACTCGTAGAAAAGTGGATTTTCCGCTGGCTGACGGACCAATGATGGCATACTTTTTTCCCTTGTCAAACCGATAGGAAAAATCTGCTACTACTAATTCTCCCACGTGATAGGTCACATCCCTAACTTCTAAGGCTGTCACATTGGGATAGCTTGGCACTTGCTCAGACAAGACCTGACCAGCAAGATAGTCTTCTAGGTTGGCGACCGTTTCCTTGGTTGAATGGATATAATTGACATCCAAGAGGATGTATTTCATAGGATAGATGAAATTTTCAACATAGCTAAAAGTCGCAATGGTCGCTCCAATGGTCAACTCTTTTTGTAGCAAGAGGTAGCCGACCAAGCCAAAAGCTGTTAATTGCACCAAAAACATGGAAAATCCATTGACAACATTAGCCAGGGTCTTGAATTGCCCAAAGCGAAAACGAGCATGCTCACTTTCTTCTACTGACCGATGGTGGACACGGCTGATGGAGCCGAAAGTTTCGGTATTAACGCGATTCTTAGCAGAAAAGAGGTCTGTCACCACCTGAAAATAACTTTCCAAACTCTGTAAAAATGCCCGCTGACGCTGAGAAAGTGGACCAGAAATCCACTTGGGAATGAAGACTGCCAGAGCAGAAGACAGAATAATGCCCACCGCAACCAGGGGATGAACAAAGAGAAAGAGGGAAACTGCATAGATGAGCATGCTCAAACTAGAGCGGATAATATCCATAAGAGGACTCAGATAACTCTCCTCAATGGTTTCCAAATCGTTGTCAAAAATGGACAGATAGGCAGAGACATTCTTCTCTGAAAATTTGGATAAAGGCTGTGATAACAAGCTGTTTGCCAGGCCTTTTTTAGCCTTGACATAGAAGCCCTGAGACACCTTCCACTCATAAACCTGGGA
Organism: Streptococcus suis; assembly: GCF_002964045.1. Classification (GTDB taxonomy): domain Bacteria; phylum Bacillota; class Bacilli; order Lactobacillales; family Streptococcaceae; genus Streptococcus; species Streptococcus suis_U. The sequence goes on along the minus strand of NZ_POPB01000466.1, from coordinate 31,648 downwards.
ATTGTACTGAAAGACTGAATTGGCAATGATGGCCAAAGTATAAGCCAACAAGAGCCAGACAAGCCCTGTCCAGCCCATCTGAAAAATATGGTCAAAAAGATACTTATTTAACTCCGGCAAAACAACATTGGTCAAACTATATAAGATATGGAAAACCAACTGAATGGCAATAACAAACCGCAATTGATAGATGATTTTTTTCATAACTCCTCCTAGATAGGAACAATCTGACAAAAAATTAATTGCTCTCCCCAATCCGTACCACACCATCATAACGAGAAAGGATCTCATCGGACACACGGTGGGAAATATGAATGAGCGTCTTATCTGCTAATGAAGTAAGGTAGGCTTCAATTACTGTATAGGTTTCCTGATCCAAGGCAGACAGACTTTCATCCAGCAACAAGATATCCTTATCTTGCAGCAAGGCACGAATCAAGAGCAGGCGTTGCTTTTGTCCACCAGACAGTCCACTATCATCACTAATTTCCTCGCTTAAAGAGTCATAACTTGGAAAACGATTATCGAGATTCATGGTCTTAATGAGTGACATCAGCCTATCTTCTGAAACCTCCCGTCCCATGGTCAAGTTGTAGAGAACCGTATCATGGAAAAGGGCTCCCTCTTGTGGCAGATAGGCAATCTTGTCTTGAATGGCTTGGTAGGACAAGTCTGAAAGAGAGATTTGATCAAAGTAAACACCCCCTGCTTGCAGTTGGCTATTCTTGGTCAAAATAAGAGCCAAGGAAGATTTGCCAGAACCACTTTCCCCAAGAATTAAATACTTCTTGCCACGTTCAAACGCTACTGTCAGGTCTTCAAAGACCTGTTTCTCACCGATGGCATAACTAGCCTTGACCAGTTGAATACTCTGGAAAGCTGAAGCTAGTTCCTGTCCCTTCGTTTCTTGACCAAAAGTAGACAGCTCAAACTCTTGCTTCAATTCCTTAACGGCATGCCTGTCCAAAAAGGCTGCCGCAATGCTATTAATGGGATCCACCAACTGCTCTGAAATGGTCAGAATAGCTGTTAAACCTCCGATGGTCAAGGTCCCAGAAAAGACCTGAAAACCACCGATAAAGATAATCGAAAGAGTGGTCAGATAAAAGACGAAACCGACTAAGAGCCGCATGGTTACTGTCGTTCGATTAGCCTGATCGACCTTGTCATTGACTGCTTGATAGCGATCGTTCAGCCCATCTAAAACCTGCTGTCTTTGGCGGCTATTTTTCACTTGCAAATAACCTAGAAAGACATCTGAAACCCTTGTATTATAGACCTGCTGACTGTCCGAAATCGCCTCCTGATTGAGCCTTCTCCGCTTTTTAAACAAATAGGGAATCACAACTGGCAAGAATGAAATCAGAATCAAGAAAATAGCGGTCAGACCATCCAAGCTAAGAAGGGCCAAACTGGTAATGCCAAAGGTACAAGCACCTTGAAAAATCGTAAAAAAGGCGTCGTAATAATCTTCTTTCACCGTCTCCAAATCATTATTGAGCTGGGAAATATAGGCCCCTGCCCCCTGCTCAACGAACTCTCTAAAAGGCAAATCAAACATTTTCCCAATAAAGGTCGCTTGTAAGTGGAAACCTACTTGATTGAGATAGCTGACATTGGCAATCTGACGAATGTATTCAAAGACCAGCATGACAAGGACAGTTAACCCCATCTGCACAAAATAAGACACAAAGGCTTGTCTATCTCCAGTTGCAATAGCATCAATAATGTAGCGATATTGGTACAGAAAGCCAACATTGAGCAGGGCTACTGCAAAAATACAAGATAAGGTTAACCAAAAATTCCTCTTTTTCATTTCCCCTCCACCGTTTGATAGATTTCTAAGCAAAGCAATAAAAAATCTGTATTAAACACCGTTATTATATCACAACTGCCCATGTTTGTGTATGTTTTCACATAAAGAATAAACCAAGCCAGCTATCTGACTTGGTTTATTCTTTATTCTGTCGTTTCAGTCGCCACATTGAAAAAATCTTTGTATTTCAAAAGGTAGCCTTTTCCTGTAGATAGGTCATATTGGACCAGTTTGAGTTCTGCTGCGACTGTTGCATCTCGTTCAGCCTGACCTACACGATCCTTGTGGAGCACTTCCGTCAAGAGAGTGTAGTAAGGACTGACCTTGTTACGGGTCGTCTCCAGCATCAGTGCATTCATATCGCTAGAATTGACCAAATCATAATGGTAGTCTTCCGTTTCAAAATTACTCCAAACGAAATAGTCGGTCTTATATTGCAGACTTGGGTCCGTCGCAAAGGCAGACTCTGGATAGAGACCTGGCAGGTGGTCACCGTAAAAGACGACCGTCACTTTTTTGTCTAAGGTCTTGAGCTGGTCTAGGAAATCCCTGGTCGCCTGGTCCGTAAAGGAGAGGAGACGAACATAGCTATTAAGGTTTTCATTTTCCTCAGCCGTGAACCCTTCTCCTGTAGCCGTAATACTAGCTGGCTCTAGGGAATTCCACTGCACATGGTTCTGCATGGTAATGGCAGACACAAATTTATTGTCTGTAGAACGAACCTGCTCCAAAATCAAGTCATAGGTCTTTTTATCACTGATAAAATTCCCTTGATAATCTTCAGCCGTCACTGTCAGAGGATAAGCGGCACTATTCAGAGTGTAAAACTGCTCAATTCCCAACTGCTTATAGATTGAATTACGATTGTAACTGGTATCGTAGTAAGGATGGATGGCGATACGATTATCTGCTGGATAGAGGTCACTGATACTTGGCAACTTCTTCATATTCGGCGCCACATCCAGATAGACGGACGAAATGGACGAGTTGTAATTGTAGAAGGGCAAACCACTGTAGACCTGAAACTCGATGTTAGCTGTACCACCACCATAGTGGTCACTCTTCATCAAGCCACTGGTAGTCTGACTCATGATGTACTCAATATTTGGAAGGACATTTTGACTAAGGGTCACGCCTGGAATCCGACGTGGGTCAGCCAAACTCTCACTAAGAATATAGATAACCGTCTGGTCAGTCAGTTGGCCTGTCCGTTCTGCATTGATTTCCTCTGCCAAGGCAGTGTATTTCTTCACAATGGCCTTCATGGTCTTATCAGAGTAATTCTCAGGCATTTCCATACTGGTCTTGCTGAGTTGCTGCAACCAGAGGAATGAAAGTGTGCGATAACGAGCCACAAAAGCATAGCCCTTCCAGTCTACGTTCCGCCAGTTATTGACCTGAGAAAGAATAGGAATCCAACCAGCAATCTTGTGGTCTTTTTCATTACGAATCGCCCAACCCATTCCCAAAATCAAGGAAACAATGACTGAAATTCCTGCTAGCCGTTTCCAGATGGATTTGACAATCTGTCCTTGGAAGTACTTCTTATGAATTCGCCTGTAAACAAAGAATAGGATAACCAAGAACACAAGCGATATCAAGACAACCCGCAGACTGATAAAGCTGAGAATCATCCCCATGTTTCCAATCCATTTGAAATCGTTGGGGGTCATTGGCTCCGAACGGTAGCGGAATTTGAGAAAATTGGCCGCAATCAAGGTCACATTTAAACCAGCAATGATGGCAACCGATAAGATTTGACGGTTGATAACCAGGCTAATGATAACATTAAGGAAAAAGAGGCAGGCAATCTGGAAGACAATAGCTCCTGGAAAGAGGTGGCGTGTGAAATAAGAGCCCGTTCCCCCAGCCATAGAAGCCTGATAACCAATATGCGATAGCGTAGCCAGTGCCAAGCTGATAAAGAGCATGCTGTGGACATTGGTCCGATTGGCCTTAAACTCTACAAATGCCTTATGAAGATAGCGAAGAAAAATGTAGGTCCCTATAAAATGAATAGGGGCAAACAAGGGTGTCTGACTAAAGAATTCCAAATAGGAGCCATTTTCAACCAAACTCTCATAATGGCTATCTTTCCAGTAAGAAATAGCCAACGGACTGAGAGAAAGTAAGCTGGTCAAGAGCAAGTAGCTATCTTGCACCAGATGGCTGGCCGACCACCTACTTAATTTTTCTCTGATTCCTGCATTCTTCCGCCACAAAAATGCCAGCAATACTGGAAGAAGCAACATCAATAGAAGTTCAAACTGAAAAAGATTATTACGGAAAATATTCCAGGGTTGATACTTCTTGGCATTGATTCGATAGACCAGATTGACAAGATATAGAAAACCTAGAAAATAGCAGACATACTTGGCAAAGGTTTTGGTCTTTACAAACTTCTCATATTTATTAAGCAAGACCAATACATAAAAGGTAAAAATAAGATAGGCAAGCAAGGTCAGAGGGACAAACCAGAGCGGAAAAGATACACCGCTTAGCAAGAGGGCCCGTCCCATCGCCAGCAAAACAGTCATGACCATGACCAGAATGAATTGCTTGCATGCCTTGGGATTGATTTGTTTCATAACATTTCTCTCTTAGGAAAGATTTGATTTTCGGTAGGCAAAAACATAGTAAATCAACCAGAGTAGCCATCCAGTCAAACTGATAATGATAACTGGCCATAACCACCACTGTTGCTTGTAGGATAGGATAAGGGTATTCTGTCCTTTTTTGCTGGTAACCGTTGGTACACCGATAGTGGAAAGTTCCAATTCTTCTCTATCCAAGACCTGTTCATTCAAAACGAGCTGACTATCTTGGTAGACAATGATTGGCACAGCTGTTTCTTCTGCTTCAGACGCCGTCCAAGTTACCACCAGCTGATCACCATCAACTGCTTTGGTAAAGTTTTGATTTGGTAAAATCACTTGGTCACGATAGGTAAAATAGGTATTGTCCGACTCTTCATTGGTCATATGTTCCGTTCTATCTGACAAGTCTGGCACATAGTCTGGCGTTGATTTCTGAGCAATGTGGATAAATTCGCCCAAGTCTTTAGAATGGAAAGAATCTCGTAACTCTTCCGTTGTACCGTACAGAGTCGTATGAATTCGTTTTTGCAGGAAGGTCTCGCTATAGTAATGTCCATTGATTTCCTTAAAACTTTCATTCCAGAGGAAGCCAACCGAAACAAGCAAGGAGGCAAGAGCCACAGCTATAAAGATTTTCTGCAGTTTGTCAGACAAGCCAGACATCTGGACTCCTACGACTGCCAGTAAAAGAGCATTGGCGTAGAGGAAAAAGCGAAATGGAAATTGAATCAATTCGACAAGTGTAATTCCTTTCCCTGCAAACAACTGCCAAGGGAAAAGGTTGGTTGACAAGATTAAAAATACTGCGTAAGTCAAAGCAAGACCACCCAGAACCAGCGATTGTTTCTTCCAATTTTTCACCAAGAAATAGAGATAGATTCCAAAGAAAATTGGCAAGGGATAGGGATAGTATAGAAAGGCTGTTTTGAGCCAGGTTACAGTATTGAGGACAAATTTCTTATTAACAAACGGTGGCACCAAGGTGTTGGTTGCGTTGATATAAATAAGTGGCAACCAAATATTGATGGTCAGGAGCAGGAAAATCCCTACCGACAGAGCCACCTGTCCAATAATCTTCATTTTTTGGTCTGATTTCCACCAACCAATGAGGAAGAGAACTCCATAGGCAATGACCAAGAACAAGGTTGATAGCATATGAACCTGCAACATGAGCCCTACCGCTCCTGCCATGAGGAATATCGGTACTTTTTTGGTCTGTAGGAAACGAACCGCAGGAATCAAACAAAGTGGAAAAAGGGCCACTCCCCAGCTGGTAAATCCTTGAGTTGCCCACCAATACTGGATGGAGTAGGTCGTTACAAAGAAGAGAGACAAGAGGATGGAGTGATTATATTTGACCTTGACCTCACGCATGAGGAAATAGAGGGAGGTCGCACTCAAAGTACCCAAAAGAAGATTGGACAAAATCTGATAGCGGAACCAAGTCCCACTCAAGAGTACCAAAGCTCCCTGTAGATAGGCAAAATAAGGTCCGTAGAGAGCATTGACAATCCGTCCTGACTGCTGATAGCCATACAAACTGATAATATAGGAGAAATTCCCCTCCGTCATCTGCATAGCCGCATCATAGAAACGATTGTAGTGAAAAATCAAGTCTGCACCTGTCACCATTCCCTTGGTTAGCAAGTGTGGAACCAATAATAATAAAGAAAAGCCCACAAATAGGCCAAGAGCAACTAAATGGGGATGCTTTTTTAACATGTTTTTGAACATAAGGATACCTTCATAAAAAAAGAGGGAAACCCTCTCTTGTTTTTGTAAATATTCTGCCAATTTGCAGACAATATTTTTCAAAAGTTAGTCATATTTCAGTATAGCAAGCTTTCTCCCCACTGTCAACGAACAAGGCAAGGTCTTTCAGATTTCACTCTGGACTAGCAAAGTTAGGATTGGCTTTACGGCTGGTTAGGCCTGTCTTTTCCTGGACCAATTGGTAGCTTTCTTCCACTGCTTGTGGAATGTCGATATAGGCCAAATAGTTGGCTCCTCTTGGTCCGTAGCCCTCTTCGTCATCTCGCAGGCGGGGAATTTCGCCTAAAAGCAGGCTGAGGTAGCGGTCCATGTCCCACATACCCAAGGGAGCATCTTCATACTGGAGCTGGCCCTCTTCCTCCCTGACAGCCACTTGGTAGCTAGCGTAGTTGAGCAAGAGTTTACCCGCTGCGTACTTCTTCATCGTTGCCCACATCCGACGCTGCATGGTGGCATCTTGCATGAGCAGAATGGACTGAAAATCAATGCCCTTCTCAGCTAGCAAGTCCAGTAGGTAGGTGACATTATTACCGCAGTTGGTGGACTGGGTTTCTAGTAAATCAGCTGACAGACCGTGCTTCTGCTCCAAGTAGGCTTGAAAAATCTCTGCCTCGGTCAAGCCACTTGGATCCAGCTGAGGAAAATGGTCCCGTACCTGTTGGCGAAGTCCGTCGGTCGTGTGACCTGCTCCACCTACGATGACGTAGGCCTTAGCAATTTTGTTTCGAATAGCATCTGCCAGTTGGTCACCACCAGCTAGAATGGAGCCACCAAAAAAGGCTAGAACATCTACCTGTTCTAGTCCTTGCTCGGCTTGGAGAGCTTGTTTTGTCAGAGAGGACAGATCCCGCGGTCCACAAAATTGGGCTAATTGATTGATTGCCTGCGATAGTTTCATGATAAACCTACTTCCTGAAGGCTGTCAGACAAACGTGCGAAGTCAGCCATGGAAAGTGCTTCTCCACGGACACTGGCTTCCAGCTCTGCCATGCCAAGTGCCCGCGTCAGCTTGTCCTTGACCTCGTCGGACTTGCCGAAATGGTTGGTCAGGTTGTTCCACAGGGTCTTGCGGCGGTGCACAAAGCTGGCCTTGGACACCCGGAAGAAGAAATCTTCGTCCTTAACGCTGACCAAGGGTTGCTCGCGACGGACCATTTTGAGAATTGCGGAGTCTACGTTTGGTGCGGGCACAAAGACGGTGCGAGGCACGATGAAAGCCACCTTGGCAGTCATGTAGTACTGGACCGCGATGGACAGGCTACCGTAGGCCTTGGTGTTTGGCTCAGCAGAAATGCGGTCGGCCACCTCCCGCTGCATCATGACCACAAACTCGCTGAAGGGAATCTTGCTCTCAATCAGGTGCATGAGGATAGGGGTGGTGATGTAGTAGGGCAGGTTGGCCACGACCTTGATGGGCAGGTCAGGATTCTTGAAATTCTGAATCTGGGTCTGCAGGTCGGTCTTCAGGATGTCTTGGTTGACCACGGTCACATTGTCAAAGCGACCTAGGGTGTCCGCCAAAATCGGAATCAGGCGGTCGTCAATCTCAAAGGCCATGACCTCAGCAGCACTCTCCGCCAAAAACTCAGTCAAGGCCCCAATTCCAGGACCAATTTCGATGACATTGACATTCTGGTCAATCTCTGCCGTATCCACAATTTTCTGTAAAATATTGGTATCGGTCAAAAAGTTCTGACCAAAGGATTTCTTAAAGGTAAACCCGTGGCGTTCAAGGACGGCGCGGGTAACATTTTTGTCTGCGATGTGCATATGTGTTTTCTTTCTAAATTAGTTTGTTGAAATTTCATCCTTTATTTTTTCTAATACAGAATCTGCCAAATGTTGTAAATCAGGATATATAAATCCTGAGGTTATTCCTAAGAGAGCTAACTCTTTTTTTATCCTAAACTTATTTTGTGGGGAAATCATGATTTTACTAATTTCACCCTTTTGATCTGTCAGTGTGATGGCTTTTTTATCTATATAATTAGAAATTATTTTTATGTTAGATTTTAAAATTTTGGATTCATGGACTCCAGGATAAATAAATACACCTTGCTGCTGTTTCAGTCTATCAGTATTTTTTGAAGGTAAAACAACATGGGTTTTTATTAAATCTAAAAAGATTGCCATCGGATAAATCAAACGTTCCTTGGTTTTTGCACATTGATTTAATGCTTCTAAAAAATCGTTTATGACTTGCTCAACAAAGTAGCACATCAATCCCTGGGATTCGTTATCTACTTCACTTGATTTAATCCTGTACTCTTCTAAATAATTTCTTTGTTTAGCTCCCAAGGAAAAATTGCGTTCTAAAGAATCACCGTTCATATCACATTTTACACTTAATAAAGAGTCGTCAATAATATCAATTTCCCATGCAAATCTATCAGTATTTTTAAAGCTCTCATTTAATTCTTTAAGCAAATCTTCTGTCGTAAATTGTAGATACATTAGTCCATTTTTTTGGTAGATATTATACAACAAACTCATTAGATTACAAAAAACATCTAACTTTTCCACCGACATCAAATTTATGGCTGTTTTAATTGCTACCGTATGACCTGTATCAAATTTTTCTTCTTCTGGTTTTTCACTATAGAAATAAATATACCCAGCCTGACTTTCATCCTGATTTCCGTTGTGTTCATCTTCAAGAGTCGCGTTTTCTACTGCAAAATACAAAGCTACTAAAGGATTTGAAGTAACATCCAAAATTCTTGTTTTCGCTCCATAGTGTTGTAGTTGAGCCATTCGTCGAACCAATGTAACATTATCTGAATAATCTTCCCAGCCCATTTCATTCATAAGAGTTCGATAATATCGTTCAGCATTATCTATAAGGAATGTATCTCTATAAAAAGAAGGCATACGGCTTTCAAAATAAGTACTCTCCCCTCTATAATAAATATTTCTTCCCAACATTCTATTCTTCGATTGTAGTATAACTTCAATAAAGTCTTGTAAATGAGTTACTTCTCTGATTTTAATATCCATAGTTTATCTCCGCATTTTTAGTTCTTATCTTATCTAATTGATATAAGTTGTTAGCAATATTTTTTAAGACTCGTCTATATATTCGTCCATTTCCTACAAACATCCCTACTTATAATGATCCTTGACCGACAAAACATACAAACAATCATCTTCAACTATATAAATCAGTCGGTTTTCAGCATCAATTCGCCGTGACCAGCTACCTTGATAGTCATATTTAAGTGGCTCTGGTTTAGCAATACCTTCAAAAGGATGGCGTTGAATATCCTTGATAATCTTGTTAATACGCTTGAGTGTTTTATTGTCCTGCCCCTGCCAATAGAGGTAGTCTTCCCAAGCTTCGTCTGTGAAACAAAGTCTCATCGCTAGTCCTCTAGTAGCTGGCGTTCTTGTGTTTTGTCAGCTCGAACGGCTGCCATACCGCGCAAAATCTTATCTGATAGGTAGGGATTTTGAGCGACCGCAAGGGTTTCTTGAATACTGCTCCACTCGCTCTTAGAAATAACCACAATATCTTCTTCAGGGTTTTTATTGACCACAATGAGAGGCTCAAACTCATCATTGACCTTTTTCATGTAATCCTTCAAGTGGTTACGAAAATGTGAATAAGCGATTGCTTCCATTTCAACACCTCTCTTTCATTTCTAGGCTTACTATAGCACAGAAAAAAAGAGTTGTCAAACTTATTGTACAACTCTTTAGCGATTCTCCACCTTCCACTCACCATCTTCAAACCAGTAAAAATTCTCCGTCAGTTGTGGATGTTCAAAGATTTCCAACATGGTTTCAAAACCGTCTGCCAGCTGAACATTCTTCAGGTCCGCACGATCAATCCAAAAGACTTCTCCCTCATCAGAAGATTGGATAGAGCCTGAAAAATGGCTAGTTTTATAGCAAAATACCAAATAGCGATAGTGGTCAGTCGGATCCGTCCAGTTTTGAAGGCCACAGAGTTCGAGATTGGATACCGTCAAACCCGTTTCTTCCTTGATTTCACGAATGACAGAGACAATAAGCGACTCATTTGTTTCACAGCAGAAAAAAGCTACGCTTTTCCAATTTCCAACCTCTAAGAGCCTATCCCCAGGCTCTTAGAGCCCCCAGGAAATGAGATTCCCGGCCACTTCTCTGACTTCCTATCCTGGACCAATACCTGCTGACCATCTGTAATCATGCACATATTGGTTAGGATGACGTGTTCTATCCTATTCATACTCCCTCACTTCAACAACTTTATATAATCACTCTTGGTTGCAAAAAGATGACCCACTCGAACTTCGTTTTCTACCACGCGATAGAGGGCAATGTAGTCTTTTCCAATAACGTAACCTCGGGTCAGATATGGCGGGTCTATCTGCTTACCAAAACGATTATCGGCGTTAAAACCACGTTCAGGAAAAATTTGCAAACTCTCCAATGCTTCGACAATCATACCAATTCGTCTTTTGGCAATTTCTTCTGAGAACTGTTCCGAGAAATAGGCATAAATAGCTGCCAATTCCTTATCCACTGCTGGAGCAAGTATCACTGAATAAGACTCAAATTCCATACTTCTCTTTGACACTTTCTAGGCTGATCCCTTGACCTGCCTCAATCGCCTGTTGGTTTTCCTGAATTTCCTTTTGAAGTTGTAAAAACAACTCTTCTCTTTCCAACTCTTCTTCAGTCAGAATGGGCAACTCATTTTTTACAGCAATATTTTGCAAGAAGAGGTTAAAGCCAGCAGTCAAATCCAGCTGGTTCATAGCAAATACTTCCTTGGCTTTTTCCAAAAGTCTGGAGTCAGTTTTGAAATTTACTTGGGCATCTTTGTTTATAGTTATCAATCTAGTCCACCTCCTAGTTTTCTATATTGTAACACGAATAGATCTCAGTAGCAATCTTCAAAAAAGCAGAAATAGTAACATTTCCGCTCTAGATTGTTTATCCCCCCAAATCATCAAAATAATAGAGATTCAAAAATTCTTCCTCAGTAACTAGACGTTCAAAATTGTAAAACCAGCGATAGACTTCCAGGGCTGGCACATCAAACTCCACCCTATCGTCCATTTCTTGCACACCGACAATATGAAACAAACGGCTCTGCTTCCAAATACCATCCGCATTGACATAGCCATCTTCAACTAGACCACGCAAATAGGCTGCTAGTTTATTCTTATCAACCTGCTCATCCTCCCAAACAAGAACATTAGCCGGCAGCAAGTAGGTCACTTCTTCATAAGATGAATAATTTTCATAAGAAGGTTCAAACTCGTTTTTAACCAAGCACCTAACAGCGTAGACCCTATCCATGATAGCTCTCCATACACTCCTCGACTTCTGCCAAACTTATCCCAAACAGTTCCAAGCGTTTGAGGAGTTGCTTGCCGTTGCAGTAGCCGATGCGGAGTTTTTCTCCCAGATACTCTCTCCTCTTGCGACTGTCACCGCCCATAAGGAGCCCTAGGCGCATCAGGTCTGACTTGCTGATGTCAAAGTGATGTTCATCATCATAGTAGCCACGCACGCCTGCTAGAGCCTTTTCCAAGTCTTCAAAGCTGGCGTGCTCAATGCCCAAGGACCGCCCTTTTGTTTTGGACTGGGGCCTGGCCTCGTCCCGCTGTAAAAAGGCATGTTTGACCGTTGGAATGGCCTGCATAATCATCTTCCGAATCCGCTCTCCATTGTAGTCTGGGTCAGTAAAGACAATGACGCCACGCAACTCATGGAGTTTCTCGATGCGTTCCAAGTCATCGTCTGATATGGCAGAGCCTCTGGTTTCGTAGGTATCCACCTCATAAAATCGTTTTAGGTTTGCTGTATCATCCTTGCCTTCAACAACGAGGACTTCTTGTATCTTAATTTTCTGTGTCAATTCTGAACAAGCTCCTTGCATTCTCGTAGGTCGCTTTCGCCACTTCTTCGACCGACTGGTTGCGAAGCTGGGCCAGCATATCCACCACATATCGGGTGTAGCCGGTGCGATTTTCCCGACCACGCTTAGGAACTGGGGCCAGGTAAGGTGCGTCCGTTTCGACCAGGATTTTTTCTAGGGGCAATGCTTGCGCTGCTTCCTGAAGTTCGACAGCTTTTTTGAAAGTCACTACTCCCGAGAAGGAGATGTGCATGCCCAGGTCCATGAAAGCTTGAGCCTCCTCCAGCGTACCAGAGAAGGAATGCATGATCCCTCCGCGCGAGCCGACGCCAACTTCCTTGATGATCTGATAGGTATCTTCCAGAGCATCACGGGTGTGAACCACAAAGGGCAAATCCAACTCTTTAGCCAACTCCATCTGTCGCTTGAAAACACGAGCCTGGGTTTCCTTATCCGCTGTCATCCAGTAGTAGTCCAGCCCAATCTCCCCCAGGGCAATGACCTTGGGATGCTTGAGTGCCTCAAGCAAGTAGCTTTCTACTTCCTCGTCATAGGTGCCAGCCTCTGTCGGATGCCAGCCCAGTGTCAGATAAATTTCAGGGTGCTGGTCAGCAAGCTCCATAGCCTTGTCAATGGTTGCACGGTCAAAACCGACCACATTGTGGAGGGTGACCCCCATCTCCTTGGCAAAGTCTAATTCTTCTTGGACCCTACCGTCAAACTGCTCGATGTTGAGGTGGGTATGGGTATCAAATATCTGTATCATGGTTCTATTGTACCATATTTCAAGCCGTTCTTTTCCAACGAAAAAACCAGCAGACTCGAGTTCCTGCTGGTTTTAGTTGTATTCTTATGCTACTGTAAGAACTTTACGTCCCTTACGGCGACGAGCTGCTAACACGCGACGGCCGTTTTTAGTTGCCATACGGCTACGGAAACCGTGTTTGCGTGCGCGACGGATTTTACTTGGTTGAAAAGTACGTTTCACGATGAATACCTCCTCTTAGATTCTTGTATTCGTTTAGCCGGCTAGTTTTGATCAGTTACTAAACATACCAAACCATTTTATATAAATTCTGGGGGTTTGTCAAGCTATTCTGTTCTATTTTCAAGCAGATTGAGAAAAAACATTGAAAAAAAGAGGCTCAGCCTCTTTTTTAATCACGATTTCCTTCAATATCCACTACGACATAGCGGTTTGGTTCGCTACCTTCTGAATAGCTTGTCAGACCGTCCATTTTTGAAATGATACGGTGGATGATTTTACGCTCACTACTTGACATAGGGTCTGTATGGTAGGCTTCTTGTTCAGCCAAGACACGTTCAGCCAACTTTTGTGCATAGCCTTGAAGCACTTCTGCACGGTGTTCAACATAATCATTCACGTTAATTGTAATGTAGAAGTTGCGCTCATAACGGTTGTATAGGAAGTTCTGAGCCAATAGTTGCAAGGCTTTCAAGACCTTACCATGATAGCCAATGACACGTCCTGGCTCATTGGTATCCACTTGGATATTGATTGTACGGCGGTTATGGCTCGTTTCAATGCTAGCTTCAACATCCATGTCATCCAAAATTTCTTGGACATAGGCTGTTACTTCTGCAACAACTGTCTCAATGTCATATTGTTGCTCAATTTTGATGTCCAGACCTGAAAATTCATCCTTGATAACTGCTTCGGTAGCCGGTTCTGAACCTACTTCTTGTGCAACAGGGGCAGGTGCTATACCAGCTAATAATTCATCGGAAAGAATTTCAATTCGACCTGTTTCTTCTAAAATCGTCGTAGCTTCTTTTTCATTCTTCAAAATCTGAGCCTTAATCTCATCATCAAGTGTTTGACCAGATTTTTCAAATTCCTTCACGGCCGCAACAACTTTACCTAAATCAATCGTAGCTTCTGAAACACTTTTTACTGGTTCATTGAGCTCATTGATCTCACTTGGAACGCCACGAACGGCCTTTTGATTAGCTTTTACAACGGTTGTTTCATTGATAACATCGATATCAACAGTCGCAGGTTTTTTACCAAAACCTAGGAAGCCTCTCTTCTCTCTTGCAATGACTGTAATGTGAGCTTTCTTTCGAGGAATATTCAATTCATTCAAGCCATTTTGAATCGCTTCTTCAACTGTATCTCCTGTAAATTTCATCTTTCTCTCTCCTAGTTAACCTATTTCTTTTTCTGAGCTTTTTTCTGTGCACGTCTGATTTTTGCTTGACGCTCTTTTTCGGCATTAATCTTTGCTTGTCGCTCTGCTATGATTTTAAACGGGTTATTTAATAACATGGTCTGAGCCACTTGATAGGCATTGGATACTGTCCAGTAGAGGGCAACACCGCTAGCCGAAGTCATGGCAAAGAAGAAAATTAGGATTGGCATGGCATACATCATTGCTGTCATCGCCCCATTTTTTTCGATTGCTGCTTTATTGGCCAACCATGAGCTTAAAAATGTAAATACTGCCGCCAAGATTGGCAAAATAAAGTAAGGGTCGGGTTCGCCTAAGTTCAGCCAAAGGAAGTGGCCAACCTTTAGAGCCTCCACTCTTGTCAACGCCTGGAAAAGAGCCAACAAAATAGGCATTTGAATAAACAGTGGCCACATTGACGACGACATACTTACGCCATTCTCTTTATAGAGCTTTTGAGTCTCTTCGTAGAGTTTTTGGCGGCTCTCCATATCCGAACCAGGGTATTCTTCCTGCAATTTCTTCAACTGTGGTTGGAGTTCTTGCATTTTTCTTGAAGAATTCATTTGAATCTGAAATAGAGGTAATAAAATCGTTCGAATTAAAATCGTAAAGAGAATAATTCCGATTCCAATCTGACCATTAATTGATAAAAATTGAATAACGCTGGCAAACCAATAAATCAATCGGTCCCAAGCTTCTGTTGATTGACTGGTTACTGGCCCGGTACCACAAGCAGTCAAAATAAACAGAGAAGCAATGAGCAAACCTGCCCACTTAATTTTCTTTTTCAATCACAACACCTTCCTGGTAGAGTTTTGCTAGTTTTAAAACATGGATTAGGTTTTGCTTGATTTCTTGATAGGACAACTCTTCTACACCTTTTCGAGCAATAATAACGAAGTCATCCGCAACCAAGTCCGAGCGACATTCAAGTAAGACATGGCGAATTCTTCGTTTAATTCGATTTCGCATCACTGCGTTTCCCAATTTTTTACTGACAGAAAGACCTACCCGGAAGTGATGCTGCTCTTTCGGCAATCGATAGACAACAAACTTCCGATTGGCTACATTTTTCCCTTTTGTAAAAATGTCATTAAAATCTCGTTCACGCTTGACACGATAGCTTTTCTTCAAACCGTCACTCCATCTTTCAAAATTACCTCTATTATACCATAAAATTCAAAAAAGCCAATAAACATACCGTTTAGAGGCCTTTTGAAGCGATTATTTGTGCTTTTGCTTGCTGAATTTGCCAACGAATGGATTCAAATCCAGTTCCACCTAGCGAATTTCTGCGCGAAACTGCTGTTTCAGATTCTAAAGCTGTATAAATATCCGGTCCAATGACAGGCGACAGCTCTTGAAAACATTCCAAAGGAACATCCTGTAAATAATAGCCTGCCTTGCTACATTCCAAAACCAGTTTTCCAACAATCTCATGCGCTTGGCGGAAGGGCAAACCTTTACTAGCCAAGTAATCCGCTAATTCAGTTGCATTTGAAAAATCCTTCTCTGTCGACTGAGCCATCCTTTCCTTATGGACCGTCATCGTTTTCAGCATACCCGCCAAAATATCAATCGAAATCAAAATCGTTTCTGCCGTGTCAAACATGCCTTCCTTGTCTTCTTGTAAATCCTTGTTATAGGTCAACGGTAAGGATTTCATGACTGTCAGTAGGCCGACTAAGTTCCCATAAACTCTACCTGTTTTCCCGCGAATCAGCTCAGCCATATCTGGATTTTTCTTCTGAGGCATGATAGAAGAACCTGTTGAAAAGGTATCGGATAGGGTGACAAATTGGTATTCATGTGAACACCAGTTAATAATTTCTTCACACAAACGCGACATGTGCATCATGAGGATACTGGCATTCGACAGAAATTCCAGGATAAAATCACGGTCAGACACAGCATCGAGAGAATTACTATAGGGCTTGGCAAATCCCATTAAATCCGACGTCATCTGACGGTCAATCGGAAAGGTCGTCCCTGCTAAAGCCGCCGCACCAAGCGGGGATACATTTGTATGCTGCATATTGAATGCAAAGCGTTCACTGTCTCGGCTGAACATGTTGTAATAGGCCAACAAGTGCTGAGCAAAGCTGATAGGTTGAGCATGTTGCAAGTGGGTATAGCCAGGCATGATTGTTTCCACATGCTCTTGTGCAAGGTCTAGTAAAACCTGACGTAGGTTGGTCAATTTATCTACAGCTTGAAAGAGGGTATCCTTCAGATAGAGGTGCATATCGGTCGCTACTTGATCGTTACGAGAACGAGCTGTGTGGAGTTTACCTGCAACTGGGCCTATTTTCTCCGTCAATAGACTTTCGATATTCATGTGAATGTCTTCGTTTCGAATATCAAACACTAACTTGCCAGCCTCGTAGTCTGCTAACAATTCTTCCAGTCCAGTTTGAATAGCCTGGGCTTCTTCAAGCTTGATAATCCCTGTGGCTCCAAGCATCTGTACATGCGCCAGTGAACCTTGAATATCATACTTGGCCAATTTTTGGTCAAAGCGAATGGAGGCTCCGAATTCTTCAACCCATTCTTCTAGACTGGCTTCAAAGCGACCACCCCATAATTTCTTTGCTTCCATAAGCTCCTACTTTCTAGCAATTTTTATGAATTTCCGCATTAACCTTGGTTGGTAATCCCCAAAGCTTGATGAAACCAACTGCTGCATCTTGGTCAAAAGTATCTGCACTGGTATAGGTTGCCAAATCTTCGTCATAAAGGGAATTTGGAGATTTCCGAGCAACCACTTTGGCTGACCCCTTATACAACTTCACTTTTGCGGTGCCATTAACAACTGCCTGGGTCTGAGCAAGATAGGCCTTCAGGGCAGCTGTTGCAGGATTGAACCACAAACCATTGTAAATGAGATTAGACAGCTCATTAGAGACAATTGGTTTGAAATGCGATACTTCCCGCACCAGGGTCAAATCTTCAATTTCCTTGTGGGCTGTCAGAAGGGTAATAGCACCTGGACACTCATAAATTTCACGTGACTTGATTCCGACTAAACGATTTTCCACGTGGTCAATCCGACCCACACCATGCTTACCAGCAATGACATTGAGTTTTTGAATGAGATTAGCCAGACTTAACTCTTCACCATTTACAGCCACGGGAATCCCTGCTTTAAACTCAATATCGACATACTCAGGAGTATCTGGTGCATTTTCTGGAGAAATAGTAATACCAAAAGCATCTTCTGGCGCTTCATTCCATGGATTTTCTAAAACTCCGCACTCATTGGCCCGTCCCCAAAGGTTTTGGTCGACCGAGTAAGGACTGTCCAGGTCTGCAGGGACTGGTACACCATTTTCTTTAGCAAAGATAATTTCCTCTTCACGCGCCCACTTCCACTCACGGACAGGTGCCACGACCTTGAGTGTCGGATCCAGGGCCGCAATAGCTACCTCAAACCGCACCTGGTCATTTCCCTTGCCAGTACAACCGTGGGCAATGGTGGTTGCTCCTGTCTTATGAGCCATTTCCACCAACTTTTTAGAAATCAAGGGACGGCTGAGAGCCGATACCAGTGGGTATTTTTGCTCATAGTAGGCATGGGCTTGGAGGGCAGGTAGGACATACTCTTGAGCAAACTCTTCCTTGACATCAATCACATGGGACTCTACCGCCCCAATGGACAAGGCCTTGTCATGAATGAAGTCCAAATCCTTGCCCTCGCCCACATCCATACAGACCGCAATCACATCATAGTCCTTTTTCAACCAAGCAATCGCAACGGAGGTATCAAGTCCACCTGAATAGGCTAAAATCAATTTTTCTTTTGACATAAGCATTCTCATTTCTACTGTTTTTTTATAAAACTTAGTGACCATTATAGTGTATATTTATACTTTTTGCAACATAATTATACACATTTTTAAAAATTTTTTGTATATTTTCAACCTTGATTTGAAAAGGAATAAAAGAAAAAACTGACCGTAGTCAGCTTTTAGCTCAATAATTCTTGAATTTTTGCAATGTCCAAACGTTTCATGGTCATCACAGCCGCATTGACTGCCTTGACCTTTTCTGGGCTAGCCGTATCGTATGCTTCCATCAAAATCCGCGGCACAATCTGCCAGGAAATCCCAAACCGGTCCTTGGCCCAACCGCAAATCTCTGCTTCTGGAACTGCCGACACTTTTTCATACCAGCTCTCTGCTTCTTCCTGGCTATCCACATAGACCATGAGCGAGAAGGCTTCGTTGAAAGAGGCCACGCCACCGTAGCCGTGGTCCATAACGATGATTTTTTGATCTCCGATGAACAGCTCCGCATAATTCAGCTTAGCAGCAGCCACCGCAGCCTCACCTTCGCCATAGTAAGAGAGGTGACCCAGACGAGCCTGGGGCAGCTTGTCCTTGTAGTAGTCCAACATGGGCTGGGCTAAACCGACCTGGTCCTGCGAGAAAAGCAGGCAGATATC
This sequence comes from Streptococcus suis, assembly GCF_002964045.1. Taxonomy (GTDB): domain Bacteria; phylum Bacillota; class Bacilli; order Lactobacillales; family Streptococcaceae; genus Streptococcus; species Streptococcus suis_U. The sequence continues at coordinate 12,972 of NZ_POPB01000466.1, read as the reverse complement.
AAATTGATAGGGCTTGTCCAAGTCCGGTTCATACGAAAGTTGCCAAGACAGACCAAAGCGGTCTTCTAGCCAGACATAGTAAGGACTAAAAGGATATTCTCCCAGAGGCATAAGCACACGGCCACCGTCTGACAGAGCTTCATAAAGGCGAGTCACATCCGCCTTGTCAGCCACTGACACCATGAGGGACATGGACTCATTGAGCTTGAAATAGGGCCCTGCACTAATCGCTGCCAGGGTCATATCTCCCAGTTGGAATTGGACCAAGTCAGAGTCGCCAGAAGGCGTATCCGTAATGGTATAGGTCCAGTCAATCTTGCCTCCGAAGAGGTCCACATAGAACTCTGCAGCTTCTTTTGCCTCTGTATCATACCAGAGATGAGGGATTATAGTTTGCATTGATTTCTCCTTTAAATTAGTAGCCCCAGTACAACACTTGTCCGTACAAAAACAAAACATGTTGCCCTGCACTTACAGATGTGCTATACTGAATAATCACAAAATTGACAGGAGAATGAAATGGAAACTTGGAACGCCTACACAGCCGACGGTTACTTGACCGACCACACCCTCACTCGCGGAGAACCCATTCCCGACGGTCTCTACCACCTAGTCGTCGAGTGCATCATCCGCCACCGCGACGGCAGCACCCTCTTCATGAAACGCGACAGCACCAAGCCCTCCTACCCTGACTATTATGAAGCGACAGCAGGAGGCTCGGCTTTATTTGGGGAAATAGCAGAGCAGGCCATTTTACGCGAGGTCCGCGAGGAGACAGGCATTGAGCTGACAACTGACCAACTCCGCCACCATACACACTTTGTCGCCCATGACGACCAGTGCCTTTTCCACTGCTACTGGGCTGAAACCGACTGGGACAAATCTGCTATCCAACTCCAAGCCAGCGAAACCAGCAACTACATCTGGGTACCACAAGAAAAACTGAAAGATTTCTTAGAAAATGAACAGGTTATCCCAAGACAGAAAGACTATGTGGAGAGCTTGTTTTTAGAAAACTAAGTCCGAATAAGAAACAAATCCCCGCTATCACAGGACAGCGGGGATTATTTATCTTACAAACTCTTCAACATATTATCAATATGCTGGATGGATTTTTCTCGACCGAGCAGGTAAATAGTATTTGGCAACTCTGGTCCGTGCATTTCGCCTGAAACGGCGATACGGATTGGCATGAAGAGGTTCTTGCCCTTGATGCCAGTTTCTTTTTGAACGGCCTTGATTTGTGGGAAGATATTATCTGGTTGGAAATCTTCGTCCGTCATAGCTTCCAATTTTGCCTTAAGGGCGTTGAGGACAGTCGGTACCGTTTCGCCCGCCATAACTTCTTTTTCTTCGTCCGTCAATTCTGGGAAATCAGAGAAGAAAAGGTCTGTCAACGGAACGATTTCATCCGCAGATGACATTTGTGGCTTGTAAAGTTCCACCAATTTTTCTGCCTTGTCTGTCAAGCGACCCGCTTCTTCCAAGAATGGTTTGGCAAGGTTGAAAACAGTTTCCAAATCAGCATTTTTGATGTACTCATTGCTCATCCAGTCCATTTTCTTCTGGTCAAAGGCTGCAGGTGACTTGTTGAGACGATTTTCATCGAAGAGTTGGATAAATTGCTCACGGGAGAAGATTTCCTCTTCACCACCAGGGTTCCAACCCAAGAGACCGATAAAGTTGAAAACAGCTTCAGGCATGTACCCTTTACGACGGTAATCTTCGATAAACTGAAGGGTGTTAGTATCACGTTTAGACAGTTTTTTACCAGTCTCAGAGTTGATAATCAAGGTCATGTGACCAAATTCTGGTGCTTCCCAGCCTAGTGCCTCATAGACCATAAGCTGCTTGGGTGTATTAGCAATGTGGTCATCCCCACGAATAACGTGCGAGATTTCCATGAGATGATCGTCCACCACCACGGCAAAGTTGTAGGTTGGATAGCCATCACGTTTCTGGATAACCCAGTCGCCACCGATGTTGCCACCTTCGAACTCGATTTCACCCTTAACCATGTCATTCCACTTGTAGATACCTGTTTCGTTGACGGCCAAGCGAACAGTTGGGACAATGCCAGCCGCCTCACGCTCTGCTATGTAGGCTGCTTTTTCATCTTCAGACATACCAAGGTATTCGTTGATGTAGCGAGGTGTTTCACCTGCAGCTTCCTGACGCTCACGCTCCGCCGCCAACTCTTCTTCGGTCACATAAGACTTGTAGGCCTTACCTGAAGCTAGAAGCTCATCGACATACTTCTGGTAAATGTCCAAACGCTCAGACTGACGGTATTGCTCATGAGTTTCTGGACTCTCATCCCAGTCAATCCCCAACCAACGCAGGTTTTCAAGCTGAGAACGCTCACCGTCTTCCACATGGCGCTTGCGGTCTGTATCCTCGATACGAATAAGGAAAGTACCGCCGTGATGACGGGCAAAAAGATAGTTAAACAATGCTGTACGAGCATTTCCGATATGTAAAAGTCCTGTTGGACTTGGTGCGTAACGCACACGAATTGGTTTAGTCATGTTTCTCTCCTGTAAAATTTCAATCAAGAACATTATAGCATAGAACACCCTCGGATAACAGAAAAATCAGCCTAAATAGACTGATTTTGAGGTGTTTTTTGGTTGCGTGCCAGCCAGTAGAAGACATAGAGGACTAACAAGCCAGTTGTCGCTAGGAAAAGTCCGCTAATCTGATCGACTGTTAGCACCAAGACCAGACCTGATACCAGTAGTCGAGTAAAGGCTTGACCCAACATGAAGTAGGTCGATACTGCACCACCGATAGTTGCTAACTGCTCCTCTGGCATAGAATTGACAAACTTAGCGTTAAACTTAGGTCCACTAGCTCCTGAACTAATCCCCATTGTAGTAAGGAAGAAGAAAATAATTGGCAGTTGATGTAGTAGCATTCCGACAAACACGCCAAGTAGAGAGAAGGTGGCTGCCACTTCAAGCGCCACCATGCTGGTTTTTTTGAAAAGGGTAAAGACCAAGGTCGAACCCAAGATATTGCCGACAAAAAAGATTAGAATGGTCAGGGCAAGGGTTGTTTCAACATTGAGGAAGACGAGGCCTGGGTCTTCGCTAATCAGCAGGACCAGAATAGGATAGAGAATAGCTCCGCAGGCATTGATAAGAGGGCTGGTAATCAGGACCAGACGGAACTCGGGAATCTTGCGAAGCTCCACGATAGCTTGCTTGAAGGAAGCTAGAATGCCTGGTCTCTTGGTTTTTTGCTCAGTCTGGCTCGGCTGCTCTGCTATTTTCAAAGGCTGCTCCGTCAGGAGTTTGCGAAAGGCTGGCGTCAGCAGCTGCATGATGAGGAGGGCGGCTAAAAAGGTGCCGGCGTTGAGAAAGGCCAGGTTTTGGTAGGAGAGGAGGCCGACCAAGAGGGCAGAGAGGGCCTGAAAGGCGATGTTGAGGAGGCTGGTCACGGTCTGGCGAAAGGCCGAGTACTGCTCCCGCTCTTCTTTGGGCGCTACGCGTAATCCCAGAGGTGTATAGAGGCCGTTTTCATAGAAGCCAGCGAAGTCTGCAAAGACATTGAAACTTGCAGCCACCACGACAATCCAGAGGGCTGGCTCAAAGCCCATACAGAAACCGAGGATGAGGTAGAGGGCCACACGAAAGATGAGGGTCAGCTTGATAGTTCTGATTTTGTTGACCGTCTTGTCTGCCAGATAGCCTGTAAAGAGGCCCATAAAGCTAGGGAAGATTTCCGAGAAGGTCACGATTGCCAGCGCCAGACGGCTGTTGGGCACTAGCAAGACATAGTTCATCAAGGCCAGATAATAGACCACATCACCAAAATTGGACAGCATATCCGCAGCCAGTACCCATAGATAAGTAGCATTTTTCAAAATCTTTTTCATGATAATCCCTTTCTTTGTTTAATTTCCAGAATATTCTGACCTTTTATGCTGCAGAGGAGCCTGAATAGACTGCTCTCTGTTCACTCTAGGTGTAATAGATATTCAGAGTAGAGAAGGCCATATCTCCTGTGATACGCAGTATCTTTTCCCCCATGCCAGTTGCATAGTTATTGACAGCAGATATAGAACTATCCAGTTCCACGACCGCCAGCCAATTTGCCGGCAGATAAAGATCAACTGACGCGAAGGCCGCATCGATATGAAATTCAGCCGTATCTCCCAGAATAACCGCTTGATCAAAGTAAACCATACTGGAGCCAAAGGCCACCTCCACACTATCGTAGGTAAAATTTTCCTCATGAATATAACGAGTAGAGGAACCAAAAGCTATTTCCCTACCCTTGTCGCCAATCACCCCTGTACCAACTCCATGAGCCGGTCTACGCTTCTTGGGTTTAAAAATCAGTTTCAAGCCAAGGCAGAGCAGGACAAGTGACAGAACCATGTTCCAGGTCCCAAATTCCACCCAATCATAAACTGAGTTCACCGCTATAAAAGCTAGACCGAAACAAAAGATACTGGCGAGCCAATCCAGCTTCACCAAGCGGTGAAAACCAGTCACAAAGGTTAAAACAAACCAGACCGTTGTCCAAAATGGCAGAGCCAAATGCAAGCCCAGTGAATCCCTAAATAGGACCAAGACTGCTAGGACCAGCAGGGCAATCCCTAAACCATATTTTTTCATCTCTCTACCTCACTTCTCGTAACTTTTCTTTTAATAAATGGTAATAATGCCGCGACACATGGACCTCCTTGTGGGTCTTATAAAAGGAAATCCGACTAGTCCCTGAAAAGGACTTGTCCAGCGAGTAGATGGCCTTGCTATTTGCAATGGTTGACTTGGAAACCCGACAAAAATAAGCAGGGAGACAATCTTCCAGTTCATAGAGCTTCATCTTGACTTCATAGGCATCATCCCTGGTATGTCCCATCATCTTGGTTCCATCCGTTTCAAAAAAGAGCAGGTCTTCTAGTTTCAAAAAATATTCACTGGTTCCTTTGTAAAAGACAAGCGAGGGACGGCTAACCTGTTGCAAAGCCTGCTGGATGCGTTCCAACTCTGGTCCCAGCTGACTGCTTCTGATAATCACTTCGACTTGCTCTAAGCTATCATCTAATTCAATCCGAACTTTCATAAGACCTCCTTTGCTTTTTCTGGTTTTATTATATCAACTTACTCGAATTTTGCAAGGGCATTTCAGTAAGTGGTAAAAATGAGAGGGTAAGTGGTTCAATAGAGCAAGCAAAAGCCCCTTGCGTTGACAAGGGACTTCATTTTTATGTCAAAAATGGCAGAGCTACTCTTCAGACTCTTCCTCATTTTGTTTTTTACGTCGTTTGAACAAGCCGCCAAAGAGCAAGACAGCTCCAAGTAAACTAGACCAAGCAGATGATTGCTCACCAGTATTTGGTAAAAATTGTTTCCCCGCAGATCTAGGTGGTAGAGGAAATACTGGTTCTGGAAGGGACTCACTTGCTAACTCGGATTGGGGAATTCCTGAATTTTCCGAAAGAATTTCATTTGTAGATTCGATTCCTATTTCAGAATTGGAACCACTTGTTATATCTGAGTCGGAAAGCCGTTCTGACATTGAAACCAATTCTGAGGTAGAGATTGACTCAGAAGTTAGAACTGATTCCAAGACGGAAATAGACTCAGAGAACGAAACAAGCTCAGATGTAGATAGTGACTCGGACTGTGACGTTGATTCCGAGGTTGAAAGTGATTTGGAATCGGACTCTGAAATTATTTCAGAAATGGATGCCACAATAGACTCGCTAATAGAGTCGGAAAGGGATTCACTAATTGAGACTAGATGTGAAATTGAAGCTAGTATTGACTGTTCTTCTGAAGGAGTATATTCCGATGTCCGCGCTTCTTCCAAACGTCTGATCGAGTTTGATTCGGAAACGGATTCGATTACTGACTCAGAAACTGATTCTGAGATGGACTCTGAGACTGATTCAGAAATTGACTCTGAAACGGATTCTGAAAGTGACTCGGAGACTGATTCTGAGACGGATTCAGATACCGATTCTGAGACGGACTCAGAGACGGATTCTGAGATGGACTCGGATACTAATTCTGAGACGGATTCGGAGATGGACTCGCTAACAGACTCTGAGATGGACTCAGAAACGGATTCTGAAAGTGACTCTGAGACTGATTCAGAAACTGATTCGCTTACTGATTCTGAGATGGATTCTGAGATGGATTCTGAGACGGACTCTGAGATGGACTCTGATACTGATTCGCTTACGGATTCTGAGACGGACTCTGAGACGGATTCCGAAACTGACTCTGAGACGGATTCGGAAATGGATTCAGAAATGGATTCGGAAATGGACTCGGAGACGGATTCGGAAAGTGATTCTGAGACGGACTCGGAAACGGACTCTGAAATGGATTCAGAGACGGACTCGGAGATGGATTCCGAGACAGACTCTGATACTGACTCTGAAATGGACTCTGAAACGGATTCGCTGACTGACTCAGAAATGGATTCTGAAACTGACTCTGATATGGATTCTGAGACTGATTCTGAAAGTGACTCAGAGACGGATTCTGAGACTGACTCGGAGACTGACTCAGAGATAGACTCTGATACCGATTCAGAGATTGATTCTGAGACGGATTCTGAGACGGATTCTGAAACGGATTCAGAAATGGATTCGGAGACGGACTCTGAAACTGATTCTGAAACTGACTCAGAGATGGATTCAGACACTGACTCGGAGACGGATTCTGAAACTGACTCTGAAATTGACTCAGATACGGATTCTGAAACTGACTCTGATACAGATTCTGAGATGGATTCAGAAATTGATTCAGAAATTGACTCAGACACTGATTCTGAAATGGACTCTGAAATTGACTCTGATACTGACTCAGATACTGATTCTGAAACTGACTCAGAAATTGACTCAGAAATTGACTCAGAAATTGACTCAGAGACTGACTCTGATACTGATTCGCTGACTGATTCTGAGATTGATTCTGAGATTGATTCTGAGACTGATTCGCTTACTGATTCTGAGACTGATTCTGAAACGGATTCTGAAATTGACTCAGATACTGATTCTGAAATGGATTCTGAGACGGACTCGGAGACTGATTCCGATATGGATTCTGAGATGGACTCTGAGACTGATTCTGAAATAGATTCTGAGACTAACTCTGAAACTGACTCGGAGACGGATTCTGAAATTGACTCAGAGACTGATTCTGAAATGGATTCTGAGATCGATTCTGAGATCGATTCAGACACTGACTCTGAAATTGATTCTGAAACGGATTCTGAAACGGATTCTGAAATTGACTCAGATACTGATTCTGAAATGGATTCTGAGACGGACTCGGAGACTGATTCCGATATGGATTCTGAGATGGACTCTGAGACTGATTCTGAAATAGATTCTGAGACTGACTCTGAAACTGACTCGGAGACGGATTCTGAAATTGACTCAGAGACTGATTCTGAAATGGATTCTGAGATCGATTCTGAGATCGATTCAGACACTGACTCTGAAATTGATTCTGAAACGGATTCTGAAACGGATTCTGAAATTGACTCAGATACTGATTCTGAAATGGATTCTGAGACGGACTCGGAGACGGATTCCGATATGGATTCTGAGATGGACTCGGAGACGGATTCTGAAATAGATTCTGAGACTGACTCTGAAACTGACTCGGAGACGGATTCTGAAATTGACTCTGAGACTGATTCGCTTACGGATTCTGAGACGGACTCTGAGACTGATTCCGAAACTGACTCTGAGACTGATTCGGAAATGGATTCAGAAATGGATTCGGAAATGGACTCGGAGACGGATTCGGAAAGTGATTCTGAGACGGACTCGGAAACGGACTCTGAAATGGATTCAGAGACGGACTCGGAGATGGATTCCGAGACAGACTCTGATACTGACTCTGAGATGGACTCAGATACGGATTCTGAAACTGACTCTGATACTGATTCTGAGATGGATTCAGAAATTGATTCAGAAATTGACTCAGACACTGATTCTGAAATGGACTCTGAAATTGACTCTGATACTGACTCTGAGACTGATTCTGATACTGACTCAGAGACTGACTCTGATACTGATTCGCTTACTGATTCTGAGATTGATTCTGTGACGGACTCTGAGATTGACTCAGAGACTGATTCTGAGACTGATTCTGAGACTGATTCTGAGATTGACTCTGAGATTGATTCAGAAATTGACTCAGACACTGATTCAGAGATGGACTCAGACACTGATTCTGAGACTGATTCTGAGACTGATTCTGATACTGATTCTGAGACTGATTCTGAGACTGACTCGGAAATTGACTCTGAAACTGATTCTGTGACGGACTCAGAAAGTGACTCGGAGACGGATTCAGAGACTGATTCTGAGACTGATTCGCTTACTGACTCTGAGATAGACTCTGAAACTGATTCGGAGACGGATTCTGAAATGGATTCCGAGATGGACTCAGACACTGATTCAGAAACTGATTCTGAGACTGACTCGGAGACTGATTCTGATACTGACTCAGAGATTGATTCCGAAACTGATTCTGAAATTGACTCGCTTACTGACTCAGAAATTGATTCTGAGATGGACTCGCTTACTGACTCTGAGATTGACTCAGAGACTGATTCTGATACTGATTCAGAAATTGACTCAGAGACTGATTCTGAGATTGATTCTGAGATTGATTCTGATACTGACTCTGAGATTGACTCAGAGACTGATTCTGATACTGACTCAGATACTGATTCTGATAATGATTCTGAGATTGATTCTGAGATTGATTCTGATACTGACTCAGAGATTGACTCAGAGACGGACTCGGAGATAGATCCAGAAACTGACTCAGAGATGGACTCGGAGACGGATTCTGAGACAGACTCTGAAACTGATTCTGAGATGGATTCTGATACTGATTCGCTTACCGATTCTGAGATTGACTCAGACACTGATTCGCTTACTGATTCTGAAAGTGACTCGGAGACGGATTCTGAGATTGACTCAGAGACTGATTCTGAGACTGATTCAGAGACAGATTCGCTTACTGACTCTGAAATTGACTCTGAAATCGATTCTGAGATGGACTCGCTTACTGACTCTGAGATTGACTCAGAAACTGATTCTGATACTGATTCAGAAATTGACTCAGATACTGATTCTGAGATTGATTCTGATACTGACTCTGAGATTGACTCAGAGACTGATTCTGAGACTGATTCTGATTCTGATACTGATTCTGATACTGATTCTGAGATGGACTCTGAGACTGATTCGCTTACTGATTCAGAAATTGATTCTGATACTGACTCAGAAACTGACTCTGAAATGGATTCTGTGACGGACTCAGAATGGGACTCAGAGACGGATTCGCTAACTGATTCTGAAATCGATTCTGTGACGGACTCGGCGATAGATCCAGAAACTGACTCGGAGACGGATTCAGAAATTGACTCTGAAACGGATTCTGAGATGGCCTCAGAAATTGATTCTAATACTGATTCTGAGATAGAGGCTGACAGAGATACTGATGCGGACTCAGAATGGGACTCCGAGATTGAACCCGAAACGGACTCACTAACAGAATCTGAAACGGAAGTAACCAAGGATTCCGAGTGCGATGATGATTCTGAAATCGAGACAGACTCAGAAATCAATTCCGATACCGATAATGATGCTGATTGGGAAGTCGAAAGCGAAAGGGACTGAGACTGGGATAGCGAGACCAATCGAGATTCTGAGACTGATAGGGATTGGCTTTGACTAATTGATTGACGGATGCTTAAGGAGTTTTGAATAGACTCAGATGTTGACTGTAGGAAACTATTCATACTGTCTGCAACAAATGAAGCACGATAGCCAATTAGCATCCCGCTCAAATTCGTTCGACCATTCGCTTCATTGTAAGTAGCATGAACAATCGAATCAGTTGGATGCAAGGCTGCCTGCACATACAGAGCGATATTGGCTAAACTCGAACCAACTCTTGTTGAAAAAGTGTAAGTAATTGGTCCAGAAAGAGAAACTTTTTCTGCCCCCAAACTGTAGTTATTCCCATAGAAACGACCTGTATAGTCAGTCGTACTTAAGTTAGTTCCAAGCGTCTCCCGATTGCGAATACTTGTATCCAACAAAAGCGGAATCCCATTTACTTTAAGATTTTGAGGAGGTCCCATTTCTGTTACCGCTGCAATATAGAATCCAGCATATGCTTCGGTTAGAGACTGTACTGGTTGGTAAGTCACAGTCCATTCAATAAGATTAGTAGTCGTATCTAGGCGACCTTCAACTAGTGAAATCTGTCGATCCCTATATTTAGCAGAATTATCCGATTCAGAAAAAACCAGGATGGACGATGACGTCGAACGAAGACTGGTTCCAACAGAAGCTAGTCTACTAGTTAGTTGATTCAACCTACCTGTAACATTATTTGCTGCCTGAGCAATTCTAATACTAATAGAGTCAAGTTCTTTCTGATCAGCAACACTACCATTCAAAACGTTATTTACTAAAATGAAAGCCTCTTCAGCCCCTTGTTTTGCCACAATATAGCATTGATAACGACTCGAAGTTGTATCAATAGTTTCAGGTAAGTGATGCTCCATCGCCATCTGCAAAGCTGATACCGCTAGATCAAATCGACTTGTATCAAGTGATTTCGAACGATCAGCAATTGATTCTGATTCTGGACTTTCTGAAATAGTTACCAAAATTGACTCAGACGAAATTCCCTCATCCTCACTATGGCTCTCAACTACAGAATTTATATCCGAAAAAGCATCCTCACTTTGAAACGTTCTTGCAGCTGAAACTGAGTCCGATTCCGACATAGATAAAGACGCAGATTCTGAATGTGATATAAATGTGGAGATAGATTCAGATGTCGATTCAGAGTCAGATTCAGATACCAAATCTGAACTAGAGACTATTTCTGAGATAGACTGACTGGCAGATAGTGAATGAACTAAACTCGTACTACTTTCCTCGACAGAATGTGAAGAAGGGGTACTTGAATGAGTACTCATACCAACAATATCAGCTGTTGCCAAAATATTTTTGCTAGTTTCCGACACCACTATTTCTTCAGCCAGTGCCATTCCAGCTTCAGGATAGCCACCAATGATGGCACCAAGTAGGGCTGCCTTTTTAATATAAGCACCACTTCTAGACCATTCTGATTGCTGTTTTGGAACTATTTTTTTATATCTTATATTTAACTTCTTTGTTTGAATACTAGAGAAAATAGTCCGCACCCAATTTTTCCCGGACTTATGCATCCTAACCCTTGTTTTTCTTGAAATTTCTACAATATTTGTCTTTCTCTTAAAACGTCTCACAATTTTTTCCTTTAATACACAATATTCCCATAGTAAACTATTTATGTATCTATGTCAAATTTGAAATACGTTAGATGCAAACAAATAATTTGATAGTTCATTGTTTAGCAACACGGATTATAGAAACACAAAGAGGCTGGGCAAAAACTAGCTGCTCATACATATAAAAAACGAGCAATTCCAATTAGGAGTTGCTCGTTTTCCATTTCATGCTTTATAATTATAATAACGACAAAACAACTAGAAAGGCATGAAAATGTATAAACAGTATAACACAAATCAGTTAAGTTTGGAATTAAATATTGCTTGGGATTTACCTGCAACGCATGAGGCTCGTCTGATTAGTCAGTTTGTGGATACTATTCCTCAATCCGTTCTATTAGGAGAAACTTCCCACACAGGTCGTCCAGCCTTTCATCCAGCCATGTTGCTCAAAATGACCCTGTTCGCCTATGCTCGGCAAGTATTCTCTGGTCGAAAAATCGTTCAAATGAATGAAGAAGTCATTCCCATGAAATGGCTGAGTCAGGATACCTATGTCTGTTATCGGACCATAAACAGTTTTCGGGCTAGCACACACGCCAATCAGCTCATCAAAACTGCCTTCATCTACTTCACCCTCCTTCTCAGAGAGAATGGCTTGATTGAAGATGAGGCTCTCTTCATTGATGGGACTAAGGTAGAAGCTGATGCCAACAAGTATTCTTTCACATGGAGAAAGGCCGTTGAACGCTACGAGGATGCCTTGAATGGAAACATTTCTGCCCTTTATGACAAACTAGTCCAAGAAGGGGTGAATACTGCCTTGTCCAAGGAAGAATGCCTCACTAGCGAGGGACTAAACCAACTCCTACAAGAAACCGAACAAGTATTGGACGAGGTGGAAGAAGCTATCTCACAAGAGCCTAAAGTCAGTAAAGGTGGATCAGCCAACAAACAGAAACGAAGAAGAATTAAGAAACTAAAGAGAAAGTTGAAAGAGGATTTTCTTGTTCGGAAACAGAAGTACGAACGAGACAAACAGATTTTACAAGAACGAAACTCCTACTCAAAAACAGATCCCGACGCTACATTCATGAGAATGAAAGAGGATCATATGAAGAATGGTCAGCTCAAGCCTGGTTACAACCTCCAACTTGGTACAAACAACCAGTTTGCCTTAGCTTACGGACTGTTTCCGAATCCAACTGACACTCGGACGCTCAAGCCCTTTCTTCAATCCATCCAAACCTTAGAACTCTTTCAACACATTGTCGCAGATGCAGGTTATGGTAGTGAAGAAAATTATAGCTTTATCCTTGATGACCTGGAGAAAACACCTCTGATTCCCTACGGAACATATCAGAAAGAGCAGAAGAAAAGCTACAAGAAGAGTGATGCCAATCCTGAAAACTGGACTTACTTGGAAGATTCTGACCAGTGGATAAAACCAGATGGGGTTGTCTACTCGTTTAAGAATTATTCACGAAGAACGGACAAGTATGGATTTGAGAGAGATATTAAGATTTACGAAGCTGATCCTGTACAAGCTAGTGAAGAGTTAGACCAGTTAGCACGGACAGAAAAAGGAAACCTCAAACAAATTCAGTATAATCCTACGTGGAACTATTTCAAGAACTTAGTCAAAGAGGAATTGACAAGTAAAGAGGGAGCCCGCATTTATGCCAAACGCAA
>NZ_POPB01000465.1 GCF_002964045.1 Streptococcus suis | reverse complement strand
AAATAATCTTTGTTTTCTTGAATTTTCTTGTTGAATGTCTCCATCCAGAGTAATGCTTGTTTTGCATCCATAGTCTTTCTCCTACCAAGCTACCACTTCAACAGGGGCCTGCAAAGCGTCAATCCAGCTTGGGTCTTCTAGTTTGATTAAGGTCAATGACAGTCCAGCCATATCAATCGATGTCATGTAGTTACCGATTTTCTTGTAGTCAACGACCACGCCTTTTTTAGCCAGCAATTGAGCAACGTCGTTGGCAAAGACATATTG
>NZ_POPB01000464.1 GCF_002964045.1 Streptococcus suis | reverse complement strand
TCCGTTCAAGGCATCTTCATAGCGTTCAACGGCCTTTTTCCACGTGAAGGAATACTTATTGGCATCAGCTTCTACCTTAGTCCCGTCAATGAAGAGAGCCTCATCTTCAATCACCCCATTCTCTCTGAGGAGGAGGGTGAAGTAGATGAAGGTAGTTTTGATGAGCTGATTGGCGTGTGTGCTAGCCCGAAAACTGTTTATGGTCCGATAACAGACATAGGTATCCTGACTCAGCCATTTCATAGGAATGACTTCTTCATTCATTTGAACGATTTTCCGACCAGAGAATACCTGGCGAGCGTAGGCAAACAGGGTCATTTTAAGCAACATAGCTGGATGAAAGGCAGGACGACCTGTGTGGGAAGTTTCTTCTAACAGAACGGATAAAGGAATAGTATCCACAAACTGACTAATCAGACGAGCCTCATGCGTTGCAGGTAAATCCCAAGCAATATTTAATTCCAAACTTAACTGATTTGTGTTATACTGTTTATACATTTTCATGCCTTTCTAGTTGTTTTGTGGTTATTATAATTATAAAGCATGAAATGGAAAACGAGCAACTCCTAATTGGAATTGCTCGTTTTTTTACTGTGAGAAGCTAGTTTTTGCCCAGCCTCTTTTGCATGGAATTAAAACTAATATCAAATTCATTAACAGTTTTTTTATAATTTCCAAAAAATGGCAGAATGTAGTTGAGTTATAGAAGGAGTTTATCATGATTATACATGATTTACATTTCTACAAGCAACTACTTCTGCCTTTTGTTATGAGGAATCAGAGAATAATAGTTTCACTTGGAGGTCATCTATGGATGAACTAGTGAGATTTTTGGAAGAAATGCTTCTGAAATATGGAGATAACATTGATTGCTCAAATTTACCAATCAAGGAAGAAAACCTGTATACTGATGAGTAGTTGCTTGTGTTCTTTTCTAAAAAGAGTTAAAATACCCTTAAGATTATAAGGGTATTTTTTGGTCAAACTTTTCAAGGAGAAATTAAATGAAGCGAAAGAAAGCCTATATCTATACAAGGGTATCTACAAATATGCAAGTTGAAGGATTTTCATTAGACGCTCAAGAAACAAGAATTCATCAATATGCCAATGCTTTTGATATTGAGATTGTGAAAACCTATCAAGACGCTGGGAAATCTGGTAAAACCATGCTAGGTAGAACGGAATTTATGGCTATGATATTAGATATCGAAGCAGAGAAAGATAAAGTAGATTATGTACTTGTATTCAAATTATCACGTTTTGGTCGAAATGCTGCGGATACTTTAAAATCTCTAGCTATCATGGAATCTCATGGTGTAAATCTGATTTGTGTTGATGATGGACTAGATAGTTCAAAGGATTCAGGAAAGTTAGTCATTACTATCTTGTCGGCTGTTGCTGAAATGGAAAGAGAGAATATTATTTCTCAAGCTATGGAAGGTCGCAGACAAAAAGCGAGAGCTGGTCAATGGAATGGTGGATTTGCGCCTGTAGGATATTCCCTTGTTAATGGTCAATTGCAAGTAAATCAAGAAGAAGCTGAATCAGTAAAAATGATTTTTGATTTATTTGCTAACAGTGATATGGGTACTATAGCTATTGCCAAGCATTTAGCCAACCTAGATATAAAGAAACCAATTCGACATAATAGCACCCTTCCATATTTTTCATCAAGTGGCATTGCAAGAATCTTAGACAATCCAGTTTACAATGGAAAAATTGCTTTTGGACGGCGTGAAAGCACTCGAGATAAAATTTCTGGTGAAACGAAAGTCATACAGTCTGAAAATTATATTCTAACAGACGGAATACATGAAGCAATTATTGACGATGAGATTTGGAATAAAGTGAGGAAAAAACGAGAAGCTAATGCCCATAAGTATAAACGTGAGAACCCAAGTAAGGGCGATTCTATTTATATACTTTCGGGATTGATAAAATGTCCATTATGCCATGCTGGGCTTTATGGAAATAAAAGTATCAAGAGAAATAAAAATAAGAAAGATGAATACTATAAAAACTATTACTACTATGCTTGTAAACATAGAAAACATGTAGATGGTCATAAGTGCACATTTAATAAACAGCTTAAAACAGGAAATTTAGACCATGAAGTATTATCAATCATTAGTAAGTTAGTTTCAAGACCTGATTTTGCACGAAAACTGCAAGAGAAAATAAATATTCAGGTTGATACAAGTAGGATAGACAGTGAAATTGAACAATATAAGAGTCTCTTTCGCCAACTCAATGCAACCAAATTGAATTTAATCCAACAAATTGACTCCTTAAATTTTGAAGATCCTCATTTTCAGCAAAAGTCAATTGATTTAGATATGAGATTAAATACTATTTATGATAAATTAGCAGATGTAGAAATGCTAATTGAGACAAGTGAATCTAAACGAGAGGTAATCCTAAAAGATAAAATGACCGCTGATAATATTTATAAAATATTAGTTAACTTTGCATCATTTATGGACGTCATGGAAGATATCGACAAGAAGCGATTGTGTCAGATGTTGATTGAAAAAGTCGAAATTTATGATGACAAAAATAAAGCAGGACGTTGGGTAAAAGCCATTCATTTCAAGCTTCCAATCATTGAGGAAGACTTAGAAATTAGTTTGGACAATAGTACACCGGTTGAGGCGGTTGTGAAACTTATTATAAAATAGTATTTCAAAAAATAAAATCATAGGAAAATATAGAAAGAACCACTTACAAACAGATAAAATGTGGCTCTATAATTTCTGTAGTGGGTAAAACCACCGTGGAAATTATGGAGCCTTTTTGAGTATATAAAAAAGTCCCATATGACCTATAATAAAAAGAGACTAAACAACTCATTAGAAAGAATCTTATGGAATAAATCAAGAGTCAGTGAAGTGACTCTTGATTCTTGAGCCTAGAAATCGAAAAGCGAAGAATCTTATCTCAAATCTACTCAGAATTAAAGACTAAAACATCACTATCACTGATGAATATGATATGGGAACTCACTTAGAACTCCACGGTCACTTGGATTACATAGCCCCTAAATGCTCAAAATGCAAGGGACAAATGGCTAAATACGACTTCCAGAAAGCCTCTAAAATCCCCTACCTAGAAACTGCTGGTTACCCGCTACTTATCCGCCTTAGAAAGCGTCGCTTCAAGTGTAAAGAATGCGGAAAAATAGCGGTCGCTGAAACTCCTCTTGTCAAGAAGAACCACCAAATCTCTGTCGCTGTTAACCAGAAAATCGCCCAATTACTCATCGAAAATCAAGCAATGACAGATATCGCACACAGACTATCCATTCCAACTTCATCAGTTAGTCGAAAGCTAAATGAGTTCAAGTTCGAAACGGATTGGAACACCTTACCTGAGGTGATGAGCTGGGAGTCAAACAGTCTGGGAAGAGACTGTTTGAGCTACCTTCAAGAAGGGGAAAATGAGCTTTATCGCACAAGATTTCAACTCCCTAAATGTCATTGCCATTCTGGACGGAAGAACTCAAGCAACCATCCGAAACCACTTTCTACGCTATCCTAGAAAGGTTAGAAATCGGGTCAAAGTCATTACTATGGACATGTTTAGTCCCTATTACAAATTGGCTAAACCCTTCGCTCTCCAATTTCTAAGCTCAGGCTGAAAAAGTCTATCCCCAGACTGTTTCACTCCCGAATGCAAAAATCGTACTCGACCGATTTCACATTGTACAACATCTGAGGCGTGCTATGAACCGTGTCCGTATTCAAATTATGAATCAATTCGACAGAAAATCGCACGAATACAGAGCTTTGAAACGTTACTGGAAATTGATACAACAAGATAGCCGTAAACTCAGCGATAAACGATTTTATCGCCCTATGTTTCGAATGCATTTGACCAACAAGGAAATACTGGAAAAACTCCTGTCTTTCTCCGAGGAACTACGACAGCACTATGAACTCTATCAACTTCTCTTATTCCATTTCCAAGAGAAAAATTCAGATCATTTCTT
>NZ_POPB01000463.1 GCF_002964045.1 Streptococcus suis | reverse complement strand
ATTTTTTTATGCTATACTAACTTCACGGTATCGATTAAGATAGCGAATGATGAAATTGAAAAGGAGTTATGATGGAATAAGTCATAGCAAAGCGAAATGTAATCTGAAGTGATATTGCATATACGTCATAGTTATTCAAATAATTGTCGGAACTAATTTAATATTTCTTGCTTACCTTTGGTTAAATTAGCGGCCATGACAATGGAAAGGTACTATGTATCAGATAGATCGTCGTACCGAAAAGAAGTTTTAGAGATAGTCTCAAATGGAATCATCCGTACAAATTTAGTCTCGTTCAGATGCGGCATACAAGAAAAAGTACATTGACTAGGA
>NZ_POPB01000462.1 GCF_002964045.1 Streptococcus suis | reverse complement strand
TTTTTCTTTGTGTAGCATAGGAGAACCTCATAAGTCCTTTTTCTTATATTATACTCCTAAATACGAAGAAAAGCCCTTAGAAAATCAATTCTAAGGACTTTGTCTTCAGTCTGAAGGACCCTTCGGGGTCCTTTGTTTAATACATATCCAAATAGTTGTCGATTTCCCATTGGGAGACGTAGGTTGCGTAGCTTGCCCATTCGATTTTCTTAGCTTCCAAGAAATTGGTATAGATATGATCACCTAAAGCTGCTCGAACGACTTCATCTTTACGAAGTGCTTTCAAGGCATTGTGAAGAGTTGATGGAAGATCTGTAATACCAGCTTCACGACGCTCTTCATCTGACATTGCATAGATGTTGGTTTCAACTGGTGCTGGTGCCTCAATCTTATTCTCAACGCCCTCTAGTCCTACTTCTAAAAGAACAGCCATAGCTAAGTATGGGTTAGCAGTTGGATCAACGGAGCGCAATTCCAAACGAGTACCCATGCCACGAGAAGCAGGGACGCGAACCAATGGCGAGCGGTTTTTACCCGCCCAAGCGATGTAAACAGGTGCTTCAAAACCTGGAACCAAACGCTTGTAAGAGTTTACTGTTGGGTTAGTTATAGCAGTATAGTTGTAAGCGTGCTTAATCAGACCACCGAGGAAGTGGTAAGCTGTTTCTGACAATTGCATACCACGAGGATCTTCTGGATCAAAGAAGGCATTGTTTCCATCCTTGTCAAAAAGCGACATGTTACAGTGCATACCTGAACCAGCGATACCATATTTTGGCTTAGCCATAAAGGTTGCATACATACCATGTTTACGGGCAATTGTTTTAACAACCAACTTGAAGAGCTGAATCTTATCACAAGCACTCAAAACATCATCGTATTTGAAATCAATCTCATGCTGACCAACGGCACACTCATGGTGACTCGCTTCTACTTCAAAGCCCATTTGAGTAAGGACATTCACAATTTCACGACGTGTATTATCTGCTAAATCTGTTGGAGCAAGGTCAAAATAACCCCCCTTATCGTTCACTTCAAGAGTTGGATTTCCTTGCTCATCCATCTTGAAGAGGAAGAATTCTGGCTCTGGACCCAAATTGAATGAAGAAAATCCAAGTTCTTCCATGTGGCGAAGGGCTTTTTTCAAGTTACCACGAGGATCACCTGCAAATGGCTCACCTGAAGTTGAATAAACATCACAGATCAAACCTGCTACTGAACCATTTTCGTCACCCCAGGGGAAGATTGTCCAAGTATTCAAGTCTGGGTAAAGATACATATCTGATTCATTAATACGTACAAATCCTTCGATTGATGAACCATCAAACATGACCTTGTTTGATAATACCTTTTCAACCTGCTCATCAGTTGCTGGAATCTCTACGTTTTTCATTACTCCCATAATATCTGTGAACATCAGACGCAGGAAGGTAACGTTTTTCTCTTTAATATCGCGTTTGATATCTGCCACTGTGAATGCCATTATTTTTCTCCTCTATTTTAAAAGCTAATTACGACGAACGGAAAATGGAACTAGGACTTGAAAACCGTCCTTGACGACTGAATTCATCATGTAAGATGCGACGTACATCCTCATCTGTCAAGGTTTTCTGTTGTTTTTGGACCTTGGCTTTGGCCTCACGATTTGCATATTCCTTTTTAATCGCAGCAATATTCAAACCTTCATCCAGAAAATCCTTTATTTCAAGAAGTAAGTCCATATCCTTTAGAGAATACAAGCGACGATTCCCTTCATTTCGATCGGGCTTAATCAAACCCTGATCTTCATAATACCGAATCTGACGGGCTGTTAAGTCGGTCAACTTCATGACACTGCCAATCGGAAAAATGGCTAAGGAACGACGGAACTCTTTTTCTCTCATAATGAACTCCTTTCTGCTCACTATTATAGGGGAAATTCTTGTATCGGTCAATAGGTAATGTTAGATTTTATAACATCATTCCTTTTGAAACCGTTTTTTAAAGAGATTCAAATCATAATTGACCAGAATAGCAATAAAAACGCCAATAAATGTTTCAAATACCCGAATAAAGACATACTGAATAGTATCACCTGCAGGAATCGACAAAGAAATAATGAGCAAGGCAGAGACTGCACCAATAATCCCAGCCTTGTTATTCATAGCCACATTGGTCATAATAGTCAACATGACAAAGATGGGGACAAATACTGCAGTTACCCAGAAATGATTAGAAAATAATCTATCTAGCAAAAAGAAAATCAAGGCATAGAAACCGCCGATAGTATTTCCTAATACACGAGAAGTGCCGAAATGCACACTTCGGTCAAAGTCTTCACGCAAGCTAAAGACCGTTGTCAAGGCAGCAATCTGAATACCCTGCCAGCCCATATAACCAAAAAGCACTATAACTAAAAAAACAGCTAAACCGGATTTAAAGGTCCGCATTCCCAATCTAAACTTTTTCGGATCAAATGCATATTTTTTAAACATAACTCTATTCTAACATGATTTTAAGTAAAATGAACCCATTATCCCAAGAAATGCAGAAAAGAGTTGGTGTCCCAACTCTTTACGTCGCATTTATTATTTTTCTGTCAATGCTGCAAGTCCTGGAAGCACTTTACCTTCAAGGAGTTCCATTGAAGCACCACCACCTGTTGAGATCCATGAGAACTTGTCTGCACGGCCAAGGTTGATAGCTGCTGCTGCTGAGTCACCACCACCGATGATTGATTTCACGCCTGGTTGTTTCACGATAGCATCCATTACACCGATTGTACCAGCTTGGAAGTCTGGGTTTTCAAATACACCCATAGGTCCGTTCCAAACAACTGTTTTCGCACCAGTCAAAGCTTCGTCAAACTTAGCGATTGACTTAGGACCGATGTCAAGACCAAGGAAGCCTTCTGAAACTGCTTCGCCGTCTGTATCACGAACTTCAGTGTAACCAGCAAATGCGTTTGCTTCTTTTGAGTCAACTGGCAAGATCAATTTACCGTTAGCTTTTTCAAGAAGTGCTTTTGCCACATCAAGCTTGTCTTCTTCTACAAGTGAGTTACCGATTTCGATACCTTGAGCTTTGTAGAATGTGTAAGTCATACCACCACCGATAAGAACTTTGTCAGCTTTTTCAAGAAGGTTCTCGATAACACCGATCTTATCAGATACTTTTGAACCACCAAGGATTGCCACGAATGGGCGCTCTGGAGTTTCAACAGCTTCTTGGATGTATGCAATTTCGTTTTCCAAAAGGAAACCAGCTACAGCTTTTTCTACGTTTGCTGAGATACCAACGTTTGATGCGTGTGCACGGTGTGCAGTACCAAATGCATCGTTAACGAAGATACCATCACCAAGTGAAGCCCAGTATTTACCAAGTTCTTCGTCGTTTTTAGATTCTTTCTTACCATCAACATCTTCGAAACGAGTGTTTTCAACAAGGAGAACTTGTCCATCTTCCAAAGCATTGATAGCTGCTTCCAATTCAGCACCACGAGTAGCACCTGCGATGAAAGCAACGTCTTGACCCAATTTAGCCGCCAAGTCAGCTGCTACAGGAGCCAATGATTTACCTTCTTTGTCAGCTTCTTCTTTCACACGACCAAGGTGAGAGAAAAGAATTGCACGTCCACCTTGCTCAAGAATATACTTGATAGTTGGAAGAGCTGCTGTAATACGGTTATCGTTAGTGATAACGCCATCTTTCAAAGGCACGTTGAAGTCCACACGGACAAGAACTTTTTTGCCTTTCAATTCTACATCTTTAACAGTCAATTTTGCCATTAGATAAGAACTCCTTAATTTATATTTACCCTACCATTGTACCATATTTTCTGTATTTTTTCTCTCATAAAGATAGTTTTTTCACAAATCTACAAAAAGAACGAATGAAAAAAAGGCTCTATAATTTCTGTAGTGGGTAAATCCACTGTAGAGATTATGGAGCCTTTTTGAGTATATACAAAAAGTCCCATATGACCTATAATGAAAAGCAACCACACTCACATTAGAAAGACTCATATGGAACAACTTTATCATACCACAGA
>NZ_POPB01000461.1 GCF_002964045.1 Streptococcus suis | reverse complement strand
AAATTGCTTATTTTGCACAGGATTTGATAAACCTTGATGAAGAAAAGACTGCTTTTGAAAATGTTAGTTGTACCTCTCTTCAAGATAAGATGACGATTCTCAATTTATTAGGCATGTTGGGACTTTCTTATGATAAGGCCCAGCAGATGGTGGCAAATTTATCTGGTGGTGAACGTGTTCGGCTTTCCTTGGCCAAAGTACTATTGACTGATGCTAATCTCTTGATTTTAGATGAGCCGACTAATTTTTTAGATCTGACAGCTATTGAAGCCCTGGAAAGATTTTTGAAGGAATACCAGGGAAGTGTTTTGGTGATCTCTCATGACCAAGAATTTGTGGACAAGGTCGCAACAAGTAAATGGTGGATAAAGGATGGTAGCTTAATAGACTAGAAAAAATTTCTCAAAAGGAAGCTAGGTCTAAAAAATATTTTTTTCCTGTG
>NZ_POPB01000460.1 GCF_002964045.1 Streptococcus suis | reverse complement strand
CACCTAGGCCATTTTCCACAATGAAGAGTGGAACTTGGTAACGGTCGTAAAGCTTATTGAGTGTGAGACGGAGGCCGACAGGATCAATCTGCCAACCCCAATCGGAGGCTTCCAGATATGGATTTGCTTCGCCTAGAATCAAGTTTCCTGCTGTCGCTTTTTGCTCTGGCGTTTGATTATTTGGATGGCGGGTAACAGAGGTCATATAGTATGAGAAACTCATAAAATCCACGGGGTATTGTTTCAAAATCGCTTCATCGCCTGGTTCAAAGTGAATGGTGATATTATTTTCCTTAAAGAAGCGATTCATATAACGTGGATACTCCCCACGCACTTGAACATCCGAGTAAAACAGGTTAGATTGGTCTTTTTGTA
>NZ_POPB01000046.1 GCF_002964045.1 Streptococcus suis | reverse complement strand
ACCTAATGTTCCAGTGGACCATTTTTTCTTGCGCCCAAGAAACTGGAAAGGTGCAGCGGAGAGAATGGACCATTTTTTCATGAGCTTGGAAATTAGAAAGCGAGTCACAGTCTGGGGATAGACTGTTTCAACCCGAGCCAAGAAATGAGAAAGCGAGGTACAGTCTGGGGACGGACTGTTTCAACCCGAGCCAAGAAGTTAGAAAGTGAGGCATAGTCTGGGATAGACTGTTTCAACCCGAGCCAAGAAGTTAGAAAGCGAGGCATGGTCTG
>NZ_POPB01000459.1 GCF_002964045.1 Streptococcus suis | reverse complement strand
TCAGAAACAAGAGGACTTGGATACCTACTATAAAAACCAGTACCGAAAAATGCAAGATCAGATTGACGAAATTTATACAAAATACCGAGAATAGAAGGGAGAGCCAATGCATCAACTTTATCAAATGTTGCAAGATTTATATACCAAAGCTGACCAGATAGACTACGCGACGATTAATGCTATAGAGAAAGAAATTGAACGTTGGCTGATTCGCTCTATCTATGCTCCACTCAAACTGCGAGAAAAAAATGCAATTTTAAAACAACACAAG
>NZ_POPB01000458.1 GCF_002964045.1 Streptococcus suis | reverse complement strand
AAAGAAAATAAAAAAGTTTCAAAAAAGTGTTGACAAAGCAAGTTGAAGATGATAGAATAAATGAGTTGTCAAATCCGAGACACAACACTAAAAAAGAAAATAAAAAAAGTTTCAAAAAAAGTGTTGACAAGAAGTTGAAGAAATGATAAACTAAGATAGTTGTCGCGAGAGAGCGACAACGAACAAGACCTTTGAAAATTAAAGAAGACGAACCAAACGTGCAGGGTGATTTATCACATGATAAATCGTCAATAACGAAAAAACAATAAAACGGAAAGCTAGCAATAGCTTGAGTTTGAATCAAAACTTTTTATGAGAGTTTGATCCTGGCTCAGGACGAACGCTGGCGGCGTGCCTAATACATGCAAGTAGAACGCTGAAGTCTGGTGCTTGCACTAGACGGATGAGTTGCGAACGGGTGAGTAACGCGTAGGTAACCTGCCTCATAGCGGGGGATAACTATTGGAAACGATAGCTAATACCGCATAACAGTATTTACTGCATGGTAGATACTTGAAAGGAGCAATTGCTTCACTATGAGATGGACCTGCGTTGTATTAGCTAGTTGGTGGGGTAACGGCTCACCAAGGCATCGATACATAGCCGACCTGAGAGGGTGATCGGCCACACTGGGACTGAGACACGGCCCAGACTCCTACGGGAGGCAGCAGTAGGGAATCTTCGGCAATGGGGGCAACCCTGACCGAGCAACGCCGCGTGAGTGAAGAAGGTTTTCGGATCGTAAAGCTCTGTTGTAAGAGAAGAACGTGTGTGAGAGTGGAAAGTTCACACAGTGACGGTATCTTACCAGAAAGGGACGGCTAACTACGTGCCAGCAGCCGCGGTAATACGTAGGTCCCGAGCGTTGTCCGGATTTATTGGGCGTAAAGCGAGCGCAGGCGGTTTGATAAGTCTGAAGTAAAAGGCTGTGGCTTAACCATAGTACGCTTTGGAAACTGTCAAACTTGAGTGCAGAAGGGGAGAGTGGAATTCCATGTGTAGCGGTGAAATGCGTAGATATATGGAGGAACACCGGTGGCGAAAGCGGCTCTCTGGTCTGTAACTGACGCTGAGGCTCGAAAGCGTGGGGAGCGAACAGGATTAGATACCCTGGTAGTCCACGCTGTAAACGATGAGTGCTAGGTGTTGGGTCCTTTCCGGGACTCAGTGCCGCAGCTAACGCATTAAGCACTCCGCCTGGGGAGTACGACCGCAAGGTTGAAACTCAAAGGAATTGACGGGGGCCCGCACAAGCGGTGGAGCATGTGGTTTAATTCGAAGCAACGCGAAGAACCTTACCAGGTCTTGACATCCCAGTGACCGTCCTAGAGATAGGATTTTTCTTCGGAACACTGGTGACAGGTGGTGCATGGTTGTCGTCAGCTCGTGTCGTGAGATGTTGGGTTAAGTCCCGCAACGAGCGCAACCCCTATTGTTAGTTGCCATCATTCAGTTGGGCACTCTAGCGAGACTGCCGGTAATAAACCGGAGGAAGGTGGGGATGACGTCAAATCATCATGCCCCTTATGACCTGGGCTACACACGTGCTACAATGGCTGGTACAACGAGTCGCAAGTCGGTGACGGCAAGCTAATCTCTTAAAGCCAGTCTCAGTTCGGATTGTAGGCTGCAACTCGCCTACATGAAGTCGGAATCGCTAGTAATCGCGGATCAGCACGCCGCGGTGAATACGTTCCCGGGCCTTGTACACACCGCCCGTCACACCACGAGAGTTTGTAACACCCGAAGTCGGTGAGGTAACCTTTTAGGAGCCAGCCGCCTAAGGTGGGATAGATGATTGGGGTGAAGTCGTAACAAGGTAGCCGTATCGGAAGGTGCGGCTGGATCACCTCCTTTCTAAGGAAATGGAACCTGTACGTTAGTCTTCTTTAATTTTGAGAGGTCTTGTGGGGCCTTAGCTCAGCTGGGAGAGCGCCTGCTTTGCACGCAGGAGGTCAGCGGTTCGATCCCGCTAGGCTCCATTAACAACGGAAGTTGTTAAGATTTTGTCCATTGAAAATTGAATATCTATCAAACATTCCTAAACGTATGTAACAGTACGTATAGAAATAGTAACAAGAAAATAAACCGAAAACGCTGTGAATATTTAATGAGTTTTCTAATTTTGAAAAAATTAGGTTAATAAGGTTAAGTTAATAAGGGCGCACGGTGGATGCCTTGGCACTAGAAGCCGATGAAGGACGTGACTAACGACGAAATGCCTTGGGGAGCTGTAAGTAAGCAAAGATCCAGGGATGTCCGAATGGGGGAACCCGGCAGGTAATGCCTGTCACTCACTACTGTTAAGGTAGTGTAGAGGAAGACGCAGTGAACTGAAACATCTAAGTAGCTGCAGGAAGAGAAAGCAAAAGCGATTGCCTTAGTAGCGGCGAGCGAAACGGCAGGAGGGCAAACCGAACAGTTTACTGTTCGGGGTTGTAGGACTGCAAAGTGGACTTAAAGAGTATAGAAGAACTACCTGGGAAGGTAGGCCAAAGAGAGTAATAGCCTCGTATTTGAAATAGTCTTTATACCTAGCAGTATCCTGAGTACGGCGAGACACGCGAAATCTCGTCGGAATCCGGGAGGACCATCTCCCAACCCTAAATACTCTCTAGTGACCGATAGTGAACCAGTACCGTGAGGGAAAGGTGAAAAGTACCCCGGAAGGGGAGTGAAATAGAACCTGAAACCGTGTGCCTACAACAAGTTCGAGCCCGTTAATGGGTGAGAGCGTGCCTTTTGTAGAATGAACCGGCGAGTTACGATATGATGCGAGGTTAAGTTGAAGAGACGGAGCCGTAGGGAAACCGAGTCTTAATAGGGCGCATTAGTATTATGTCGTAGACCCGAAACCATGTGACCTACCCATGAGCAGGTTGAAGGTGCGGTAAGACGCACTGGAGGACCGAACCAGGGCACGTTGAAAAGTGCTTGGATGACTTGTGGGTAGCGGAGAAATTCCAAACGAACTTGGAGATAGCTGGTTCTCTCCGAAATAGCTTTAGGGCTAGCGTCGACATTTGAGAATCTTGGAGGTAGAGCACTGTTTGGATGAGGGGGCCATCTCGGTTTACTGATTTCAGATAAACTCCGAATGCCAATGATTTATGGTCGGCAGTCAGACTGCGAGTGCTAAGATCCGTAGTCGAAAGGGAAACAGCCCAGACCACCAGCTAAGGTCCCAAAATAATTGTTAAGTGGAAAAGGATGTGGGGTTGCACAGACAACTAGGATGTTAGCTTAGAAGCAGCTATTCATTCAAAGAGTGCGTAATAGCTCACTAGTCGAGTGACCCTGCGCCGAAAATGTACCGGGGCTAAAACAATTTACCGAAGCTGTGGATAACACTTAGGTGTTATGGTAGGAGAGCGTTCTATGTGTGAAGAAGGTATACCGTGAGGAGTGCTGGAACGCATAGAAGTGAGAATGCCGGTATGAGTAGCGAAAGATGGGTGAGAATCCCATCCACCGTAAGACTAAGGTTTCCAGGGGAAGGCTCGTCCGCCCTGGGTTAGTCGGGACCTAAGGAGAGACCGAAAGGTGTATCCGATGGACAACAGGTTGATATTCCTGTACTAGAGTATGAAGTGATGGAGGGACGCAGTAGGCTAACTAAAGCGGGCGATTGGAAGTGCCCGTCTAAGCAGTGAGGTGTGATATGAGTCAAATGCTTGTATCTCTAACATTGAGCTGTGATGGGGAGCGAAGTTAAGTAGCGAAGTTAGTGACGTCACACTGCCGAGAAAAGCTTCTAGCGATGTATCATACTCTACCCGTACCGCAAACCGACACAGGTAGTCGAGGCGAGTAGCCTCAGGTGAGCGAGAGAACTCTCGTTAAGGAACTCGGCAAAATGACCCCGTAACTTCGGGAGAAGGGGTGCTGACTTAAGGTCAGCCGCAGTGAATAGGCCCAAGCAACTGTTTATCAAAAACACAGCTCTCTGCTAAATCGTAAGATGATGTATAGGGGGTGACGCCTGCCCGGTGCTGGAAGGTTAAGAGGAGGGTTTAGCGTAAGCGAAGATCTGAATTGAAGCCCCAGTAAACGGCGGCCGTAACTATAACGGTCCTAAGGTAGCGAAATTCCTTGTCGGGTAAGTTCCGACCCGCACGAAAGGCGTAATGATTTGGGCACTGTCTCAACGAGAGACTCGGTGAAATTTTAGTACCTGTGAAGATGCAGGTTACCCGCGACAGGACGGAAAGACCCCATGGAGCTTTACTGCAGTTTGATATTGAGTATCTGTACCACATGTACAGGATAGGTAGGAGCCTATGAAGTCGGGACGCCAGTTTCGACAGAGGCGCTGTTGGGATACTACCCTTGTGTTATGGCTACTCTAACCCAGATAGGTTATCCCTATCGGAGACAGTGTCTGACGGGCAGTTTGACTGGGGCGGTCGCCTCCTAAAAGGTAACGGAGGCGCCCAAAGGTTCCCTCAGAATGGTTGGAAATCATTCGCAGAGTGTAAAGGTATAAGGGAGCTTGACTGCGAGAGCTACAACTCGAGCAGGGACGAAAGTCGGGCTTAGTGATCCGGTGGTTCCGTATGGAAGGGCCATCGCTCAACGGATAAAAGCTACCCTGGGGATAACAGGCTTATCTCCCCCAAGAGTTCACATCGACGGGGAGGTTTGGCACCTCGATGTCGGCTCGTCGCATCCTGGGGCTGTAGTCGGTCCCAAGGGTTGGGCTGTTCGCCCATTAAAGCGGCACGCGAGCTGGGTTCAGAACGTCGTGAGACAGTTCGGTCCCTATCCGTCGCGGGCGTAGGAAATTTGAGAGGATCTGCTCCTAGTACGAGAGGACCAGAGTGGACTTACCGCTGGTGTACCAGTTGTCTTGCCAAAGGCATCGCTGGGTAGCTATGTAGGGACGGGATAAACGCTGAAAGCATCTAAGTGTGAAACCCACCTCAAGATGAGATTTCCCATAACTTTATGTTAGTAAGAGCCCTGAGAGATGATCAGGTAGATAGGTTGGAAGTGGAAGTGTGGCGACACATGTAGCGGACCAATACTAATCGCTCGAGGACTTATCCAAAAATAAACTAGAGTCAATATTGACAGCGTTGGTTTTTCTTGATAGAATATAGATATTCAATTTTGAGTTGACAAGACTCAATAGTTAAGTGACGATAGCCTAGGAGATACACCTGTACCCATGCCGAACACAGCAGTTAAGCCCTAGAACGCCTGAAGTAGTTGGGGGTTGCCCCCTGTTAGATACGGTAGTCGCTTAGC
>NZ_POPB01000457.1 GCF_002964045.1 Streptococcus suis | reverse complement strand
CTATACTTTAGAAAAGTTTTAAAAACAGTTTTAAAGGCAGGATTGACAAGCTCCAGATTGTCTTCTAGAAGCTCGAAGAAATATTTCGAGTTCATCTCTTGGAAATGGAAGAGAAGGATCTGATAGAGTTCGTAATAGAATTTCAGTTCCTCAGAGAAATTCAATGTTTTCTGGACAACCTCTCTCGGTGTTACTGTTTGCCCAAAAGTGCGAGAAAAGAAGCGATTCAGAGACAGTTTACGGCTATCTTTTTGGAGAATACGCCAGTGATTTTTCATGGATCGATAAGGTAGGGAACGCGTATCGAAAGTCTTCATAATATCAATTCTAGTCGTCATCATAGCACGGCTCAGATGTTGGATAATGTGAAATCTATCAAGGACAATTTTAGCTCTTGGAAATAGTTTTTTGATGATGGGAATATAGCTACCCGACATGTCCACTGTTACGACCTCGACAGTTTCTCTGACTACCCTAGGATACTTGTAGAAATAGTTCTTGATGGTGGTTTGGCGGTTGTTGTCAAGAATGGTCACAATCGATCTCGTCTCAAAATTCTGAGCAATAAAGGCGAGTTTTCCCTTGTTCCGACTAAATTCATCCCAGCTCAAGACTTTTGGTAATGTCGTAAAATCATGCTCAAATTGAAACTGAGCCAGTTTCCTCTGGACGACCGATACGGAGATATGTAATCTCCTAGCGATGGCTATATTGGTCATGTTTTCTGTATGGAGTTGTGTCACTTTGTCCCAAATAGGTTGGGAAATCTGACAGTTTTTCTTGACTAGAGCTGTCTCAGCTACAGTCACTTTTTGGCAAGATTTGCATTGAAACCGTCGTTTCTTAAGCAAGAGGAGGGTCGGAAAGCCCTGACAATCCAAAATCGGAATCTTTGACGACTTTTGAAAGTCGT
>NZ_POPB01000456.1 GCF_002964045.1 Streptococcus suis | reverse complement strand
TTTATTTGATAGTGTTTCAAAGCGTTGTTCACCGCTCCTTTTTTTAATTTTCATATCTCCTCCAGAAAAGCGCTGCAGCTTGCCCGCAAGCATGCAGACGCTTTTTTCTTTGTCGTTTTATTTAATTCAAAATCGGTATGCGGTGAACAATCCAGTTGATACACTTAATGACAAATAAAGTCACATAAAAGCCGGAAATGACACCGATACAGATAAATAAATCTGAAAATGGAATGATTACGGATGCCTCATATAACACTCCGTAAATGCTAGAAACTGCTGAAGTAAATCCCTCAAAAAATGTTATTCGTGGAATTAAACTGATAAGCCATTCTAACAAGCCTACACACATATCTATAAGACCCTGTAACATTTTTAATCCTCCGAAACCTTGTAGAATTTCCGCATGAAAAACAAAGCCGTCAGCAAGTAGAATAGGCCACTAATGAAAGGTTTAGCCTTGACGGCAAAGGCCGTCATAGCACTTCCAGACACAACTGCATGAGTGCCGAAACCTGGTAGAGTAATTCTAATATCATCAAATGCTGCCTTATCGCTAAAACGGTAATTAAAGGCTTGAATATTTGGGAATTTGCTATTGAATGCTAATCTTAGATTTTTAATCCTTGCATCTAACCAGGCCTGGTCAACTCCAAAAGCCCAAGTCAGAGCATCAGTCCAAGCCTTAGAAATTGCTCCAGGAATAGCCGAGATAGCTGTCCAGATGTCTGTCAGCCATTTAATCAAGCTATCCCAAAGGGCTTGCAAACCTGCCAGGATAGCCGCAGGAATTCCTAAAATCGCATCTAAGAGCTTTTTAAGCCATTCCCAGAGTTTTGAAAGCCAATCCCAGCCAGCTCCAACACCTGCCGAAGCTGTCCCAGTCATGCTATCTATTGCCGTATCTGCTCCAGTATTAACTGCCGTATCTACTCCAGATTTAATTTTAGTAAGGTCCTGAACTTGAGTATCTGTTAAATTGTGATTTGAAATGGTCGGAATAGTTGCCAATGTTGCACCAGTCACATCTGCATTCTGATCAAATGTGACTGTGGTAGAAGTATCTGGAAAAGCCGTTTGAACGTACTCATCAACTTTCTGAGAAGTAATTGCTGTTGATTTGGCACCTTCAAGCGAAACCTTATCATTAGACCGCTCTCCCAAACCAATTTCTGGTATCGATACACCTGTAACCGTGTAACTCTTATCATACGGACCTTCAATATAAATGCTGAAGGTGTTTCGAGCAGTTCCACTATTTGAAAATCTTTTCCTTAACTGCACAATTTGACCAGATGAATTTCGAATAATTTCTGTATCTGTATAAACACTTCCGTTTCGTTGTAATTTTAAATTTAGATTGGTTGGAGCTACATCAACGATTACAGTAATAGCAGGTACTAGATAATCTCTACCCTCAACAAATTTCATGCTAGCCCCTCCTAGCCAACCTGAACCAGTTGGTTTAGTTCCTACTTGTAATTGAGCTGTATCACTTCCAACCAACATACGAATATTAGTAAACGTTCCTGTATGAACCTGTAAACCACCTGTATAATGAACACTTTGATTGTATCTATCTAACGTATTGCCTGTTTTATTTGCTACGTTCTTAACCGCTGTTTTAAAAACATCATTAACCTTAACTGATGAACCTGAAATAAAATCGCCAACACTATGCCCCATTGCAACTAACTCATTAGCAACAGATTGCCCAAATGCTTCTATCTCATCCCAATTACTGATTGTGTAACCAAGCAACAAGAAAGCTGCCAACCCAATCAGCACTACAGGAATTACTGCTGGATTTAACGTAGCTATAACCATACCGCCACCAGTTAGAACACCTGCATCGGCTTTAACTGTTTTAGGCTTATGAACTGCACCAAAGATAAGCAATATAATACATAACCATATTTGACATTTTTTTAATATTCTTTTCATTCATGTTCTCCTAAACAAAAAAGGGTACAAGCTGAAACAAGTACCCTTTTTCCAAAAATTATTAAAAGAAACTCTTGATAATCTTAGGAACTGATTTAACTCCAAGCGATAAAGCAAGAAGAGATAGACCAGCTGGAACAACAGCAGTAACATTGCTAGTAACTGCTTGTACTACTGGCTGAATAAGATCTGTTGTAATCATTTGATTACCTCCTTAAAAAATTTTTAATTTTAGGTGTTTAACGTCCCCTCGGACAAGTATCAAATAAATTCTTTTAGGAGATTATGGAGAAATACAAATAAAAGGATAGCAGGTATAAAAATTAGTCCATAACTATTAATCACAGAGTTTTGTAATTTCATACCCTCGTAATCTTTAGAAATTGTAGTCACTAGTTTTTGAACTTGTTTCGTTGTTTCTGAGGTTTTCAATTCGGAATAGCTAGAATTTAATTTTTTAAGTTCTTTCAGAATAGCATCATCTGAGGAAGGGGGTTGCTCCTGGATAACCTTTGTAAGATTTTCCAAGGCTGTCAGGCTTTTTTCTTCAGTAGTCTGCTCCCCTCGCTCAATTCTTGCCTGTTCTTCAGCTTGCTTTTGCTTTTCTGCTTCAACTCTTGCCGTTTCAGTCTGTTCTAAGCGTTCATTTATCTTTTTGAGTTCGTTCTCAATGTTTTCATTCAGTTTAATTTGTCGGTCCATTTTTTCAAGGAGAGCCTTGTTATAGCCGACAATTTCTTCACTAGACACCCCTTCCATTGATTAAGCAGCCTTTTCTAAATCTACTGGCTGAATATTTTCAAAGTGATCAAACTTGATACGTTTAGTAGCAATATTTAACTGCATG
Organism: Streptococcus suis; assembly: GCF_002964045.1. Taxonomy (GTDB): domain Bacteria; phylum Bacillota; class Bacilli; order Lactobacillales; family Streptococcaceae; genus Streptococcus; species Streptococcus suis_U. The sequence goes on along the minus strand of NZ_POPB01000456.1, from coordinate 3,039 downwards.
TGCATTTCTGCAACAGCTGGAAAACTCGCTCCGGCAATCACTGCAAATTGTTCCGGTGTCAAACTATATTTGACTGGTAGTAATCCAATTTGATTTGCCGGGTCTTCATTTGTAAAAGGCAGTACCCATAAAGTAACCCCTGCAATCTGTTTACCTGTATTTTCATCGGTAAAATCATAGGGACGAGCTCCAAGAATTAAAACATCATTTTTCATTTTTTACCTCCTTGTGTTTTTTCCTGGTCACTTAATCTATTCGCAAAAAAATTAAAATTCCTAAAAAAAAAAAGCAATTTAACAAAAAATGTTCCATTTCTTGTTAAATTGCACTGCTTAGGTTAGTCTATGCATTTTATATATTTATTTCACGGTTTCATTGACGACAAGAAACCTGGGACTAAACTTAGAAAATCGTCTGTTGGTCGGTCTAATGCCCCACCAACACGATTTCTAGTTTAATCTGTCCCAGCTTGTCTTCAATGAACTTTCGCGACATAAAACGTTCACTGCTTCCAAAAAAAACGAACATTTTTTGTCCTGGAGAATGCCACGTCGGCATTAATAACCGAATATTTTTACACGTGTAAAAATATGATAAAATAGTAGTGCTATCTGCCCCAATAGTGAATAACTTGAAGGGAGGTATAATCTGATGGATATCTTGCTAGAGCTCTTGCTCAACATCGTGGCTAACGTTGTCGCTTACTTCGTTTGCAAGTGGTTAGATGATGAGCTTAACCGATAGCTAGCCCTACCCGTTAATCTCTTTTGAGAACGTAAAAAAAGCCCTCAGGAACGGCAATTCCTGGGGGCTTTGGTATATTCTAACGAATATCTTTGCTTGCTTATAGTATAACAGATTTTACCAATTATGCAATCATTTTACAATATCAGCCAATTCTCATAATGCTCTAGCTAACTGTGTTATCGTTTCTTCAATGATTGCGGTCAAATCTTCTAATTCTTCAATATTTCGGTCAACAGCAATTTCTCTAACCTTATCATTTAAATCATCCAACTTAAAAAGTTTACGAGCAATATATATATCCCTTGTCATACGCAACCTCATTATTTTATAAAATAGTTTTGCTTTGTTGCGTTCCAGATCGCAACAATTTTAGTACCGTCCGAAACTTCGCTATCGTCTGTAGTATGTACCAAATCACCATTTTCGGCATCATCAAGAGCTAGCTTCTTCTTGATTTCCTTGAATAGCCCACCATAACCCAATTGACGTTTGCGATATAGACCGTTGTACAAGTCATCTACTACTTGAGCATTTTCTAAAGATAATTCAAATGGTTTAGTTGGATATTTTGCAGTTTCCAGAATAGCACCATGCAGCCCTTTGCCCTGGTCCTTAACTGCTCGTATATCAACCATTGGCACATAATCAACTTTGAGAGATTTTGCCCATAATTCTGCCCATTCTTCTTGAGTTAAATAATTAGCTTTACTATTAAAGTAAGCCCCTCTAACAAACAATAGAACGTGTATATGTGGATGATAGTCTTTTCTGTCTTCGTTGTAAGTAACCTCTATTGAACGAAGATAGCCCAGTAAATTTGCCTGTACTTTCTTCCGCTTGAAAAGTCTATCGAATGACTTCGTTAATTGCGTTAATGTGCCATTTAATTCAGAGCCTGGCACATTCTTTACTGTAAGGGTCAGAAATAGAAATCGACCTTTCGGAAATTGCTTCATAGCTTCATTGACTATGCAAGCCGTTTGATAAGAATATTTCATTGAACGCCTCCAGTTACACATCTGGCATAATTTGTTCTTACAAAAGTAAGCCTGGTATAGTTTCAATCTTCCGTCTGGTTGCTTATGAAATCGTAAGGCTTCTGCACATGATGAAACACGCTCGACCATGCTCGCCTTGTAGTCCAAATTTTGAAAGACTTCCGACAATTTTAAACTAGCAATCTTGCGACCTCGCCAATCTCTTTTTTTGCCTTTAGAATTCTTATCTATGAGTATTTGAGCTTGATTTTGGGTATGCTCCATGTTATAATTTACCTGTAATTACAAAAGATGAAAAGACCTTGTCCATCCAGTGAAACCTTTCTAAATAATTTTGATTGAACACCTAAATTATAACAAAAGCTTTCACAAATAACAAGGCTTTTTTTGTGTCCAAAAACTCAGTAATATCAAGGGTTTAGCCCTCTTTTTTAACTGATTTTTTCGCCGTGAGTTATTTCTATTAGTATCAAGATAAGAAGAAAGCTCCTGCGGAGCTTTCTCAAAAGGGGCTTGCAGCCCCTTTTTTAGCTCTCTAACTCTTTTGTTAGCTGCTCAATTTTAGCGTAACTGTCATACAGTTCTCGAAGTCGTTTTGTCTGCACAAAATTCTTCCGCCAAAGTCTACGAAGTTTCATTTTCACTTCTGGGCGGTCACAAACTGCATTGTATTCTTCTGCGTCGAATGCTTTGGTAAAAGTCCAACGGCCTGCAAGGGTGCGACAGTCTACAACCTCAAATGTCTGTTCTCGAAGCTGTTTCACAACCCTGGTAAATACCTGGGATGTGCCAACAATTTTTATACGCTGTTTCCGTTGTTGTGTAATCTCTGCCAACAAACCCTCTGGGAAGTTCTTCCAGCTGGCCGAGTTGTATTCGTTTTGGATCTCATCGATGGCAAAAATAACACCGTCCAGACCATTGCGAACTGTAAAAATCTGCTTCCAGTCAGTCATTGGTAAGGTTTGATGAACGTAGCCAAAATTCGTACAGATAATGGCTTTAGGATACTTCTTCCGCATTCGTTCCAAGTACTCGGTCATTGCCATTGTTTTCCCTGCTCCCTGTCTACCACAGTACAATGTTAGGCCGTACTCTCTGAAATCTTGACCATTCTTAATTCTTGAAAAAATGTCGTGAAATAGGCAACCGAAAAATATCAAGAATTTCAGCCAAAATGATTTATTTGATAGTGTTTCAAAGCGTTGTTCACCGCTCCTTTTTTTAATTTTCATATCTCCTCCAGAAAAGCGCTGCAGCTTGCCCGCAAGCATGCAGACGCTTTTTTCTTTGT
>NZ_POPB01000455.1 GCF_002964045.1 Streptococcus suis | reverse complement strand
TCAGCAGGGCCGTGAGTTGATTGTCATGGGGAAAGGATTAGGTTTTCAGAAAAAAGCAGGGGAAGAATTAGACACCAGTAAAATCGAGAGAACCTTTGTGCTACAAAATGACTATCAACAATCAGATTTATCAAGTCTGTACCTGCAAATGGAGAGCAGTGAAGTGGAAGTAGTCAATGCCATTATCAATAGGGCAGAAGAAACTTTAGAAGTTCAGTTTGATTTGTCTTTGTATCTAGCCTTAGCAGACCATTTACATTTTGTATTTCAGCGATGCCGTGAAGGTATCTTTATTGAGAATCCGCTATCTTGGGAAG
>NZ_POPB01000454.1 GCF_002964045.1 Streptococcus suis | reverse complement strand
TAGCTCTGCTGGTGACGGTGCTTTCTCCGACCAGTATCTCCCTTATCTTCCTCTTGCTTTCTGTGGGGTTGTTGGGCTATACTGTTCTTACAGGGATTAAGCCTGCAAAGTCATTAGTGAATACTTAGAAAGAAAACTATGAAATTAGATTACCGAGATTATAGAAGCGAGATTGTCGAAAAATTCTTTATTCCTTTAATTGTCACGGAACGTGAGGAGCCGTTTGAGGCGGATTTGTCACAGAAAGAAAGAGACATTCTCAAAGATGCTTTGGAAATTCGAGATG
>NZ_POPB01000453.1 GCF_002964045.1 Streptococcus suis | reverse complement strand
GGCTCTATAATTTCTGTAGTGGGTAAATCCACCATGGAAATTATGGAGCCTTTTTGAGTATAGAAAAAAAGTTCCATATGACCTATAATGAAAAGTGCTCAAACTATCATTTTAGAAAGACTCATATGGAACAACTAAATCTTATCACAAATCTTCTCAGAATTAAAGACAAAAATATCACTATCTCTAATGAATATGACCTAGGAACTCACTTAGAACTCCACGGTCACTTGGATTATACAGCCCCTAAATGCCCTTCCTGCAAGGGACAAATGGCCAAATACGACTTCCAGAAGGCCTCTAAAATCCCCTACCTAGAAACTGCTGGTTATCCCTTGCTTATCCGACTTAGAAAGCGTCGTTTCAAGTGCAAAGAATGTGGGAAAATGACTGTTGCTGAAACTCCTCTTGTCAAGAAGAACCACCAAATTTCTGTCGCGGTTAACCAGAAAATCGCCCAATTACTCATCGAAAATCAAGCAATGACACATATTGCACACAGGCTATCTATCTCAACATCATCAGTTAGTCGAAAGCTAAATGAGTTCAAGTTTGAAACAGATTGGAATACCTTACCTGAGGTGATGAGCTGGGATGAGTATGCCTTCAAAAAGGGGAAAATGAGCTTTATCGCTCAAGATTTCAATTCCCTAAATGTTATTACCATTCTGGACGGAAGAACACAAGCAACCATCCGAAACCACTTTCTACGCTATCCTAGAAAGGTTAGAAATCAAGTCAAAGTCATTACCATGGATATGTTTAGTCCCTATTATCAACTTGCTAAACAACTATTTCCAAATGCCAAGATAGTACTTGACCGCTTTCATATTGTTCAACACCTTAGTCGTGCTATGAACCGTTTCCGTATTCAAATTATGAATCAATTCGACAGAAAATCGCACGAATACCGAGCCTTGAAACGCTACTGGAAATTGATACAAAAAGATAGCCGTAAACTCAGCGATAAACGATTTTATCGCCCTATGTTTCGCATGCACTTGACTAACAAGGAAATCCTAGAAAAACTCCTATCCTACTCAGATGAACTCCGACAACACTATGAACTCTATCAGCTTCTCTTGTTCCATTTCCAAGAGAAAAACTCAGATCATTTCTTTGACCTTATCGAACAGGAAATAGCCAATGTTAATCCTATTTTCCAGACGGTATTTAAGACATTTCTAAAGGATATAGACAAGGTTTTAAACGCCATGGAATTGCCTTATTCCAACGCCAAACTGGAAGCTACCAACAATCTCATCAAAGTCATTAAAAGAAATGCCTTTGGTTTCAGGAACTTTGAAAATTTTAAAAAACGTATTTTGATTGCTTTGAACATAAAGAAAGAGAGAACGAACTTCGTCCTCTCTAGGTGTTAGCTTTTCATCTACCCACTACAGTTGACAAAGAGCC
>NZ_POPB01000452.1 GCF_002964045.1 Streptococcus suis | reverse complement strand
AGGCTATACTCTATTGCAGTACCCAATTTGGAGCCTGGCAAGACAGCCTGTTCACGGCACCAATCAAAGAACTCGTCCATCAAGGGAGCCAACTCTGTCTGTCGTTTATGCAGTCGCTCCTCAGTAGACAAGTCAGCCCAGTCATTCTCCAAGGCAAACAGGCGGTCGCAATAGGCTAAACCCTTAGCTCCTAAAGAAGTCTTGTCGGTCTTCTTAGGAGTCGCATCAAAGAACTTTCGTCTAACATGAGCCCAACAGCCAACTAGCTGAGCCTGGTCTAATTGCCGATAAGCACTCCACATGTCACAATGTACGTAACCTGTATAATCTCCAAGAAATTCCTCCACAACCAAGCCACTCCGACGCTTGTCGTGATGATAGAGGGTGATACCCTTTTTCTCATGCTTCCCAGATAAGAATGTCCAGTAGAAGGTCATCTGGCTATCATTTTCTAGAACCTTATAGGAGGTTTCATCCGCATGGAGAATAGGCTGCTCCAACAATTTCTCGTGCAACAGGTTATAAATCGGCTCGAAATAATACTGACTAGACTTGATGTGCCAGTTAGCTATTTCCTTCCGACTGATGGGTAGGCCAAGCTTGTGCCAATCCTCTTCCTGACGGTAATTTGGCACCTTCAGATTGAATTTCTGGTGAATGGTGTGGGCGATGATAGAGGCTGAACCCAAGCTGTGTGCCAAAGGTGCCTTAGGAACAGGAGCCTTGATAATCTTATCGCTTAGATTCTTCTGACTACATGCCTGACACTTGTATGCGTGTTGAACATGGTCAATCCGCTTTAATTGTGCGGGAATGAAGATCAACTCTTGTCGTTGAACAGTAGAACCAATCTCTTTCAACTGACCATGACAGTCTGGACAAGTGCAGTCTTCGCCCTGCAATTCGTGATGAACAATCTCTGGAGTGAATTGACTAAAAATAGCCTGACGAACTCCCTTAGCTTTCTTGCGTTTATAAGTAATGGTTTCTGTTTCAACTGGGTAAGTCAGCTTCTTCTTCAGGGAGACTTTCCTCCCCAAACAAGCTCAGCTGACCTGGTTGATACACAACCTTCTCTGATGATTTTCCGTAGAGTTTCTGTCTCAGATACTCAACCTGTTCACGAAGGAGGGTCAACTCGTTGGTAAGTTGTTCAATCGTTGAGGTCTGTTGTTTAATAATTT
>NZ_POPB01000451.1 GCF_002964045.1 Streptococcus suis | reverse complement strand
AATTACTATTTTCTGCCGACAACAAAGCTTGGAAAGAACACAGGCGAGTCTTACACCTATTGCTCAAGCAACTGGAGTTCCTATGCAGGTCCTAGCGCTCGAAGATAGCCAATTACTACAGGAACATATTACCAATTCCGACTTACTAGTCAACGGAACCAGTGTAGGCATGGATGGGTATTCTCAACCTGTTCCTTCTACCATTCGCTTTCCTGAAAATCTTTTGGTTGCGGATGTAATCTATCAACCATTCGAAACACCTTTATTAAAACTAGCCCAATCTCAAGGCAATCCAACTATCAAT
>NZ_POPB01000450.1 GCF_002964045.1 Streptococcus suis | reverse complement strand
CTAGCGTCAAAAAGCCCTACGACTTAACAAGACACCTCTACTTTATCATAAAGAAAAAGTAGTGAGTACTTTCTCCCGTCGGAGATTTCCTCACTACTAATCTTAGTATGTTTTTGTTTACTGTACTGAATAGTTTGGAGCTTCGTTTGTGATTTGAACATCGTGTGGATGGCTTTCTTTCAAACCAGCACCTGACATTTCGATGAACTGAGCATTTTCATGCAACTCATTCAAGTTACCAGCACCTACATAACCCATACCTGAGCGAAGTCCTCCAACCATTTGGAAAATCATATCTGCAACAGAACCTTTATAGGCTACACGTCCTTCAATTCCTTCTGGAACAAGTTTGTTGGCTTCATTGACAGAGGCTTGGAAGTAACGGTCTTTTGAACCTTGTTTCATGGCTGCGATAGAGCCCATACCACGATAGGTCTTGAACTTACGACCTTGGAAGATTTCTGTCTCACCTGGTGCTTCATCCGTTCCTGCAAACATAGAACCAAGCATAACGGCATGACCACCAGCTGCAAGTGCCTTGACAATATCTCCTGAATACTTGATACCACCGTCAGCAATAATCGTTTTTCCATATTCACGCGCAACACCAGCTGCATCATAGATAGCTGTCACTTGTGGTACACCGACACCTGCGATGACACGTGTTGTACAGATTGAACCTGGGCCAATACCGACCTTGACAACATCAACACCAGCTTCATAAAGAGCACGAGCTCCTTCAGCTGTGGCAATATTGCCGGCAATCAAGGTACGAGTTGGGAAGTGATCACGGATTTCTTTGATTTTACGAAGAACACCTGCTGAGTGACCATGAGCTGTATCGATGACAATGGCATCTGCACCTGCTTCAAAGAGAGCTTCTGCACGTTCAAAAGTATCAGATGTGACACCAACAGCACCCGCAACCAAGAGACGACCAAATTCATCTTTTGCAGCATTTGGGAACTCAATCACTTTCTCAATATCTTTGATGGTAATCAAGCCTGACAAACGACCGTTTTCATCAACCAATGGCAATTTTTCAATGCGATGTTTGTGGAGAATAGCCTCAGCTGTCGCCAAGTCTGTTCCAACTGGTGCTGTTACCAAGCCATCGCTAGTCATGTTGGTAGAAATTGGCTGTGAGTAATCTGAAATAAAACGCATATCACGGTTGGTAATGATGCCAACCAACTTACGATTTTCCATGGTTTCTACGATTGGCACACCAGAGATACGGTAGGTCCCCATGAGTTTCTCAGCTTCTGCGATTGTGTGCTCAGGAGTTAAGAAGAATGGATCGATAATGACACCATTTTCAGAACGTTTTACCTTACGAACCTCATCAGCCTGCTCTGCAATAGACATATTCTTATGGATGACGCCCAAACCACCTGCACGTGCCATTGCAATAGCCATTTTACTATCTGTTACAGTGTCCATGGCAGCAGAAATAATCGGAAGATTAAGGGTCAAATTTGGTGCTAATTGCGTTTTTAAATCAATATCATGTGGCAATACATGACTTTCAGCCGGAATAAGTAATACATCATCAAAGGTAAAGCCTTTTTTCAAAAATTTAGTGTCCCAGTTTGACATTTTCTTCCTCTTTTCTTTTTTTCTTACTAGCTATCGCTACAATTATTTTATTTATGATAACATTTTGAAATCATTTGTCAAATATTATTCGCTTTAAAATAAGAAACAATAATAATTCAGAAAATTCATTCCTTCTTTCTTTTAGAAATTCGAACGTTTGGTTTTTACTTCGTCATAAAACAAACGAAAAAAGCAACGTTTTTAAAACATTGCTCTTTTATCGTTAACCTTATTTAAAGTAGTTAATTCCCATTGCATCCTTGACTTGATCCAAAGTGCTTGCTGCGACTTGACGAGCTTTTTGGCTGCCTGCTTCTAACATTGCATAGACCTGTCCCATATCCTGTGCAAACTCCAGACGACGTTCACGGATTGGTCCTAATTCTCTCTCTAAGATGTCCAGCAAATAACGTTTGGTCTTCACATCGCCCAAACCACCACGTTGATAGTGCTCCTTCATAGCTTCAATCTCGGCACGATCTTCTTCACGACCAAATACATCAAGATAGTGGAAAACCATATTTCCTTCAATCTGACCTGGATCTTCTACACGAATGTGGTTTGGATCTGTGTACATGGACATGACTTTCTTTTTGAGTGTATCCATGTCATCGGCCAGATAAATACCATTTCCAAGTGACTTAGACATCTTGGCATTACCGTCCAAACCTGGCAAGCGACCAGCTGCTTCATTTTCAGGATAGATGCCCTCTGGCTCCACCAAAATATCGGTTTGATAAGCATGGTTGAAACTACGAACGATTTCACGGGTCTGCTCAATCATCGGCTTCTGGTCATTTCCTACAGGGACAAAATTTGCCTTGAAGGCTGTAATGTCCGCCGCTTGTGACACAGGATAGACCAAGAAACCAGCTGGAATTCCTTCGCCAAATCCCTTCTGAGCAATCTCGGTTTTTACAGTTGGATTGCGTTCTAGACGTGCAACAGATACCAAGTTCATGTAGTACATGGTCAACTCTGCCAATTCAGGAATTTGACTTTGGATGAAAATCGTTGTCTTAGCTGGATCAAGACCTGCTGCGAGATAGTCCAGTGCCACATTACCAACTGATTCGATAATTTTTTGTGGTTCTTTGGCATGGTCTGTCAACGCTTGTTGATCTGCTAAAAATACAAAAAGTTCATGCTGTCCAGCATTTTGCAGTAGAACACGATTTTTCAAGGAGCCAACATAGTGGCCGATATGGAGTTTACCTGTTGGACGGTCTCCCGTCAAAATAATTGGTTTGGTCATTCCTTCACCTCATCTGATAATTTTCATAAAAAAAGCCCCGCACAGAAACTGTGCAAGGGCGTCTAAGACACGGTACCACCTTACTTAGGAGCAGATACTCCCATCTCAATGCACATAAGGCCTGCTAGCCGAATCCTTATTGGTTCGAATTCATTACAAAATCAGTCCATTCACCAATCACCATTACTTGTTTACAGCGACCACAAGCTCTCTAAAAATGGAAGATTACCTACTCTTCTGATTGACCTCTATTATACCTTTTAAAAAATAGAAAGTCAATACTTCCAAGCCTTGACGATAAGCTGGATTTTAGGGATAATAGAAGTTGCATTCTATGATATTCAAATAAGGAGAAGCTATGAAAGAACGGATCAAAGATTTTGCCTATGTAACTTTGGGTTCCATTGTCATGGCTGTTGGTTTTAACAGTCTATTTTTAGAGAATAATATTGTTTCTGGAGGGGTTGGAGGTCTTGCTATAGCACTTAATACGCTATTGGGCTGGAATCCTTCTGATTTTGTCCTTTACTGCAACATTCCCCTCCTGATACTTTGTTGGGTCTTTTTAGGAAAATCTGTTTTCATCAAAACCGTTTACGGTTCCTTGATTTATCCATTTTGTATCAAGTTGACAGCTGGTTTACCAAGCTTGACAGAAAATCCTTTGCTCGCTGCTATTTTTGGTGGAATAATCCTTGGTTTTGGACTAGGACTTGTCTTTCTAGGAAATTCATCTACTGGTGGAACAGGTATTCTTATTCAATTTATTCACAAGTACACCCCTTTATCATTAGGTCTGACAATGGCTATTATTGATGGTATTATCGTTGGTCTTGGATTTGTTGCCTTCGATACTGATACTGTTATGTACTCGATTATTGCCCTAATGACCATTACTTATATTGTCAACCGCATGATGTCTGGTTCTCAATCATCTCGAAATGTCATGATTATTTCTCAAAAATCAAGTCAAATTAAAGACTACATCACAAAAGTTGCTGATCGCGGTGTGACAGAGCTTCCAATTATCGGTGGCTTTACAGGGGTTGACAAGCGCATGTTGATGACTACCATCTCTATTCCAGAAATGCAGAAACTGGAGACAGCGGTATTAGAAATTGATGAAACTGCCTTTATGGTTGTTATGCCTGCGAGTCAAGTGCGTGGACGTGGCTTCAGTCTTCAAAAAGACCATAAACATTATGATGAAGATATCTTGATTCCAATGTAATTCATTGAAAATTCAAGTTCTTTCTAGTACAATAAGACTAATAGACAGAAAATAGAGGAGAAACTATGCTTACAGTATCAGACGTGTCGCTTCGCTTTAGCGACCGCAAACTATTTGATGATGTTAACATCAAATTTACAGCAGGAAATACCTATGGTTTGATTGGTGCCAATGGTGCTGGTAAATCTACATTTTTGAAAATTCTTGCTGGTGACATTGAACCATCAACAGGCCATATCTCACTTGGTCCAGACGAGCGCCTTTCTGTGTTACGTCAGAACCATTTCGACTATGAAGATGAGCGCGTGATTGATGTCGTTATCATGGGGAATGAGCAACTTTATAGCATCATGAAAGAGAAAGATGCTATTTATATGAAGGAAGATTTTTCTGATGAAGATGGCGTTCGTGCCGCTGAATTAGAAGGTGAGTTTGCTGAACTTGGTGGCTGGGAAGCTGAAAGTGAAGCTTCTCAATTGCTCCAAAACCTCAACATTTCAGAAGACCTCCACTACCAAAACATGAGCGAATTGACCAACGGTGAGAAGGTTAAGGTCCTCTTGGCTAAGGCCCTCTTTGGTAAGCCTGATGTTCTTCTTTTGGACGAGCCAACCAACGGTCTCGATATCCAATCTATCAACTGGCTCGAAGATTTCTTGATTGACTTTGAAAATACAGTTATCGTTGTATCCCACGACCGCCATTTCCTCAACAAAGTATGTACCCACATGGCTGACCTTGACTTTGGAAAAATCAAGATTTTCGTAGGTAACTACGACTTCTGGAAACAATCCAGTGAATTGGCTGCCCGTCTGCAAGCAGATCGTAACGCAAAAGCAGAAGAAAAAATCAAGGAATTGCAAGAATTCGTTGCCCGTTTCTCTGCCAATGCTTCAAAGTCTAAGCAAGCTACTTCACGGAAAAAGATGCTGGATAAAATCGAGTTAGAGGAAATTATTCCTTCTAGCCGTAAGTATCCATTTATCAACTTCAAATCAGAACGTGAAATCGGTAATGACCTCCTAACAGTTGAAAACTTGAAAGTTGTCATCGATGGTGAAACGATTCTTGACAATATCAGCTTTATCCTGCGTCCAGGTGACAAGACTGCTCTTATTGGTCAAAACGACATCCAAACAACTGCTCTCATTCGTGCTCTTATGGGTGATATTGAATATGAAGGAACTGTCAAATGGGGTGTGACGACTAGTCAATCTTACTTACCAAAAGACAATTCTCGTGATTTTGATACCAACGAATCTATCCTTGATTGGCTCCGTCAATTTGCCAGCAAGGAAGAAGATGACAATACCTTCTTGCGCGGTTTCTTGGGCCGTATGCTCTTCTCTGGCGATGAGGTTAACAAACCTGTCAACGTCCTATCAGGGGGCGAAAAGGTACGCGTTATGTTGTCAAAACTCATGCTCCTCAAGTCAAATGTCTTGGTCTTAGATGATCCAACCAACCACTTGGACTTGGAATCAATTTCCAGTCTGAACGATGGTTTGAAAGCTTTTAAAGAATCCATCATCTTTGCCAGCCATGACCACGAATTTATTCAAACTTTAGCAAACCATATCATCGTCATTTCTAAAAACGGTGTTATCGACCGAATCGACGAAACTTATGATGAATTCTTGGAAAATGCTGAAGTACAAGCAAAAGTACAAGAACTTTGGAAAGCATAATAAAAAGGCGATTTATTCGCCTTTTCTTTTAAATCTATGAAAAAAATATTTACAAAAACATCCTTTTATTATCTCTTATCTTTCCTTATTCCGCTGACTATTATTTCTATCGTCTTAGCATTTCAAGGAATCTGGTGGGGAAGTGATACAACTATATTGGCCAGTGATGGATTTCATCAATATGTCATCTTTAATCAAACTTTACGAAATGCTTTACACGGAGAAGGCTCTCTCTTTTACACCTTTACTAGTGGTTTAGGTCTAAACTTCTACGCTCTATCCTCCTACTATCTTGGTTCCTTCCTATCTCCGATTGTTTTTTTCTTTGATTTACAATCCATGCCTGATGCTCTTTACCTTGTCACTATTGTCAAGTTCGGGTTGATAGGATTGTCAACTTTTATTAGTTTAAAGGGAATCTATAAAAAAGTAACTATTCCATGGGCACTTCTTCTTTCTAGTGCATACGCCCTGATGAGTTTTTCTACTAGTCAGTTGGAAATCAATAGTTGGCTTGATGTCTTTATCCTGATCCCAATCATCCTTCTAGGATTACATCAGCTGGTAAGAGAAAATAAACAAATTATCTACTATGTGGCATTGACTTGCTTATTTGTACAAAATTACTACTTCGGCTTTATGGCTGCCATTTTCCTCACTCTGTGGACTTTTGTTCAATTATCTTGGATAGAAAAAAATAGAATAAGAACCTTTATTAACTTCACAGTCGTGTCAATGTTATCTGCTCTAAGCAGCCTATTTATGCTCCTGCCAACATATTTAGATTTAAAAACACATGGCGAAAAATTTACACAGGTTGTCAATCTAAAAACAGAAGATTCTTGGTATTTGGACTTTTTTGCTAAGAATTTAGTTGGTAGTTTCGATACAACCAAATTCGGCTCAATTCCGATGATTTCCGTTGGAATTTTACCACTTATTTTATCACTGATTTTCTTTACACTAAAAGATATCAAGTGGACAGTGAGATGTTCGTATGGTCTGCTAGTCAGCTTTGTCATTGCTAGTTTTTACCTCCAGCCTTTGAACTTATTTTGGCAAGGGATGCATGCTCCAAATATGTTTCTCTATCGATATGCCTGGGTGCTCTCAACCATCCTCATATACCTAGCAGCTGAAACTCTACAGAGACTTGAACATGTTACTATGAAGCAACTCATTTTCCCCTTCGCTTCTCTCATAATTGGCTATCTTCTAACCTATCTATTTAGAGATAAATATGATTTTTTAGCCGATGTAAACTTCCTACTGACACTTGAGTTTCTATTCGCCTATCTCATCCTATTTTTGGCTTTTCAAAAATACAAGTTACCTCTGACTTGGGTAAGTCTAGCCTTCCTAGCTTTTGGGCTATTTGAAACTGGAATCCATACACAATATCAGGTCCAAGGCTTAGCAAATGAATGGCATTTCCCAAGCCGATCCAATTATGAAGAAAAGTTGACAGACGTTGACAGTCTTGTCAACATTGCAAAAAACGATAATACTACCTTCTATCGTACGGAACGACTATTGCCACAAACTGGCAACGATAGCATGAAATACAACTACAATGGTATTTCTCAATTCTCTTCTATCCGTAACAGGGCCTCCAGTTCAGTCCTAGATAAGCTTGGCTTCCGTTCAGATGGTACCAATCTCAATCTTCGTTATCAAAACAACACCATCATAGCTGACAGTTTATTTGGCATCAAATACAACTTAGCAACTACCTACCCGCAAAAATTTGGATTTTCATTATACAAAAGTACTGACTCAATCAGTCTCTATGAAAATAGTTTTCATCAAGGTCTGGCTATTTTGACAAATTCTGTTTACAAGGATGTCAAGTTTACAAATCTTACCCTTGACAACCAAACAAATTTCCTAAATCAGTTGACAGGATTGACACAAAAATATTATTACTCTATTCCTATTACATCTTCTCAAAATACCGTAGAACTAGGTAACAGAATTACTGTCAATAAAACAGATGAAGAAGCTGCTGCAAAGGCAAGTTACACATTAACTATCCCTGCAGACAGCCAAGTTTATCTAAATCTACCAAAAATAACTTTTGCAAACGAAAGTTCAAAAAAAGTTGTCATAACTGTCAACAACCAGTCAAATGAATTTACACTAGATAATGCCTTCTCATTCTTTAATGTTGGGTATTTCCCAGAAAAAGTTGAAGTTCAAGTTGACATTTATTTCCCTGAAAATGCGCAAGTTTCCTTTGATAAGCCGCAATTCTACCGTCTAGATCTAATTGCATTCAAAGATGCCGTATCTATACTAAAAGAAAAAAATGTTGTTACAAGAACAAAAGGTAATAAGGTCACTGTTGACTTTGAAACAGAGAATGATGCATCGCTTCTTTTTACCCTGCCTTATGATAAGGGGTGGTCTGCAACTATTGATGGTAAGCCAGTAAGCATTCAAAAAGCTCAAAATGGATTCATGAAAGTCGATGTCAAGCCCGGACAAACACAAGCAATTCTAACGTTTACACCCCAAGGTTTTTCCATCGGAATGATTCTTTCCATCAGTACCATGTGTATTTTTATCGGCTATCAATTTTATAGATATCGATATCGTACAATAAAATCATCTTAGAAGAAATTCTGAGATGATTTTTTTTATGAAAAAATAAGAAAAAACCTTGATTTCTCAAGGTTTCCTATGCTTTATTTACTCCGCCAACAGATAATTGTACGTTAAAATAAGTTAAAATAGATAACAAAAATAGCGATAATCAAGGGTTTGTCACTTATCTATGGAGTAATGAAAAGAAGGAATTTGACCAAATTTTGACCACATGAAATTTTATAAAATATTTATGTATTTCCTAAATTATGCAGAATTTTTATAAAAATACAGTCTGACCAAGTTTTGACCAAGAAGCATTTCGGAGTAACTATAGTAGTTTTTACATCTATATATTTCCCTACTCATAGGTAAAAAATTTCCAGTTTTAAAAATCAAAAATATCTTCCTACTAATTAAAAGTAAGAAGATATTTCTTTTTAACGATATTTCTTTCTACTCTTCACCAAAGCACCTAAACCAAGAATACCTAGTCCAAGATAGCTCAAGTTAGTCTTTGTATCACCTGTATTAGGTAATATTTTGACACTATCTTCAGTAGATTGTTTCAATTCTGAAGAATGATTAACTACTTTAGGAGTTACCTGAACATCACCCTTAGTTTCAAATGTAGGCGCATAGTCCACCGTAACTACAGGAGTTTTTCCTTCAGTAGTAGGTACTTCAGTGCTTGGCACCTCTTCAACAGGAACTTCTTCAACAGGAACCCCTTCAGTCGGAAGACCAAGAGTTGAAATGTCAATAGTTGGTAACTCATGGTAAGCAGGCTCACCCTTCGCAGTGATAACTGGGATACCGTCCTCGCCCACAATAACATCAATGGTCACTGGCTTCTCAGGAGTTTCAACTGGTGTCTCAGGAGTTTCAACTGGTGTCTCAGGAGTCTCAACAGGAGTTTCAACTGGCTTCTCAGGAGTTTCAACTGGTTTCTCAGGAGTCTCAACAGGAGTTTCAACTGGTGTCTCAGGAGTAACTGGCACTTCAGGTGTCTCAGGCGTAACCAAAGAGTTCATGTAGAGCTTGTAAGCATCGACAGCCTGAGTGTGCTTATTCAAAGCATCGTTCAAAGCAGTCTTAGCAACATTCAACTTAGACTCAGCAGAGTTTACATTGTTAAGTGCAACTGGAATATCAGCTGTTTGACGAGTAACCTCGGCATTGGCATCATTCAAGGCTTTCAACTTTTCATCACGAACAGTCTTAGCTGTTGTAAGAGCTGTGTCAGCAGATGCACGGTTGAATACAGCCGTTGTAAGGTTAGACTTAGCCTGTTTAAGAGCTTCGTTCGCCAATGGAGTTTGAAGCGGTACAGCAAGTGCAGATTTCAACTCAGCCTCGGCTTGAGTTAAGATACCCTGAGCTGTAGTTAGAGCGGTTTGAGCTGTGTCCGCATTGACCTTAGCACCTGAAACCTGCATTTGAGCAGTAGCCAAACGAGTTTGGGCTTCTGTCAAGGCTTGCTTGAGCTCTTGTGGGTTTACTGGATTTTCTAGTAGACCTTCTTTGATAGAGTCAGAGATTTTACCATTCGTGTACTCATGCAGGATGCTTGAGCCAAGGTCTACTGTGTTACCGTAGATACCCAAATACTGAACACCAGTAGTGTTACTTGAATCAGCACCACGCAGACCTGCTGTTATAATAGCATGTCCAAATGCTTGCCAATCACGAGCGTCATCTAACATCATATCTACAAGAGTGCTTGCAATACGAAGCTTCAAGTCAGCCATTGTGTAGTCTTGAAAATCGTAGCGGATAACGTCAGGGGTTCCATTCTCTGCAAAAGCCTGACCGTACGCACTAACCCCACCTCTAATCGCCTGAATGTTATGACCCATCCCAATAGGGTGGTTAAGACGTAGATACCCATCTGAGATTGTCTTAGCAAAACCCATCGAACCTTGAGATACCAAGACCTTCGTGTCAATGCCAAGTTGGTCACGAATATCGTTGACAATCAACTGAGCATACTGCGTCAACTCAATCCAATCCGCCATCGTCATCTCATTCAAGCCGTTACCACCTTGCTTGATGATAACACGCTGGTTGGACTCAACAGCATTAAGAGCTTCTTTCAAGTTGTCCATTGTGTTGTTAGCACGACTTTCAGCAAGTAGACGCTTGCTTTCAGCCTCAAGCTCTGTCCAAATACGTTCACGCTCAACAGCATCCTTATTCTTGTCAGCTACATAAAAGTCTTTCAACAATTGACCGTATGTATCAGACAATTTGACAGAGAAGAGAGAGTCAACCTCAGCTTGCGCTTGATTTACTTCCGCTTGAGCTTGAATAACTTCAGCCTCAGCAATCACCACTGCATCGTTTGCTGTTTTCGCATCCGCTTCAGCCTGTGTGACATCCAACTTAGCAAAATCTACCGCTGTTTGAGCTTTGTCAATCGCTTCTTGGCGTTGAACATCCGCTTCCTCAGCAGGTTGGATACCCTCTTGAGCCGTTTCAACCTCTTTTTGAGCCGTTGTTACAGCTTCTTCTGCAGTAGTCAACCCAGCCGTCTTAGTCGTCACGTCAGCTTGCGCTGTCGCATACTCCTGACGAGCTTGCTGTGCAACCTCATCAGCGTCACGTTTCTCTTCTTGCTCAGTCGCCAACTGCTCTTGAGCTGTTGTCACAACCTCTTCTGCTTGAGTAACAGCCGTTTGAGCTTCTTCTACTTGGTTAGCAGTTGTCTCTACAGACTGCTCAAGCAATTCTTTAGTAGACGTTTCGTCCGCTACTACCTCAGTAGCACCATCACCATTGGTCGCAGTGACAACCTCTTCAGCCTTGGCAGATACCCCTGCCAACAAACCAAAGGTCAATACACCGACTGCACCAAAACCTTTCAATTTACGAATTGAACCTTGAGAATTTAAATTTTTGCTCTTTTTCATAAAACCTCCATCTGTATTAAATTAATCTTTTAAGGTTATTATACCGCGTTCTTTAGCTTTTAACAACTAAAACATATAATTAAAAACCTTTTAAGAAGTTTCTTCTTTACTATAAACCTTGTAAGATAATAAATAACGAGGTAATCATGATGGAAAATGCGAGTTTGAGACAATATATTGGTAAGAGAATACGCCATTTACGACTAGAAAAAGGTTGGACACAAGACGAATTAGAAGAAAAAGCCGACCTTGGAATGAATTACGCTTACAAAATCGAACAATTAGCCACAAATATTAAAATTGATACGTTTGAAAGAATTTTAGAGGCACTTGAAACAGATATTGAACACTTTTTTGATATCAGCATCAAGGAAAATAGCCCTGAACTCTCACAATTATTAGACTCACTATCAGAACTGCCAAAAGACAAACAGGAAAAAAGTATAAAAGCTTTTCAAAGTTTATTGGAACAGATGAAGTAATACTATAATAAAAAATAATCATGGTACGCAACTTATATGACGGTTGTGCACCATGATTATTTTATTTACTCGAAAATTCATTAACCTTATTTGATATTCTCATTAGTTGTTCTTGTTCTTTTTGATTTAGAATTTCATCTATTTCATACCACGAATTTGTAGAATCAATCCGAGCAATAAAATCCAATTTTTTATCAATATCATTCACATCAACTAACTCTAACGAATTTTCAATCTCAGTAATATTTTCAGATATCAATGTAAATAATTTTTCATTCGAAAGAATAGGATAAAACTTTAAAGGCTGTTTGCTTTTGAAAAACCAATCTGCAAAAACTATGAATAACATATTTTCTACTGAAATACGGTTTGGCTGTTGTTTTGCTAACTTTCCTAAATATTCGAGTGTTTTTACATCTAATAGCTTCAATCGATCCTTCAGCTCTGTTCTTAAAAAATAATAATTAAAGTTTTCTTGAAGCACATCAGCTATCCCATTATCATAATTTTCAAATATGTATTCCTGTAATTCCTCCCACTCAAAAATTGCTTTAAATATATCATCTGTTATTAATTTCCCATTTGGTTTTCCTCTTCCAGTTATAATATCGCCGATTGTAGAGTTTGAAAAACATATATTTTTAGCAATATAATCAATTTTTCCTTTTTCATGGCCTTTCAATTTAGAAAAATCTTGATAGCTTTTCAAATTTTCAACAACTGATAGAACCGCTGTTGCACAATCTAATTTTTCTTGTTCAGTAAACTCCTTGCTATTTGCTATAAATTCTTCAATCCTTTGTTTGTATTCTTCAAATTTTTGACTAGTCATTGTACTCAACCCCTTTCTAATTATAATATACAATAATTTAAAACTAATGACAAATACATATATATTCAATTAAATTAACATGGTAATAAATATTTTAGCTTTCAAACTGCCTATTTCATCGGTCTCAAAAACAAGGTAAATATTATCATTCATAATATGTTTTAATAGTTAGCGAAAGGAGGAAATGAATTCAAAGAAGTTCCAGCGCTTCTAAACTTCAAGAAAAAATCGCATGGTAGAAAGGAGAAAATCTTATGGAATTTGAGACAGTAAAAATACGCGGAATGCTGATGGGCGTAGCTTCAGCAACAGACTTTGAAACCAAAGCTGTTCTTGGGGTACAACTTGATCTTGGATATCGCACTGCGACCGGTCGATTTATGACGAACAATATCAAGATCATGGGTGCAAAGCAGGATGATTTTACAACTTTTCTCGACGAAGTTGTTGAAATTCAACTTGAAAACGTTTCAATAACTAGTTACCTGCAGTCCAATCGCGCGATGTTGTCAATCAAAGCTCAGAAAGCTACGATTTTATAGTTTTTTAAAAAAGGGAGGTACTCCCTCCCTCATTGGAGGATTATTATGTATTTTAATTATTCTTTTGTCTTGTTTATTTTGTTTGCAATCTATCTTTTTTTGAAATATCAAGAAAAG
Organism: Streptococcus suis; assembly: GCF_002964045.1. Classification (GTDB taxonomy): domain Bacteria; phylum Bacillota; class Bacilli; order Lactobacillales; family Streptococcaceae; genus Streptococcus; species Streptococcus suis_U. The sequence goes on along the minus strand of NZ_POPB01000450.1, from coordinate 23,081 downwards.
CAGGAGCAAAAATTGCTAAATCAGCAACTTTCATTAAATCATTCACAAATATGTGACGATATCGAAAATACCTGTCACAAAGTAGGAAAAGAATTAGGGAACGTAATCACATTTTCTCGTAATGATTACTTCCTGGTTTCAAGAACTCAAACAGAGTCAGCTTTAAGATACCGATTCCCTCTCTTAATCAAGGATGAACTTGACAATGAGGAATTGCTCTATCTCAAGAAAAACTTGGAAATCGAATTTGATAAGAAAGTCAAACAAAATTTCCTCCTTTACTCTTATAGTCAGGATGTATCTGTCTATTTTATGTTTAATAATCAGATTACAAAACGTGAACAGCTTAATTATCTTGACCTAGATATCATATTCTATCGCAATCAAGAGGAATTGAGACAGCTTTTAGAGGGTAGATAATGATACTACTGCTAGACTATTTACTATTTAAGAAGTCTTCGCTTTTTTTAAGGGAAGTGCCGTTCAACACATCTAAACCTCACTTGTTATGCGTAGGTGCAAGCGGAAGTGGAAAGACTATCTGTGCAATCGCTTTACTCGCTGAAGAGATATATGAGTATTATCAGCAGACCAAAGAAGCTCCATTTTTGCTCGTAGCTGACTATAAAGCTGATAAAGACTTTGAATTTTTAGATGAGTTACCTACCTTCTTTCGATTTGATGAAGTAGACAAGTCTATTGAATTGGCATTAATTATCCTAGAACAACGACAATCCAAACGGGATAGCTCTAAGAGAAAAGTCATCCTCTTTATTGATGAGTGGGGTTCATACCTATCCAGTAAAGATAATAAGCAAAAGAATGAAGTCATCGCCAAGCTATCTAGGTTAATGATGCTTGGACGGTCATTCAATATTCAAGTTTTCATCTGCAACCAGCGTGGTGATGCTGAATACTTTGGGAAAATTAGAGATAATTTTTCATCCATGCTAGTATTAGGAACCCTTTCAAAAGAGACAATCCAAATGTTCTTCTCAGAAGAGAAAGATTTGATTGCCTCCTCGAATCCAAGGGGAGTAGGCTATCTTAAAGTCAGTGGGAAAAAGACTGTAAAAGTTATTGTCCCACATATTTCCCCTGATAAACTAGAAATCTGTCGAAGATGGATTCATTTTGCGGTGACATCTTCATCGCCAGTTTCATCGCTCTTTACCAGCCCAGACTAGCAGATAGGCTGGGCTGGTAAAGAGCCTATCAATAAGCACTCAATCTGGGTACTGTAATAACCCAGATTCCACTTAATTCAAAAAGGAGAAAATATGTATAACTTAATCGATTTACAAAATTTCGATAAACAGTCTCTACACGTTAATATTGATGAGATTACAATTGTTATCCAGCCAACCGCTGAAACCATCGGAGAGTATCCAAGTCATTGGCAACAAATTGCTCAAGAATTAACAGAAATAATTGCTGATAAATTATCACTTCCTCAGCTTTGTGGAATGATGCAACTTGAGAAAATGGCTCCAAAGGGATATACAACTGCATATGGTTTTGAAAATATGCCCTATTTCTTTAGAATTGCGTTCCATGACCACTACATCAACATGGGGATTATTGTTAAGTTTTCCGCATCAGCACTCAGTTTCTACCAACAAATCTTTCAGGAGTTCTATAATGAACCGATTGAAGTTTATGATATTCTTCAACGCCTCAACGAACCCTATTGGGATATGCATCTTAGTCGAATAGACTTTTGTGCAGATTACCTTGATTTTCCTTTGTCAGTAAACGACATTTATCAAAATTTAAAAAAGAATAAATTTACAATTGTCACTAGCAAGGGGAAAAAGAGGCATTCAAAAACATCTGCTATCGAAATAAATCGAGAAGCTAAAACTATAACAATCGGTTCAAGAGGAAAGGGGACAAATAGTTTTCTAAAAATTTATGATAAAAAAGCTGAGCAATTAGAAAATAATGGTCGTTATGCTCAAGTCGCTCAGAATGTTGAAAGCTGGATACGTTTCGAGGTGACCTATAAAAAAGAGTATGCTAGACAGCTTACTAAACTAATCTTAGAGTTACCCTCCAGAGATTCACTACAGCAATTTATTGCAAACAAGATTGTTGAAAAATATTGTCTTGTAGACATTGAATCTAATAGAATTACTGAATATAGTCAATCGCTGTTAGATTTTTCTTCTTACTCACTTCCACTCACATTGCTAAGCCCTAGAAATAATGAACTTATTCAGACCGTTCACTATATGCTAAAAGGTAGTGGCTTCTTTCCCTTATTAAGAAAAGTAGAAGAAATATGGGGAGTAAATGCAGTGACCATTTTAATCAAACGATTATTATTTGAGTATGAGTTCAACTATGTGCCAAATCCTGACTTAAATATTTGGCTCAAGAAAAATCTCCTAGAACTTCAGGTACTTGATTTTGAAGAATACTTAGAAAGTATTATTGAGATTTTCTATAAAAAGAACGCCTCTTCTTCTAAAGTAACCGCCAAGAAACCAAGAAGAAAAGACGCCAACAAGTTGTAGAGATAAGGCTAGGCTTATCCCTAGTCATTATCTCATATTAAGAAAGGAATTTCCATAATGAGAATAAATGAAATAAACCTTGAATTTTCAGAAATCACAGTAAAACTTCCTGAAGGATATGCTATCCATTCAGAGGCTGAATATCAAGAACTACAAAAAAAGGCATCGATTGGTCACTATATGACACTGAATGAAGTCCTAGAGATGCTCTCTGTATCTCGTCCATGGCTACTTGAAAACGTCCTATATAAACCAACCATTCGCAAACAAATTGACATTGACCAAAACCCAAATGGATTTGTAAAATATCCTCAGAATCGAGGAGGACGTTATTACTTTCTAGCTAGTAAAACACGTGATTTTTTTGAACGGAATTTTCTAGAAATTTTCAAATAATTATGCTATGATAACCAAGACAACCCTTGGTTATCTGCTTTTTATGAAAGTGAGGTAACTATATGGCATCCTATAGACAAAGAGGTAAGAAAAAATTATGGGACTATAGAATCTTTGATGATAAAGGAAAAGTAATAGCTTCAAATTCTGGATTTAGAACTAAAAAAGAAGCTGAACTTGAAGCAATTGAGATTGAGCTTAGACTTCTAAAGGGAGCAAACATTGATAGACAAATTAGTTTACATGAACTTTGGAAAAAATGGTATGAGCTACATATCGTGCCTTTAAATAAAAAACAAGCGACACTCAACAAACACATAAAACGTGGCAAACTAATTGAAGAGTTTTTCGGAAATATGCCTTTAGTAAATATAAAGGCTAGTCGCTATCAACTCTTTATCAATCAATTTGCCAAGACAAATGGCCGTGATAATGTTGCTCGTTTAAATTCTGAAGTTAGAAAAGTGTTGGAATTTGCTAAACAAGACCGACTTGATTTCCATGACTTTACAATAGGTGTAAAGATAACTGGATTAGAACCAGCAAAATCAAAAGAAGATAAGTATATTCATAGTAAAGCAGATTATAAAAAATTAGTTAACTATCTTTACAACAATGTAAACTATACTGACAACTTAGTTTACTATCTTCTTTACATACAGTTAAAGACTGGTATGAGATTTGGAGAGGTGTTAGGCTTAACTTGGGATTGCATACTTTGGAAAAGCAAAGAGATTGTAACTTATAGGCGATATGATTCAGCGAAAAATGAGTTTACAGACCCTAAAACAAAAACATCTGTTCGAAATATTCCTATTGATGATACTGTAATAGAGGTACTTGATAAATTGCTAAAAGATCAAGATACAATTGATTTCGATAATCCAAATAATCTTCTATTTGTTAATCCAATTTATGGTGTACCTTCAAATAAAACTGTCAATACTTGTCTCAGTGAACTGCTTCATCAATTAAATATAACTCCAAAAGTCCTAACAGCTACTGGTATTCGTCATACCTATATCAGTATTTTACTGGCTGAAGGAATTGATATTTGGACACTTTCGAAAATCGTAGGCCACAAAGATACAAAGCAAATTATAGAAACTTACTCTCATCTTATTAAGGAAAAAGAGGAAGAAGAAACTGAAAAAATTAGAAAAATCATGTCAGCAAACACTTGACCATTTTTTGACCAAATTTTCCTATTGTATGATTATTCATGTCGCTTTTTCACGATTTTTTCATTCTTATCCAATATGCAGTAAAAACTGAGATAGTTCTAAATTCATTGACCAACTTTTGACCAAAATAAGAAAAAACCTTGATTTCTCAAGGTTTCCTATGCTTTATTTACTCCGCCAACAGGGCTCGAACCTGTGACATCATGATTAACAGTCATGCGCTCTACCAACTGAGCTATGGCGGAAAGAATAGTCCGTACGGGATTCGAACCCGTGTTACCGCCGTGAAAAGGCGGTGTCTTAACCCCTTGACCAACGGACCATTTTCAGAACAATAACTAGTATAATACACCACCTCCTTTTTGTCAACACTTTTTTAAAAATTTTTACCGTATTGACAGAGTTAGTTGTTTAATGTACAATAAAGTAGTTAAGGTTCCATAGCTCAGCTGGATAGAGCATTCGCCTTCTAAGCGAACGGTCGCAGGTTCGAATCCTGCTGGAATCATATTGGCCTATCGTGAGATAGGTCTTTTTTCTTGCCATAATTTATAATTGATATAAAAGACAGGGATGAGAATTCCGATTAAGGCATATTCTTCAAATTGAAAAGACAATTGGGTAGCAATAATAACACCTAACATAAACCCTATTATAGTTAATAAAATATTTCTTCCTGTCTTTTTCAGCTCTGCATCTTGTTCAATCATGCCTTTAAACCACAGATAGGCTGCATTTTTTACATTACCAGTCATCATAACATTGGCATAGGGTGCCCCTCTCAATCTTCTAAAGGTTTCCACCTGGATAGAAGCTACAAAGGCCAGGCTTGCAATAGTAAACGAAGCAGGCATAATTGGAGATAAGAGGATAGTCAAGAGGATGAAAATCAACATAATGAGACTACTCCCAAAGTGCCAGGACCAAGATTTTTTTTCAAAATACCTCCTGGCTAAATAGGTGAAAAATTGTCCAAACACAAAAAATAAAATAGGGACACAAAAATTAACTACTTGAGCAAAATCTCCCTTGGCCATATAGTAAGCAAGAGAGATCACATTTCCTGATTGTACACCTGCAAAACGTCCACCTTGGGTCACATAGGTAAAGGCATTGAGATAGCCACTAATAAAGGTCAAGGAACAAGCTACGCGTAATCCTTCAAAAACACGATAATCTTTCTGATTCATTTCAACTCCTTGTTTCACGTGAAACTATTTATGGTAGGGACTGCCTTGTTGGATCATAAAAGCACGATAAATTTGCTCGATAAGAACCAATTTCATTAGTTGATGAGGAAGGGTTAGTTGACCAAAGCTCATCAGTAAATTGGCTCTTTTCTTCACTTGAGGATCCAAACCTAGGCTACCGCCAATGATAAAGGTAATATCGGAATAGCCGCTCACTGTAATATCAGATAATTTCTTACTGAACTCCTCAGATGGAAACTGTTTACCTTCAATAGCTAGAGCAATAACATAATCACGATCGCTGATTTTAGCCATAATTCGCTCAGCCTCTTTTTTCAATATTTGTTCATTCTCGGCCTGGCTTGCCCTGTCTGGCGTCTTTTCATCCGCAAGCTCAATCAGTTCCAACTTGGTAAAACGACCCAATCGTTTACTATACTCTGCTATCCCATCCTTGAGATATTTCTCTTTCAATTTTCCAACGGTAATCAATTTTATTTTCATAAAAATATTGTAACATATCCACAGGCTTCTAGTAGGCTTAATTCCGAAAAAATCTCAGAAAATCAGAGTTTGTTCACATTATTCACATAGTTATCCACAGGTTGTGGATTGATTTTTGAAAACTTTAAGCTATAATTAAGAAAGCAGGAGTAATCTTAAGGAAAATTAAAGAAACAGAAAGGATTCTCTATATGAAAAGATATTTGAAATTTGCTATTTTATTTGCTGTCGGTTTTATAGGGGGATTAGCTGGGGCATTGACCGCATCATTTTTTCAACCACAGGTCCAGCAAGCTAGCTCAGCAATTACCAGCGTCAGCAATGTCCAATATGATAATGAAACTTCGACAACTCAGGCAGTTGAAAAAGTTCAAAACGCCGTTGTTTCCGTTATCAATTACCAAACTGCATCGAGCAACAGTCTGAGTGCCATTTTTGGGAACATTGAGAGTTCTGATGAATTGGCTGTTGCGGGAGAAGGATCTGGTGTTATCTACAAAAAAGATGGGAATACTGCCTATATTGTAACCAATACTCACGTTATCAATAATGCAGAAAAAATTGACATCCTTCTTGCTTCTGGAGAAAAAGTATCTGGTGAATTAGTCGGATCCGATACCTACTCTGATATAGCCGTTATTAAAATCGCTGCGGACAAGGTGACAGCAGTAGCTGAATTCGCGGACTCTGATACTATTAAAGTTGGTGAAACAGCCATCGCCATCGGTAGCCCATTGGGAAGTGTTTATGCAAATACTGTCACACAAGGAATTATCTCCAGCCTCAGTCGTACCGTTACCTCTCAGTCTGAAGATGGACAAACCATTTCAACCAATGCTATTCAGACAGATACAGCCATTAACCCTGGTAATTCCGGTGGACCGCTCATCAATATTCAAGGTCAAGTTATCGGGATTACGTCTAGCAAAATTACCTCTAGTTCTTTAAGTAGTTCTGGAGTCGCAGTTGAAGGGATGGGATTTGCAATTCCTTCGAACGATGCCGTATCCATTATAAATCAACTTGAAAAAGATGGGAAGGTTAGTCGTCCTGCCCTCGGCGTTCACATGGTTAACTTGACAGATTTGTCAACCAGTCAACTCGAAAAAGCCGGTCTAACTAATACTGATTTGACATCTGGTGTCATCGTTGTTTCTACACAAGCCGGACTTCCTGCAGATGGAAAATTCGAAACCTACGATGTCATTACAGATATTGACGGTGAAACTATCGAAAACAAGAGTGATTTACAAAGTGCCCTTTACAATCATCAAGTAGGCGATACAATTACCATTACCTACTATAGAAATAATAAGAAACAGACAGTTGACATTAAATTGACACATTCAACAGATCAACTACAGTAAAAATAAATAAAGTAGACTTTACAAGATTGTAAAGTCTGTTTTTTTTTGCTAAAATAGGCCTATATGGAAGAATTACGTACGATTAAGATTTCAGATATCCACCCCAATCCCTACCAGCCTAGAATTCATTTTGATGAAAAGAAGTTAGAAGAGCTTGCTCAATCTATAAAAGAAAATGGCTTGATTCAACCAATCATCGTAAGAAAATCATCTGTTATTGGCTATGAACTCCTGGCAGGCGAAAGGAGATGGAGGGCCAGTCAATTAGCAGGAATGACAGAAATCCCAGCAATCGTAAAAGAATTGAGCGACGACGACTTGCTCTATCAGGCGATTATTGAAAATTTACAACGGTCAGACTTAAATCCAATTGAAGAAGCTACTTCCTATCAGAAACTCATCAGCAAGGGCTTAACTCATGACGAAATCGCACAAATTATGGGAAAATCTAGACCCTATATCAGCAACCTCCTTCGATTACTGAATCTTTCCGAACAAACTCAAGAAGCCGTCAAAGCAGGAAAAATTTCACAAGGCCACGCGCGTCAGTTAGTCGCATGTTCAGCAGAAAAGCAGGCTGTTTGGGTTCAGGAAATCATCGAAAAAGATTTGAGTGTACGAGCTCTTGAAAAGATTCTATCCAAGAAGAAAAAAACAAAGGTACAACGCAAAAATCAATTCCTAAAAGAACAGGAAAACATTCTCAATCAACTGCTAGGAACTCCCACAAAAATTCTTCAGAAAAAAAATGGTTGTGGTGAAATTCGAATCAGTTTTAATAGTTTAGAAGAGTTCGATAGAATTATCAACAACTTAAAATAGACTTGTGAGTATAAATTTTTCATATACACCTTTTTCCACAGCAAAATAACCTTAGAAAGCTAGAATCTACACAGGTTCTGGCTTTTATTCACATCCTGTGGAAAACTATTTTGAACAATGTGGATTTTTATAATTATCTGTGGAAAACTTTTTATTTTTATGGTACACTATTCTAGCGAATGAATCCGAGAGGAGGAGAATATGAACCAAGAACAACAATTTTGGCAACGTTTCATTGAATTAGCAAAATCAAGTTTTAAAGCATCTATTTTTGATTTCTACGTTGCTGATGCCAAATTACTTGGAATCCACCAACAAGTAGCTACAATTTTTCTAAATAGACCCTTTAAAAAAGATTTCTGGGAAAAAAATTTCGAAGAACTGATGGCTGCAGCCAGTTTTGAAATTTTCGGTGAACCTCTAGTTATCCACTATCAATTTACAGAGGAAATCACAGAAATCGTCTCCCCAATTACTACAACAACTAAACCTTCTAATTCCCTTCAACCAACCAATACTATCGTTGAAGAAGTGCTACAGCCTGTCCATGCCGATATTAAGCCCCAATATACCTTTTCAAATTTCGTCCAAGGAGACAATAATCATTGGGCTAAGGCAGCAGCATTAGCTGTCTCTGATAACTTAGGAGAGCTCTATAATCCGCTCTTTATCTTTGGTGGACCTGGTCTAGGTAAGACACATATTCTAAATGCAATCGGTAATAAAGTCCTTTCGGACAATCCGAATGCCAGAATCAAATATGTATCATCAGAAACTTTTATCAATGAATTATTGGAGCACATGCGGTTAAACAAGATGAAGCAATTCAAAGAAACCTATCGTAATCTTGATTTGCTCTTGATTGATGATATCCAATCCATTCAGAAGAAAGAAACGACCCAGGAAGAATTCTTCCATACCTTCAATGCGCTACATCAAAAGAATAAACAAATAGTTTTAACCAGTGATCGAAATCCCGACTATCTAGATAATCTAGAAGAACGCCTTGTGACTCGTTTTAAATGGGGATTGACGAGTGAAATCACGCCACCTGACTTTGAAACACGTATTGCTATTTTACGCAATAAATGCGAAGAATTTCCTTATCATTTCACAAATGATACCCTCTCCTACCTAGCAGGTCAATTTGATTCAAACGTCCGAGATTTAGAAGGGGCCCTCAAGGACATTAATCTATTGGCTTCTATGCGTAATTTGTCTGAAATCACAGTAGAAGTGGCTGCTGAAGCCATCCGTTCTAGGAAACAGACAAATCCTCAAAACATGGTCATTCCAATCGAAAAAATCCAAACTGAAGTTGGAAATTTTTATGGTATCAGTCTCAAAGAACTAAAAGGATCCAAACGAGTTCAACACATTGTACACGCACGCCAGGTTGCTATGTTTTTAGCCCGTGAAATGACTGACAATTCTTTGCCGAAAATCGGAAGAGAATTTGGTAATCGTGACCACACAACCGTTATGCATGCTTATAATAAAATTAAAAGCTTACTAATGGATGACGATAATTTAGAGATTGAAATTACGAGTATAAAAAATAAAATTCGCTAACCTGTGTATAAGTTTTGAAAAAATCACCTACTTTTCCACAAGTTATAAACAGGCAACAAATCGAGATGTAAGAAGGTTTTTGTCACTTTTCCACAGAATACACAGGGCCTACTACTACTACTAACCTTATAGATAATAAATAAAGGAGTCTCCATGATTCAATTTTCAATTAATAAAAACGTGTTTTTACAAGCACTCAATACTACCAAACGAGCAATCAGTACCAAAAACGCTATCCCTATACTCTCAACAATAAAAATTACTGTTACAAGCGACGGAATTACATTAACAGGTTCAAATGGTCAGATTTCTATTGAACATTTTATCTCCATTCAAGATGAGAATGCTGGACTCTTAATAACTTCTCCAGGTGCCATTCTTTTAGAAGCTGGATTCTTTATCAACGTTGTTTCAAGCATGCCAGATATTGTTCTTGATTTTAATGAAATCGAACAAAAGCAAGTTGTATTAACAAGTGGTAAATCAGAAATCACGCTAAAAGGAAAAGAACCAGAGCAATATCCACGTTTACAGGAAGTTCCAACTTCAAAACCTTTGGTATTGGAAACAAAAGTATTAAAACAGACTATCAACGAAACAGCCTTTGCAGCTTCTCTACAAGAAAGTCGCCCAATACTAACAGGTGTTCACTTTGTCTTGACAGATAATAAAAATCTTAAAACAGTTGCCACAGATTCACACCGTATGAGTCAACGTAAATTGGTTCTTGAAAAAGCAGGTGATGATTTTAACGTGGTAATTCCAAGTCGTTCTCTCCGTGAATTTACCGTTGTTTTTACGGATGATATCGAAACAGTTGAAGTCTTTTTCTCCAACAATCAGATTCTTTTTAGAAGTGAACATATTAGTTTCTATACTCGTTTGCTAGAAGGAACCTATCCAGATACAGACCGTCTCATTCCAACAGATTTTAAAACAATGGCAATTTTTGATACAGACAAACTCCGCCATTCAATGGAGCGGGCTCGTCTTCTGTCAAATGCAACTCAAAATGGCACAGTAAAACTTGAAATTGCGAACAATGTCGTCACAGCTCATGTCAACTCTCCAGAAGTTGGACGTGTAAACGAAGAATTGGACACACTAGAAGTGACTGGAGAAGATTTGGTGATTAGTTTTAACCCAACTTACTTGATTGAAGCCTTGAAGGCTACCAATAGTGAGCAGGTCAAAATCAGCTTTATCTCCTCTGTTAGACCATTTACTTTGGTTCCAAATAACGAAGAGGAAGATCTTATCCAACTGGTAACTCCAGTTCGTACCAATTAGTTGATTGAAAACGGCTAGCCTAGCCGTTTTTATGTTATACTGAAAGAAATAGGACTAAAGGAGTATTTATGTACCAATTAGGATCATTTGTTGAAATGAAAAAGCCTCATGCCTGTGTCATCAAATCGACCGGAAAGAAGGCCAATAAATGGGAGGTTATCCGCCTAGGAGCGGATATTAAAATCCGCTGCAGTAACTGTGACCATGTTGTTATGATGAGCCGATATGATTTTGAACGAAAAATGAAACAAGTTCTACCAAGTGAAGCCTAGTTGACAGTTTGCAACTGCTAGTTGCGAATTTTTTCTAACAAGTGCTAGTCAACCATCCCTTTCTAAATTATAATAGACTTAGAAAAAAGAGGAGGACATGATCATGAATCAGTTGGCCCAACAAATTAAAAAGTTACGTACTGGTCAAAATTTGTCTCAGGATGACTTAGCAGAAAAACTCTATGTTACGCGCCAATCCATATCAAAATATGAAAATGCTGAAGCAATGCCAGATATTGACAAACTGGTCCAGCTGGCAGAAATTTTTGGTGTCAGTCTGGATTATCTGGTTTTAGGCAGAGAGCCTGAGAAGGCAGTTGTGGTGGAAGTCGAAAAGGAGCAACAAGGTGATGATTGGGAACCTTGGAAAGTAAGTAACGGCTGGGAATTTTTAGCTCGCTTCTGGTGGCTTCCTCTCCCATTTCTCGGTTTTCTATCTTGGTTTTTACCTAAAATTCTTCCGAATATCTTCGGATAGTAAAAAGCTTGGCAATCAGCAAGCTTTTTCTCTATTTTTCTGCTATAATAGTCATGATTGAATTTTTAATTGGAGAGTAAAAAACATGGCTTTAACAGCAGGAATCGTCGGTTTGCCAAACGTTGGTAAATCAACCCTATTTAACGCGATTACAAAGGCAGGAGCAGAGGCTGCCAACTACCCTTTCGCGACCATTGATCCAAACGTCGGCATGGTAGAAGTGCCCGATGAGCGTTTGCAGAAGTTGACAGAACTTATCACTCCTAAAAAGACAGTTCCAACCACTTTTGAATTTACCGATATTGCCGGTATTGTAAAAGGTGCCTCTAAAGGTGAAGGGCTTGGAAATAAATTCTTGGCCAATATCCGCGAAGTTGACGCTATTGTCCATGTGGTGCGTGCTTTTGACGATGAAAATGTTATGCGTGAACAAGGCCGTGAAGATGCCTTTGTGGACCCTATCGCAGATATTGATACTATTAACCTAGAATTGATTTTGGCGGACCTAGAGAGCATCAACAAACGCTATGCCCGTGTTGAAAAAATGGCCCGTACGCAAAAAGACAAGGATTCTGTCGCAGAATTTGCAGTCCTTGAAAAAATCAAACCAGTCCTAGAAGATGGAAAATCTGCTCGTACAGTTGACTTTACAGATGAAGAACAAAAAATCGTTAAGCAACTCTTCCTCTTGACCACCAAGCCAGTCCTCTATGTTGCCAACGTCGATGAAGACAAGGTAGCAGATCCTGAGTCCATCAGTTATGTTCAGCAAATCCGTGACTTTGCGGCGACAGAAAATGCAGAAGTAGTGGTGATTTCTGCGCGTGCAGAAGAGGAAATTTCAGAACTAGACGATGAAGACAAGGGTGAGTTTTTGGAAGCCCTTGGTTTGACAGAATCTGGCGTGGACAAATTGACCCGTGCAGCCTACCATTTGCTTGGACTTGGCACCTACTTTACAGCAGGAGAAAAAGAGGTGCGTGCATGGACCTTCAAGCGTGGTATGAAAGCTCCTCAATGTGCTGGCATCATCCACTCAGACTTCGAAAAAGGCTTTATCCGTGCGGTAACTATGTCCTATGATGATTTGATGACCTACGGCTCTGAGAAGGCTGTTAAAGAAGCAGGACGCCTTCGTGAAGAAGGAAAAGAATACGTGGTTCAAGATGGGGACATTATGGAGTTCCGCTTTAACGTATAATAGATAATCAGGTTGGAATATATTTTCCAGCCTTTTGGCATGTAAGGAGAAAAAAATGACACGATTGATCATTGGCCTAGGAAATCCTGGGGACCGCTATTTTGAAACTAAGCACAATGTCGGCTTTATGTTGTTGGATAAGATTGCCAAGCGTGAAAATGTAACTTTTAGTCAAGACAAGATTTTCCAAGCGGACATTGCCACAACCTTTATTGACGGTGAAAAAATTTACCTGGTCAAACCAACCACCTTCATGAACGAATCAGGCAAGGCAGTCCATGCCTTGATGGCCTATTATGGTTTGGATGAAAAGGATATTTTGGTGGCTTACGACGATTTGGACATGGCAGTAGGAAAAATCCGTTTCCGACAAAAAGGTTCGGCAGGTGGCCATAATGGGATTAAATCCATTGTCAAGCATATTGGGACGCAGGAATTTGACCGTATCAAGATTGGCATTGGAAGACCAAAAGGAAAAATGAGTGTTGTCAACCACGTCTTATCAGGATTTGACACAGAAGACCGTATCGAAATTGACTTGGCCTTAGAGAAACTTGACAAGGCTGTCAACTTCTATTTGGAAGAAGATGATTTTGATACTATTATGAGAAAGTTTAATGGCTAATGAATATACTAGATATACTTCACAAGAACAAGCAGATCAATCAATGGCAGTCTGGTTTAAACAAATCAACTCGCCAGTTACTATTAGGATTGTCTGGAACCAGTAAGTCATTAGTCATGGCGACTGCCTATGATAGTTTGGCTGAGAAAATAATGATTGTAACGGCTAGTCAGAATGAAGCGGAGAGGTTGGCTACAGATTTATCAGCCATTATAGGTAGTGAGAATGTTTACAACTTCTTTACAGATGATAGTCCGATTGCAGAGTTTGTTTTCGCTTCTAAGGAACGAACGCAGTCAAGAATTGACAGCTTGAATTTTCTGAACAATCCCACTCAGTCCGGAGTTCTAGTTGTCAGCATGGCTGCTTGTAGGATTCTGTTACCGAATCCAGAAATATTTAGAGAGTCAAAGATTAAAATAGAAGTTGGTCAAGAAATTGAAGTTGACAATCTTGTAAAGAAACTTGTCAACACAGGCTACAAAAAGGTGTCCAGAGTTCTAACTCAGGGAGAATTTAGCCAACGGGGAGACATCCTAGATGTTTTTGATATGCAAGCTGAGGCCCCTTATCGTTTGGAATTTTTTGGAGATGAGATTGATGGTATTCGTATCTTTGATGTCGACAGTCAAAAGTCTTTAGAAAATTTGGATAGTATCAGCATTGCTCCAGCATCGGATATTCTTTTGACAGCTACTGACTATGAACGGGCCTGCAGTAGTATTGAAACAGCTATTGAACAATCGCATATAGAAGAGCAGCAGTCTTATTTACGGGAAGTTTTGGCGGATATGCAAACAGAATATCGTCATCCCGATTTACGAAAATTTCTATCATTTTTATATGAACAATCTTGGACACTGTTGGATTATTTGCCAAAGGGCTCTCCCTTATTTTTAGATGATTTTCATAAAATCGCTGATAAGCAGGCTCAATTTGAAAAAGAATCAGCAGAGTTATTGACAGATGATTTACAAAAGGGTAAATCAGTGTCAAGTTTAAACTATTTTGCATCTACCTATTCGGAATTAAGAAAATATAAACCTGCTACCTTCTTTTCAAGTTTTCAAAAGGGGTTGGGAAATGTAAAATTTGATGCCCTCTATCAATTTACTCAACATCCTATGCAGGAATTTTTCCATCAAATTCCCCTATTGAAAGAAGAACTAACTCGGTATGCTAAATCGAAGAATACGGTCATTATTCAAGCAAGTTCTGAAGCAAGTTTACAGACTTTACAAAAATCTTTACAGGAGTATGATATTCAGCTACCTACCTATTCATCAGATAAATTAGTAGAAGGTGAACAACAAGTGACCATTGGGCAGTTAGCTTCTGGATTTCATTTGATGGATGAGAAGCTAGTACTCATTACTGAAAAAGAGATTTTTAATAAAAAGATTAAGCGTAAGGTCCGTAGAACTAATATTTCTAACGCTGAACGTATTAAAGACTATAGTGAGCTAGCTGTTGGTGACTATGTTGTTCACCATGTTCACGGGATTGGCCAATATTTAGGGATAGAAACCATTGAAATTTCAGGTATTCACCGTGATTATGTGACCGTTCAGTATCAAAATGCCGACCGCATTTCCATTCCTGTAGAGCAGATTGATCTCCTTTCCAAATACTTAGCCTCCGATGGAAAAGCTCCAAAGGTCAATAAACTAAACGATGGTCGTTTCCAACGAACCAAGCAAAAGGTTCAGAAACAAGTTGAGGATATTGCGGATGATTTGATTAAGCTTTACGCTGAACGTAGCCAATTGAAAGGCTTTGCTTTTTCACCTGATGATGAAAATCAAATTGAATTTGACAACTACTTTACACACGTGGAAACGGATGACCAACTTCGATCGATTGAAGAAATCAAAAAAGACATGGAAAAAGATTCTCCAATGGATCGTCTGTTAGTAGGAGATGTTGGATTTGGTAAGACAGAAGTAGCCATGCGAGCCGCCTTTAAAGCTGTCAATGATGGCAAGCAAGTAGCTATTCTTGTTCCAACAACTGTTTTAGCCCAGCAACATTATGCTAATTTCCAGGAACGATTTGCTGAATTTCCTGTCAATGTGGATGTTATGAGTCGTTTTAAAACAAAGGCAGAGCAGGAAAAAACGCTAGAGAAGCTGAAAAAAGGTCAAGTTGACATCTTGATTGGTACCCATCGCCTTCTATCAAAAGATGTTGTTTTTGCTGATTTAGGTTTACTGGTTATTGACGAAGAGCAACGGTTTGGTGTCAAGCATAAGGAACGTTTGAAGGAACTGAAAAAGAAAATTGATGTTCTGACCTTGACTGCAACCCCAATTCCTCGTACTCTACAAATGTCTATGCTAGGGATAAGAGACTTATCAGTAATTGAGACTCCACCGACCAATCGGTATCCTGTTCAGACATATGTGATGGAAACAAATCCTTCTGTTATCCGAGATGCAATGCTTCGTGAGATAGATCGCGGAGGTCAGGTTTACTATCTTTACAATAAAGTTGACACCATTGAACAGAAAGTATCAGAATTAAAAGAATTGGTTCCAGAAGCTAGCATAGGTTATGTTCATGGTCAAATGTCGGAAATTCAGCTTGAAAATACCCTTTATGCCTTTGTAGAAGGTGAGTATGATATTCTGGTGACCACAACAATCATCGAAACAGGTGTTGATATTCCAAATGCCAATACCTTATTTATTGAAAATGCCGATCACATGGGACTGTCAACTCTCTATCAACTTCGAGGACGTGTTGGCCGTTCCAGTCGGATTGCCTATGCCTATCTCATGTACCGTCCAGACAAGTCCTTGACAGAAGTAGCTGAAAAACGATTGGAGGCAATCAAGGGCTTTACAGAACTAGGATCAGGTTTCAAGATTGCCATGCAAGATTTGTCTATCCGTGGAGCTGGAAATATTTTAGGTGCTGCTCAGTCAGGTTTTATTGATTCTGTGGGATATGAGATGTATTCACAATTGCTGGAACAAGCTATCTTAGAAAAACAAGGCAAGACGGCTCAGCGTCAAAAAAGCAACTCTGAGGTCAACCTTCAGATTGATGCCTACTTACCGAGTGATTATATTGGAGATCAGCGACAAAAAATTGAAATTTACAAGCGTATCAAGAACATTGACAGCCGTGTAAACTATCAAGATTTACAGGAAGAATTGATGGACCGTTTTGGAGAGTATCCTGATGTAGTAGCCTACTTGCTTGAAATCGGTCTATTGAAGTCATTTTTGGATCAGGTGTTCTGTCATACAGTTCTTAGACGACAACATCAAGTGACAGTAACATTCGAACCTATGGCTGGTCAAATTTTCCTAACGCAAGATTACTTTGAAGCACTATCTGCTACGAATTTGAAAGCTCAGATAACGGAAAACAAAGGAAAGCTAGCTGTTGTGTTTAACATTCAACAGAAAAAAGACTTTGAAATTATTGAAGAATTGATTTCTTTTGCGGAGAAACTACAAGAAATCAAGGCAAGAAAGGCAGAATAAATTTCTCAATTAAATGAAAAAATGGTAAAATGTTTAGTTGAGGTATAGAATATGAGACTAGATAAATATTTAAAAGTTTCGCGCATTATCAAGCGTCGGACAGTTGCAAAGGAAGTAGCTGACAAGGGAAGAATTAAAGTCAATGGTATTTTAGCTAAATCTTCAACAGATTTGAAAGTTGATGACCAGGTTGAAATCCAATTCGGCAATAAACTCCTAACTGTAAAAGTCCTTGAAATGAAAGATTCTACAAAAAAAGAAGATGCACTGAAAATGTATGAAATTGTCAGTGAAAAAAGGATAGAAGCAGATGAGAGAATCTAAAATTCTACAATTAAATAATGACTTTATTCAATCAGAGCGTAAAAAAACTCAAACACAATTTGAAGAACGGCAACAAAAAAATCGTTTCATGGGTGCTATATTAGTTTTGGTCATTTTTCTATTTGTCTTGCCAGCATATAATTTGGTTGGAACTTATACGAATCTTCAACAACAAGAACAGAAGCTTCTTGAACTGAAAAATAATTATGACGAGTTGACCAAAGAACAAAAACAAGAGGCAGAAATGATTGAAAAGCTAAAAAATGAAGAATATGCTGCCAAATACATTCGTGCAAAATACCAATATTCTAAAGAAGGGGAATTTGTCTATAATATTCCAGGGTTACCAAAATGACAGATTCTATTTTTAACATTGTAGAACAATTTCTACAACATTCTGAAGAGAAGTTGGAAGAATTATCTAAGAAAAATCAAGAATTGAAATTAGAGGAAAAGGATAATTAGAAAGGAGGGACTATGCAGAAAAAACTGTTTATATGGATATTACCAGCTCTATTTAGTATATCAGTGATTGATAGTACAGAAATACCATTTCAACTCACAGCACAAGAAGAATATGAACTGACTCAGACGGTCTATAATCAGTATTTTCAAGTTGTCCCTCAAAATCCAAATGTGTTTCAAGTAGAAAATCTTTATTCTGACCTAGAATTGACACAAGTAGTAGGTCAGTTGAAACCAAATCAGGCTTTTTCCATCACAGATGTGACCGTGAATTCCAAAAAAGAGTTGGTTTTTCAGATTGACAATGCTTCTTATATTGTGGCAGATACCCATAAACTATTTGATGATGCTGTTTTAGCAGAAACTCTTGTTGAACAGACTTACTGGACAAATAAAAATATTACAGTTCTTTCCTCTCCAATTTCCAATCAAGCCAAGGAAGTAAAGACAGACCTACAGTCCTATCAACCTGTCAATATCTCTAAAATTGCTACCACTCCGTTAGGTGATTTTGCTTATGTTGCAGACAAAGGTTGGCTTGACATGGAAGATTTATCAGCAACTGATAATAGAATGGATGCTGTTCAAGAGATGCTTAATCAGAAATATTCCAAAGATACAATTGGTGTATATGTTAAACAACTTTCAACAGGTCAAAAAGTTGGTGTCAATCAAGATAAGACATTTTATTCTGCAAGCATTGCTAAACTCCCAATTCTTTACTATGTTCAAGAACAAATCAATGCTGGGCAAGTTGATTTGACAACAAAAGTCAAATACACAGCGGAATCTATGTCCTTTCCAGGTGCCTATGTCGTGGGTGGTAGCGGCTCTTTGTCAAAAACACCTGATAATAAAGAATATTCTATAGAAGAATTAATCAATAAAACGGCTAAAGAATCCGATAATGTGGCTAGTAATTTACTTTCATATTATGTTACTAACCAATTTGACGATAACTTTTACCAACTGACGACTGCTGTTACAGGTAGTCGATGGGATATGGTTACACGTGAAACTTCGGCAGAGGTAGCAGGAAACATGATGGAAGCCATTTATTATCAAAATGGCTATGTTCTCGAAAGTTTACTTTCGACCCAGTTTGATAATCAGCGCATTTCAAAAGATATTGCCGTTCCAGTGGCCCATAAAATTGGTGATGCGGATGATGTCAAACATGACGTAGCTATTGTCTATGCAGAATCTCCATTTGTTTTATCCATCTTTACAGATAAATCAAGCTATGATGAGATTACACAAATTGCAAATGATATTTACGGGATTTTAAAGTAAATGAAAAATAGATTTTTAAAAGTGACACAGGAAGGTCACTTTTTTGATAAACATGAGAAAGTTCTTGTGGCTGTTTCAGGTGGTTTGGATTCTATGAATTTATTTCATCTTTTATACCAATGCCGAAAAGAATTGGGAATTTCTCTGGGACTTGCCCATGTTAATCATGGACAGAGAGAAGAATCTGTTAGTGAGGAAAGCTACCTCAAGCAGTTAGCAGAGGATAGCAAGGTTCCTTTCTTTCTATCACATTTTGAAGGAACTTTTTCAGAAGAAGCAGCGAGGAAATGGCGTTACGCATTCTTTGCGAAAATCATGGAGCAGGAAGGCTACACCGCACTGGTAACAGCCCACCATGCTGATGACCAAGCAGAGACAGTTTTGATGCGTTTGATTCGAGGAAGTCGTTTGCGACATCTGTCTGCCATTCAGCCTATCCAGACCTTTGCAAGCGGAGAACTCATTCGACCTCTCCTATCTTTTAAAAAGTCTGATTTTGACAATGTGTTTCATTTCGAAGATGCTAGCAATCTTAGCTCAACCTATTTCAGAAATAGAGTTCGGCATGGTTATATACCACAATTCAAACAGGAAAATCCAAAAATTGAGCTTGTTCTCAATAATCTGGCAGGTGATACCAGTACTCTATTACAGGCGTTACGAGATTTAACAAAAGATTTGTCTGTTACAGATTTGACAAGTTTTCGGCAACAGACACAGGCAGTCCAGAGGTATTTACTAGAGGAATATTTAGAAGGCTTTCCTGATTTACAATTATCCCGTTCCCAGTTTGACGAGGTTCTTCATATTTTGCAATCAAAAGCAAATTATAAACATCTACTAAAAAATAATTATGTTTTAGAAAAAGATTATCATAGTTTCACAATTGATAAAATAGGACCTCAGACGGATGAGCAACTAGAACCAATCATGATAGAATCAGAAGGTGTTTTTTCTTATGGTTCGTATATTTTTTCACTCAATCACCCAATGGAAGATGCAGAGCATGTTTTACATTTTCCAAGTCACTTACCCATTCTAGTACGAGGAAGACAGGCGGGAGATACTATCCGAATAAACGGCATCACTAAAAAACTCCGTCGTTGGTTTATTGACAATAAAATACCTCAGAAAGTTCGACAAGAGGCAGTTGTGATTGAACAAGATGGTAAAATTTATGGAATTGTCAATCTTGCTAGCAGTGATTTGAGTAAATCAATAAAAAATGATATAATCAAAGCTACCTTATATATAAAAATGAAAGAGTAGAACAACTATGTTGGACAAAGATATTAAGAAAATTCTTGTTTCAGAAGAAGAAATTGTTGCAAAATGTAAAGAACTTGGGCAAATTCTAGCAAATGATTACGCAGATAAGAACCCTATTCTTGTTGGAATTTTAAAAGGTTCTATTCCATTTATGGCAGAATTGATGAAGCATATTGATGCGCATATCGAAACGGATTATATGGTTGTTTCAAGCTATCATGGTGGTACGGAGAGTAGCGGAACTGTTAAAATCATCAAGGATTTAGATAACAGTGTTGCTGGTCGTCATATTATCTTTGTTGAGGATATTATTGATACTGGTCGTACCTTGAAGGAATTGAAAGAGCTTTTTGCATTCCGTCAAGCGGCTTCAATCAAGATTGCTACATTACTTGATAAACCAGAAGGTCGTGTAGTTGAAATTGAGCCAGACTATACTTGTTTCACTATTCCAAATGAATTTGTAGTTGGCTTTGGATTAGACTACGATGAAAACTACCGTAACCTTCCTTACGTTGGTGTACTAAAAGAGGAAGTTTATACAAATTAGAAAAAGGTTTCCTACTATATTATGAACAATCAACAAAATAAAGGATTTATAAGAAATCCTTTTCTCATTATTCTTGTCATCGCGACCATCCTTACAGCATTCCAATTTTTTAATGCAGGTCAACAAGTTGCGACTCAAGAAATCAGCTATTCACAAGTTATTACTGAGCTTAAGAATAATAACGTTTCAGAATTGACCTATCAACCAGATTCAAGTGTTATTGAAATTACTGGTAAGTACAAGACAGAGCAGACAGCCAAGGATGAACTAGCTTCTTCTATTAAGCTATTCCAAGTGTCAAGTACTGTTACCTATAAAAACTTCAAATCGCTTATTCTACCGTCTGAAACAAATTTATCAGAATTACAAACCCTAGCAAATGAAAATGGTGTTAAGGTAACCATTAAACCAGAAAGTTCTAATGGACTGTGGTTAAATATCATCTTTAATTTGTTACCGCTTGTTATCGTTGGTGTATTCTTCATGATGATGATGAACCAGGGTAGTGGCGGAGCACGTGGTGCAATGAACTTTGGACGAAACAAAGCAAAAGCTCTTGAGCAAAGCAATATCAAAGTTCGTTTCTCAGATGTCGCAGGTGCAGAAGAAGAAAAACAAGAATTGGTAGAAGTGGTGGAGTTTTTGAAAGATCCTAAACGCTTTACCAAGCTTGGTGCCCGTATTCCAGCAGGAGTCTTATTAGAGGGACCTCCAGGAACAGGTAAAACTCTTTTGGCAAAAGCTGTAGCAGGTGAAGCAGGCGTTCCATTCTTCTCGATTTCTGGTTCTGATTTCGTTGAAATGTTTGTCGGTGTCGGTGCCAGCCGTGTTCGTTCATTATTTGAAGATGCAAAAAAAGCAGCACCAGCCATTATTTTCATCGATGAAATCGATGCTGTCGGTCGCCAACGTGGTGTCGGTATGGGTGGTGGTAATGACGAACGTGAACAAACCCTTAACCAACTCTTGATTGAAATGGATGGATTTGAAGGCAACGAAGGAATTATCGTCATTGCCGCAACCAACCGTAGTGATGTTTTAGATCCAGCCCTTCTTCGTCCGGGACGTTTTGACCGTAAGGTATTGGTTGGTCGTCCAGATGTCAAGGGTCGCGAAGCAATCCTAAAAGTTCACGCGAAGAATAAACCATTAGCAGCAGACGTAGACTTGAAATTGGTTGCTCAGCAGACTCCAGGTTTTGTTGGTGCTGATTTAGAGAACGTCCTCAACGAAGCAGCTTTAGTTGCTGCACGTCGAAACAAAACTGTGATTGATGCGTCAGATATCGATGAAGCAGAAGATCGTGTCATTGCAGGACCTTCTAAGAAAGACCGCCAAATTTCAGCTAAAGAACGTGAGATCGTTGCCTACCATGAAGCTGGTCATACGATTGTTGGCCTTGTCTTGTCAAATGCGCGTGAAGTTCATAAAGTTACTATTGTACCACGTGGCCGCGCTGGTGGTTACATGATTGCCCTTCCAAAAGAAGACCAAATGCTCCTATCTAAAGAAGATATGAAAGAGCAATTGGCTGGTCTTATGGGGGGACGTGTTGCAGAAGAAATTATTTTCAACACCCAAACAACAGGTGCCTCAAATGACTTTGAACAAGCTACACAGATGGCGCGTGCTATGGTTGCAGAATATGGTATGAGTGAAAAAATGGGACCAATGCAATATGAAGGTAGTCATGCAATGTTTGGTGGCCAGACAACTCATAAACACATATCAGAACAAACTGCCTATGAATTAGATAATGAAGTCCGTGATTTACTAAATGAAGCTCGCAATAAAGCGGCTGAAATTATTCATTCTAATCGTGAAACTCATAAATTAATTGCAGAAGCATTGCTCAAATACGAAACTCTCGATAGTGTTCAAATTAAATCTCTGTATGAAACAGGCAAAATGCCAGAGAATATTGAGCACGATGATGAAGATGTTCATCCTCTTTCTTATGAAGAAGTAAAAGAGAAGATTAATACGAAAGAGTAAGATAAGCTTACTTTGAATATGACATCTACACCCCCTTGCTAACAAACTAATAAAATAATTACAAAGCCCTCATTAAGTTCAATACTTAGTGGGGGCTTTTGTTGGAATAGATTAAGTAGAACAATTATCTGAAATAAAAAACAGAAGATTAAATAAAAGGCTCTTTGTCAACTGTAGTGGGTAGACGAAAAGCTAACATCTAGAGAGGACGAAATTCGTTCTCTCATTTTTGATGTTTAAAGCAATATATATCTTGGTTTTAAAGTTCGTA
>NZ_POPB01000045.1 GCF_002964045.1 Streptococcus suis | reverse complement strand
TCAGGTGGTAACGGGCGCTATCCTTGGTGTCAATGTCCATATCTTCTCTCCAAAAGAACTCTTCCCAGAAGAAGAAGTAGTTGCCTTGGCTGAAGGTTTTGCGAAAGAAAGTGGAGCACGTGTTCTCATTACTGACAATGCTGACGAAGCAGTCAAAGGCGCAGATGTTCTCTATACAGACGTTTGGGTATCAATGGGTGAGGAAGACAAATTTGCAGAACGTGTTGCCCTCTTGAAACCATACCAAGTGAATATGGAATTGGTGAAAAAAG
>NZ_POPB01000449.1 GCF_002964045.1 Streptococcus suis | reverse complement strand
TACGACTGTGATGTATTGGCTCGTTACAAACGCCTTATGGGGCATGAAGTCTACTATCTAACAGGGCTTGATGAGCACGGACAAAAGATTGAGGAGAAGGCAAAAGAGGCTGGTCTAACACCGCAAGCCTACGTTGACGGCATGGCGGTTAGCGTTAAGGAGCTTTGGAACTTGTTGGACATCTCTTACGACAAGTTTATCCGCACGACCGACGATTACCACGAGGAAGTGGTGGCGGCTGTTTTTGAAAAATTGCTGGCGCAGGATGATATTTACTTGGGAGAG
>NZ_POPB01000448.1 GCF_002964045.1 Streptococcus suis | reverse complement strand
GTTAGATTGATTTTGATAGCAGAGAAATAAAGAAGTGGTTTTGAACTGTTATCGGGGCTGTGCTATAATAGATTTATGAACTATACACATGAAGAAAAAGAGTATTTTATGACTCAGGCATTGCAGGAAGCTAGAAAGTCGCTAGAAAAGGATGAAATTCCAATTGGTTGTGTGATTGTCAAGGATGGCCAGATTATTGGCAGAGGGCATAATGCGCGTGAGGAACTCAATCAGGCAATCATGCACGCTGAGGTTATGGCAATCCAAGAGGCTAACAATGTTGAGGGGAATTGGCGCTTGCTCGAT
>NZ_POPB01000447.1 GCF_002964045.1 Streptococcus suis | reverse complement strand
TAGGGAAATCAGTATCAATACAACTGTTAAAAGATTGCGCCAAAAAGAACCTTTACGCTTCTTCTTTTTTTCACGTTTTGACATGATTATTTATTCCTTTTCTTCTTTAATTTCGGCAGCATCTACCAAGGCAAAGGTCATGATTTTCGCTTCATCATTCAAACGCATCACTTTTACACCCATGGTTGAACGACCAGTTTGAGAGATATTGGCAACACTTGTACGAATAATCACGCCAGTATCGGTAATAACCATAATATCTTCATCACCAGATACCGTT
>NZ_POPB01000446.1 GCF_002964045.1 Streptococcus suis | reverse complement strand
AAAGGCTGACTTTGTAAGGACGGTACGTCAATCTAGTTTCTGGCAAATCAATGACTTGATTGAAGATGTTATTCGTGATGGTCATGCAGATTTGCTTCTTGAAACCCTTGAGCGTGTCCAATTACAAATCAGTAAATTTAAAAATGAATTTGAAGCCCGTGTGGTTTCGGTCTATCCGTTGACAGAAGCTCAAAAAGAGCGTCTCCGTCACTTGGTAGAACAACGATTTTCCTTGCGTGTACGCAATATCACGGAAGAACTTGATCAAAGTCTCC
>NZ_POPB01000445.1 GCF_002964045.1 Streptococcus suis | reverse complement strand
TTTCTGAATCAGTATCAGAATCAATCTCAGAATCAGTGTCTGAGTCAATCTCAGAATCAGTGTCTGAGTCAGTATCAGAATCAATCTCAGAATCAGTGTCTGAGTCAGTATCAGAATCAGTAAGCGAATCAGTCTCCGAGTCAGTATCAGAATCAGTCTCCGAGTCACTTTCTGAGTCAGTCTCCGAGTCAATTTCAGAATCAGTCTCTGAGTCCGTCTCAGAATCCGTCTCCGAGTCACTTTCAGAATCCGCCTCCGAATCAGTCTCCGAGTCCGTCTCTGAGTCAATTTCTGAATCCATCTCCGAGTCAGTGTCTGAATCAGTGTCTGAATCAGTCTCAGAGTCAGTCTCAGAATCATTATCTGAGTCCGTCTCAGAATCAGTCTCTGAGTCAATTTCTGAATCCGTCTCAGAATCCATCTCTGAGTCCGTCTCAGAATCGATTTCTGAATCAGTATCAGAGTCCATCTCAGAGTCAGTTTCAGAATCTATTTCAGAGTCAGTTTCTGAGTCACTTTCAGAATCCGTCTCTGAGTCAACCTCAGAATCCATTTCTGAGTCCATCTCAGAGTCCATTTCAGAATCAGTTTCTGAGTCCGTCTCAGAATCCATTTCAGAATCCGTCTCTGAGTCACTATCAGAATCCGTTTCAGAATCCATCTCAGAGTCAGTTTCAGAATCCGTCTCTGAGTCAGTAAGCGAGTCCATCTCAGAATCAGTCTCCGAGTCAGTTTCTGAGTCCATCTCTGAGTCAGTCTCAGAATCAGTGTCTGAGTCAATCTCTGAATCAGTATCAGAATCAGTCTCAGAGTCAGTCTCAGAATCAGTGTCTGAGTCAATTTCAGAATCAGTCTCAGAGTCCATCTCAGAATCAGTGTCTGAGTCAATTTCTGAGTCAGTATCCGAGTCAGTCTCAGAATCA
>NZ_POPB01000444.1 GCF_002964045.1 Streptococcus suis | reverse complement strand
CGCAAGAACTGGAACTTGCTGTGTAACCTGAACTGGACGATATAAATCTTCTAAGTCACCACCTTGGGCAAGGACCATCTCTTCAAATTTCTTCAAAGCTGAACCATTGTCAATATGTTGGCGTACTTCTTCAATGCTTTTCTCAACATTTGCAAGCCCCAACATAATTTGGGCTAGTTCACAGATAAATTCGGTAACATCTTCTCGACCTTTACCCTGTAAAATTTCAATAGCCTCTAAAATTTCCAAACGATTTCCAATCGAAGTGCCAACTGGTTGAGACATGTCAGTCAAAACTGCAACTGTCTTACGCCCAACCGCCTTCCCAAGATCCACCATGGTTTTAGCTAGAACCCGTGCTTCTTCAACGGTCT
>NZ_POPB01000443.1 GCF_002964045.1 Streptococcus suis | reverse complement strand
GTCCGCGCTCTTCCTACTTAGGTGGTAGGAATTTGGTTTACATCCCGATTGGAAAGAGGTAAATATGGCAGAAAAAATCCTGATGAGAGAGGGACGGTTAATCGTCCCAGATTGTCCCGTTATTCCTTATATTGAAGGAGATGGTATTGGCAGGGATGTTTGGTCAGTCAGTCAAAAAGTTATTGATGCTGCAGTGAAAAAAGCCTATGCAGGTCAACGTTCTATTCAGTGGAGGGAGGTTTTTGCAGGAGAAAAGGCTTATGAAT
>NZ_POPB01000442.1 GCF_002964045.1 Streptococcus suis | reverse complement strand
TGTGATTAAATTTGACTGTAAACGGTGGTAATCCTTCCTGTACAAACCAAGCCTTATAAGCAATGATTTCATCTGTTGGACGTTTGTCTTCAAATCGAACTTGAGGCTCAAGCTCTGTGCTAAGAGAGTAAACAGGACGGTCTTGAGTGATATAGTTAAGAGCGTTTGCGGCACTGTAGCCAGATTTTTTGTAAGAGGTTTGCATATGAGAAATTCCTTTCAATAAGACAATAATTAGTAGTGGTGACAAGCTCGGTTTAATGTCATGAGCTGGACAAGAAAACAGCCCAAGCTGTGTACATC
>NZ_POPB01000441.1 GCF_002964045.1 Streptococcus suis | reverse complement strand
AGGTTCGGTCAAAAAATTCCTTCTCATCCAAATTGGACGGCATAGAAGGCTTGGGACCAAAACGCAAACAGGCTCTGATGAAGCATTTCAAGTCTATTGGCAATATCCAGTCGGCCAGCCTGCAAGAAATCGCAGAAGCTGGTGTGCCGTATAAGGTGGCGGAGAAGGTTAAGGAGAAGTTGAGGTAAAACTAAATGGTATAATAATACCCAAAAATCTAATAAAAATACATCGAAATGCTTTACAATCTCGGTATTATATTTTATAATATACATATCAAGTG
>NZ_POPB01000440.1 GCF_002964045.1 Streptococcus suis | reverse complement strand
GAGGCTTATTTGCCATGGAAGGAAAAAATTAAGAGAGCATGTAAATAGAAAAAGGTTCCAGAGTCGATAGGACTTTGGAGCCTTTTCAATATACTTTGTTATTGGGCGGTTACAACTTTTCCTAGAAACGGCGTTATTAATTCTTCAACCCCAAACTAGCAGTAATCAATATTACTTCATAATACATACCTATTTATAGAATTCTTACTCCAATTTGATTTAAAAAAGGATTCCGTATCAATTTATCCCTATGGGGAATCCATTTTTCCTTACAGCTTACCACCGCTTGTTGCAATCCCTTCAATAAATTGTTTTTGGAAAATGATAAATAAAACAATCATCGGCCAAATAGCTAATAAAGACCCTGCCATCAGCTGCGGATAGTTGGTTGAATACTGTCCTTGTAAATTGGCTAAACCAGCAGCTAAATTCATCTTATCAATAGATGTATTCACTATCAATGGCCACATTAAATCTTTAAAAGCAAATAAAGCTGTAAAAATGGATAAAGCAATCAAACCTGATCGTGCTAGAGGAAGCATGATTTTAAAGAAGATTGTCCAGATATTTGCACCATCCAAGTAGGCCGCTTCTTCAAGTTCTTTTGGTAAGCCAAGAAAAAATTGTCTAAGTAAAAACGTACCAAATGCACTGACGATTCCTGGAACAACAAGTGCCGGAACCGTATTTAGTAATCCTATTTTTTGAACAAGTAGATATTGAGGAGTGATAAAAATTGAACCTGGAATCATCATTTGGACCACGACTATTCCAAAAAATATTCTTTTCCCGGGGAACTCCAAGCGCGCTGTTGCATATGCAGCCATTGCCGAAAAAAGAACCGATCCTGCCACACGTCCAACAACCATCAAAAATGTATTGAAGTAAAAGGCCATAAAAGGGAGTAAATTTAATACTTCAGTATAGTTCGAAACTTGAACAGTTTTAGGAAAGATTGTTGGCGGAATTGCTGTAGCTTCTTGTAGTGTTTTCCCTGAAGTTAGTAACATCCATAGGAAGGGTAAGATCATACTAAGTGCTCCAAATGAAAGAATAAGATGTACTAACCATTGCTTTCTCTTCATCATATTATTCCTTTCAATAATGTACCCACATTTTTTGAAGTTTCATCTGTACAGCAGTAATCACAAGTATAATCAACAAGAGAAAAACTACTATCGCAGAACCATATCCTTTATCATTTAAAATAAAGGAATGTTTATAAAATAAGTAAGCAAGTGATTGGGTTTTATACATTGCCTCGCTTGACGGGGGCATCATCATAAAAATCACATCGAATACTTGAAAAGAATTAATCACTGTTGTTACAACAACAAAAAATAAGGTAGGTGTAACCAGCGGCAACGTAATACTGGTAAATTGTTTCCATTTACTCGCCCCATCAATTTCCGCTGATTCATAGAAATCTTTTGGAATTTCTTGAAGTCCCGCTAGCAGCAAAACCATATTATAACCTATGGCACTCCATACCCCCACAATGATAATTGAATAGATAGCTATAGAAGGATCACTCAACCATCCTGGTCCCGTAAACCCAAATTTTGACAAGAGATTATTGATTAAGCCGAATTGACTGTTGAACATCCATTTCCAAATCATTGCTACTGCTGAAGGTGCTGCCACTACTGGTAAAAAATACAATGTTCGATAAAAAGAGACCCCTTTTATTTTTTGATTCATCATTACAGCAACAAGTAATGAAAAAATAATAATCAGTGGGATGGAAACCAGAGCGTAAACAAGGGTATTGTACAATGATTGAAACACTTCCTTATCCTGTAATAGCTTGTGATAATTGGCTAATCCAACCCACTCTGTTTTGCCAAAACCTATTGTTTTTTGAAAACTCAAAATAGCAGTTTGAATTGCTGGCCAAATGTTAAGGAATATCAAACCAAGGGCGGTAGGGAATATAAGGATATATCCCCACCAAACTTCCTCAGCTTTGTACTTACCAAGCATCTTTTTTTTCATTCGTTTTCTCCTATTCTGCCAGAATTTGATTTACTCCTTCTGCAATCTCTTTTAGTCCTTCTTTGACCGTTTTTTTCCCATCAAAAACATCATTCATAACCTCTTTTTCTAAAGTTTCTGTTTTTAGTCCATATTTATTATACGGTCTAGGAACTCCGTATTCGATCATATCAACAAATGGTTGTAAATCGAATTCTTGAATGGACTGTACCCATTCCCCGCCTAGACCTTTGTAGGCTGGAATAGAGACTCCTTCTTCTGCTTGAATTTTATTCGCCTTCTCACTAGCTAAGAATTTCATCAATTTTTTTACTTCTTCTGGATGCTTAGTATTAGCACTAGCAGCCCACGCCAATCCATTTGTTACGGTTGCTCGCACCTTTCCTTTAGGAAGTACCGCAACTGCCGCATTTTTCTTGGTGTATTCATTGTTCAACATATTTGTTGCATGCCAGTTCCCTTCAATAATCATGGCGACTTTTCCTGCTTGGAACCGTGCAATTCGATTGGTTTCCTGAAGTTCTTTGACAGTTGGTGAGACACGGTCTACATTAATTAAATCAGTATAAAACTGCATGGTCTCAGCGACAGCTTCACTATTTAGCTCTGATTTTGTCTGATCATCACTATAGACCTTACCTTCATTTTGGAAAATAAATGGCCAATAACCTGTTTCCGGTGCGTTTTCAGCAGCGAAACCATAAATCCCTTTTGAAGTGTCCGTTAGCTTAATTGCAGCTTGACGAAAATCTTCCCATGTCCAGTTCTCATCTGGATAGGCAACACCAGCTTGGTCAAATAACTCTTTATTATACCAAAGCCCAACTGTAGAAGTATCTTTGGGAATTCCATATAAACTTCCATTATATGTGTAAAAATCAGCAATCCCTTCAGTGTAATTTGTCAGATCTACATCCTTAGACTCCACCAACTCATCCAGATTCATTAACATACCAGCAGACATATACTTATTTGATTCTGTAGAGTGCATGGTCACAACATCTGCCATATTTCCACCTGTTGTGGCTGCTTCTAATTTTAACCAGTATTGATCCCACGGTGTGGTCTCCATCTTTACTTCAATCGTTGGATTTTCCTTTTCAAACTCATCTAAAACTTTTCGTAATCCCGTTGCTTGATCCGTGTCCCAGCTCGCATAGGTAAGAATCGTTTTGTCA
The DNA here is from genome assembly GCF_002964045.1 of Streptococcus suis. Lineage (GTDB taxonomy): Bacteria > Bacillota > Bacilli > Lactobacillales > Streptococcaceae > Streptococcus > Streptococcus suis_U. The sequence goes on along the minus strand of NZ_POPB01000440.1, from coordinate 5,137 downwards.
CTATCAGCATTCTTTGTGCCACATGCTGCCAACAATGCTGCAGTACCAGCTACCACCATAATTGATTTCAAAAAAATCTTGAAACTTTTGCGCATTTTCCTTTTCCTCCTTAGGATATGTTAGTTTATTTTTTTAAAATGATAATAAGTTGATGCGAAATCTTTTTTCTGAATTGGTAGGTAAAGTCCAATATTCCTTAACTCGTCACCACCATAACATTGCAGGCTTCTCTGCTCCTCATAGATTCCGTCTAAATCTAGTTCTTCTAATCGTAAGGTTTCTAAAATTGGTTGAGCATGGGACAAAATCTGGAATACAAATACAACTGCTTCTGATGCATCTTGATTTGTAAACATCCAGGCGCACCTATTACCATCAAATGGACTAAGTAAGCGCGTAAAACGACCATATTGTATGAGTTCCCTAATCTCCTTATACTGATTGATTTGAGAACAAATCAGATTCTTTTCATCTTCTGTCAAGGCTGTCAAATCTAACTCATAGCCAAATACTGCTCCCATCGATACATATCCTCTTGTATCCAATGGCGTGACACGGCCTGTTTGATGATTAGGAACCGCAGAAACGTGAGAAGTCATCACAGATGGTGGATAGATAAGTGAGGTACCATACTGGATAGCTAGACGCGCCACTGCATCCGTATTATCACTGGTCCAGGATTGAGGCATGTAATAGGCAAATCCCATATCGAATCGACCACCTCCTCCCGAGCACCCTTCCCATAAAATTGTTGGGTACTTAGTTGTTAAATATTCCAAGACTTCGTATAGGCCCAGGACATATCTATGGGACGTTTCCGCTTGCTTGTGAGGTGGTAACTCAAGTGAATAAACATCTGATAAGTGTCGGTTCATATCCCATTTAATATAGTCAATAAAGCCTTGATCCAATAGCTTCTCCATCTGGGAAATAATATTTTTTCGGACTTGTTCCTGTCCCATATCCAAAACGAACTGCTGTCTTGATGGGAGGGCTTCCCTATTTGGAATCTTCATCAAGAACTCAGGGTGCCTGCGGTACAGGTCTGAATCAATCGAAATCATTTCTGGCTCAAACCACAAGCCAAATTTCATCCCTGCCTCTTTCACGTAAGAAGCAATTCCTGCTAACCCACTATTACCAAGTTTTCTCTTATTCTCAAACCAATCCCCAAGAGAGCGATCATCCTCGTCTCTCTGACCAAACCATCCATCATCAAGCACAAACATTTCAATACCCAATTTTTTAGCTTCTTGAATGATTGATTTTATTTTTTCCTCATTAAAATCAAAATAAGTAGCTTCCCAATTATTAACCAAAATCGGTCGTTGAAGGTCACGATGCGGCCCACGAGCTATTCTCTTTGTAATTAAGCTATGGAAAGTCTGGCTCATCTTATTTAATCCTTTGTCTGAATAGACTAAGATTGCCTCTGGTGTTTGAAAAGATTCCGAAGGAGATAATTCCCACGAAAACATTTCTTCATTGATACCAACTACCAATCGCACTTGATCAAGCTGGTCTTTTTCAAGTTCGAGAGCATGATTACCTGAGTAGATTAAACCAACACCATATGCATCTCCTGAATGCTCAGTCGTCTCCTTTGATACTAGTACCATGGAATTATTCATTTGATGACTGGTTGTTCCACGACGGCTCATAAATCTCATCTGGCCATGTTGAAGTTTTTGTCTTTCCATCTGGCGTTCATGAGCATGTGCTCCGGGAAAGCTAATGACCTCGAAAGATCGCGCCGAAAAATCCAAAGATAGTGAAGCTAGTTTTTCAATTTGGATAGGTTTATTGCTTTGATTTACCATCCTAGCAGATCGTGCAATCACATTTCTGTCAGAAAAAATAGTATAGTATAAATACAATCCTAAACTAGCTTCAGAATCTTCTAAATAAATAATTAGAGTTTCTGCCTCCTCTTCCTGATCTACATAGGTTTGAGGTAGACCTTTTAAATGAGGTTTTCCTTTTACGATTTCATAACTAGAGTATCTAAAACGAGTCGCTAAGCTCCCATTTTCTTGGCGAACTATAACAGAGGGCAGTCGATAATCCCCTTCACCTGTTCCGCTATATTCTCTCAAAATAGTATCCAACGAATAGTCTCTTGCTTTACTATTTGCTAAATTTCCTGAAAAGGCACGATCAACTCTTGGTTGCTTACGGTGGCCATGATAATTCTTAACTTTTTTACCAAAATATAAATGACTAAGAATTTTTCCTTCTTCTATCGAAAAAATATAGGAAATTTCATTATTATTTAAATGAAAAATTCCATTCTCAACATTAATCAACTCCATCTTTTTCCCTTCCTTCATCATTTAATAAGTATTCTTTGAAATATTGAACTGTTGATTGTCCATCACCTTTCATTTTTGGAAAATAAAGCAATCCCATTTCAATTAATTCAGAGCCCATATAGAGTTTCCCAGTATCCATTTCCTTATAGATTTTATCACTATCTAACCCTCTCAACCTCATACGCTTAATCGGTGGTTGTGCTTCAATCACTGAATAGAAGGTAAATAATAAAAATTCTGTTTTTTCCGGATTTACAAACATAATTGCTGATGTATTGTTATGAAAGGGACTGATTAGACGATAAAAATCACCGAATTGGATTAGCTTCCTATGTCGTTTATAAAATAGAATCGTCGATCGTATCTCTAACTTTTCAACTTCAGAAAGTTTAGATACATCTAATTCATATCCAAATACACAACTCATTGCTACATCACTGCGAAATCTGAGACTACTTTCCCTCCCAGTTTGATGATTTGGCGATGCAGATACGTGCCCTGTAAAGCTTGACACTGGATAAGCTAGACTGGTTCCATATTGAATTTTTACTCTTGCAATACTATCCGTATTATCTGAAGTCCAGATTTGTGGCATATAACTTAAAATTCCAAGATCAAAGCGACCACCTCCACCTGCGCAACCTTCCATTAGCATCTCAGGATACCTCGTCTGTAACTTATCCATGAAATCATACAACCCTAAAACATATCTATGAGACACTTCACCTTGCTTTTCAGCATCTTGGGCATTAGAATACACATCCGAAACATGCCTACACATATCCCATTTGATATAATCAAGTTGCAAGTTATCTATTACTTGACACATTTGGTTAAAGATATTTTCACGGACATCTTGCCTACTAAAATCCAACTGATATTGTCTTCTTGACGGGTAAGCTGGACGATTCGGGGCTTCAAGTAGAAAATCAGGATGATTGCGATATAGTTCAGAATCTTTTGAGATGGCCTCTGGTTCAAACCACATTCCAAATTTCATTCCCTTTTTATGCACGTATTCACTTAATGATTTCAAACCTTTTGACAGTTTTCCTTTGTATTCTACCCAATCCCCCAAAGAAGAATTATCGCTATCACGATGACCAAACCAGCCATCGTCTAGCACGAACATCTCTATTCCCAAATCAGAAGCCTCATCAATAAGCTTCTCTAACTGTTCACTTGTAAAATCAAAATATGTTGCCTCCCAATTATTTATCAATATAGGACGCTCTTTATTTTTAAAATCCTGTCTGATTATTCTTGAATTGATAAAATCATGATGTGTCTGACTAAGGCCATTTAATCCAGTATCGGAATAACTAAGTAAAACTTCTGGAGAGAAAAATGTTTCATTTGCTTCCAACAACCAATTAAAATTATAGTCATTAATACCGGCTAGAATTCTCAACTGCTCAAATTGATCTTTTTCTACCGTCATCTGAAAGTTGCCTGAATAAATTAAGTGAAAACCATAAGCTTTTCCAACTTCTTCATCTGTATGTGGCTCTAGTAAGCAAATATATGGATTCATCTGATGACTGGAAGCAACACGCCTACTTTCGATTCTGTGAACCCCTTGAGTAATAGAATTTCGACAAATCATACGCTCCCCAGCATGTTTACCTGGTAGCGTGATTAATTCATAGTCTTCCGCTAACAAATCCAATTGGAAAGAAGCAAAGTTTTGTAGACGAATCCTCCTCTCCGAACAATTCTTCACACATGCTGATCTAGCAATGACTGCATCTTTGTCAAAAATAGTATAATTTAATTGGATTTCAACATCGAGTACAGTATCATATAGAATAATTTCCAAAGTAAGGGCTTCTTCTTTTTGTTGCACCTTTGACTGTGGCAAACCTTTTATTTTTTTCACACCAGGAAAGATACGGTACGATCGATAACGAAAATCACTGATCATTGCCCCCTTATCCGATACAAGTTCAAGTGCAGATACTCTATAATCTCCCGCACCAGCGGAAGAATATTCTTGTGGCAAGGTATCCTTTGAAAATATACTCTCATTCGTTCTCGGTAGATGAGGTGCATAGCCTCGTTCTAAACGTGGATACCAATTGGAATCACCAATAAATTGTATGCGCTTTCCAAAATAGATATGAGAAAGAACTCCTCCTTGTTCAACCTGCATCACATAGGATATCTTTTCATTATACAAATGAAATTGCTTCGTTTTAACATCAAATACGATATTCTTCATCTTCCCACCTCTTTTCAACTACTACTATATCTGTTTTCTTACTTTTGAAAAAGACTATTTTGTTTGTACAATTCGACTTTTTGTGACATAATAAGTTTTATAGAGAGGTGAAAAAATGCAACAAATGTTACATCACTATCATAATAATATTTTACAACTTGATGATGTCTATTTTTCATTTTGTGGAGTTTCAATTACCCAACCTGGTCACAGTTTTGGACCGGCTATCCGAAACGACTTTCTCATACATATAGTTATTGATGGTGAGGGGACGCTTCTATCAGATAACCAGTTATACCATTTGAAAGCTAATCAAGGATTTCTAATTGAACCTAAAGTACCTAATTTCTATCAATCAAGCAACACAAATCCCTGGAAGTATTTATGGATTGGATTCAATGGTGAAAAAGTCCCTGATCTACTTCAAAAAATAGGACTCTCCAGTGTGATATACTCCCCTTATAGTGGACAGCGAAAAAACAAAAATTTTTACTAGAAACTATGAGGGGAGTTTTATTATGTCCAAAAGAAGTCCAAAATCTGTCTCTGAGAAACTAGAAATTGTTCTACTGCACTTGGAAGCTGGGAAAGCACTTAGATGGTT
>NZ_POPB01000044.1 GCF_002964045.1 Streptococcus suis | reverse complement strand
CACTAAAGTTACTGGCTCTGAGACGTCTCAAAGTAAGTTCTAGTTATCTGGAATTTTGGATGGGACAAGTTCCTTTCTATTTTGAAATTATTTTTTGATAAAAACTAGCGATTATTTATTTAATAATCGAGGTGATTGGATGACGTTCTCAGGGTCAATTTTAGAGATACCCAGAAGTGTTGCTAATTCCTCACCGTAGGTAAATGTAAAGAGTTCATAAGCGGATTTTCCGTTGAAAGCAGCTCGTTTGACGCTGTTGACATGCGAACAAA
>NZ_POPB01000439.1 GCF_002964045.1 Streptococcus suis | reverse complement strand
TCGCTTACTGACTCAGAAATTGATTCTGAGACTGATTCTGAGATTGATTCTGATACTGACTCGGATACTGACTCAGAGATTGATTCAGAAATTGACTCGGATACTGACTCAGACACTGATTCTGAGATTGATTCTGATACTGACTCAGACACTGATTCTGAGATTGACTCAGACACTGATTCAGAGATTGATTCTGAGACTGACTCGGATACTGACTCAGAAATTGACTCAGACACTGATTCTGAGATGGACTCTGAGACTGATTCTGAAATTGACTCAGACACTGATTCTGAGACTGACT
>NZ_POPB01000438.1 GCF_002964045.1 Streptococcus suis | reverse complement strand
TTTTTGTGTATAATGAGATAAAAAGAAGGAGGTAAGTCCATGGAGACACAAGATAAAGTGATTGAAAGTCTAACAAAAACCATTGAAATCATGACCAACGAGTTGACCCTCCTTCGTGAACAGGTTGAGTATCTGAGACAGAAACTCTACGGAAAATCATCAGAGAAGGTTGTGTATCAACCCGGTCAGCTGAGCTTGTTTGGGGAGGAAAGTCTCCCTGAAGAAGAAGCCGACTTACCCAGTTGAAACAGAGACCATCACTTATAAACGCAAGAAAACTAAGGGAATTCGTCAAGCTATTTTTAGTCAGTTTACTCCAGAGATTGTGCATCACGAATTGCAGGGTGAAGATTGCACTTGTCCAGACTGTCATGGTCAGTTGAAGGAGATTGGTTCAACTGTTCAACGACAAGAGTTGGTCTTCATTCCTGCACAATTAAAGCGGATTGACCATGTTCAACACGCATACAAGTGTCAGGCATGTAGTCAGAAGAATCTAAGCGATAAGATTATCAAGGCTCCCATTCCAAAGGCACCTTTGGCACACAGCTTGGGTTCAGCCTCTATCATTGCCCACACCATTCATCAGAAGTTCAATCTGAAGGTGCCAAATTACCGTCAGGAAGAGGATTGGCATAAGCTTGGTCTGCCCATCAGTCGGAAGGAAATGGCCAACTGGCACATCAAGTCTAGTCAGTATTATTTCGAGCCGATTTATAACCTATTGCACGAGAAATTACTGAAACAGCCTATTCTCCATGCGGATGAAACTTCCTACAAGGTCTTAGAAAATGATAGCCAGTTGACCTTCTACTGGACCTTCTTGTCTGGGAAGCATGAGAAAAAGGGAATTACCCTCTATCATCATGACAAACGACGGAGTGGCTTGGTTGTGGAGGAATTTCTTGGGGACTATGCGGGCTACGTTCATTGTGACATGTGGTCAGCCTATCGGCAGTTAGACAAGGCTCAGCTGGTTGGCTGTTGGGCTCATGTCAGAAGAAAATTCTTTGAGGCGACTCCTAAGAAGACAGACAAGACTTCTTTAGGAGCTAAGGGGTTAGCCTATTGCGACCGCCTGTTTGCCCTGGAGAATGACTGGGCTGACTTGTCTACTGAGGAGCGACTGCATAAACGACAGACAGAGTTGGCTCCCTTGATGGACGAGTTCTTTGATTGGTGCCGTGAACAGGCTGTCTTACCAGGCTCCAAATTGGGTACTGCAATGGAGTATAGCCTCAAATACGAAACCACCTTCCGAACTGTTCTCTCGGACGGTGACTTAGTCCTGTCTAACAATATGGCTGAGAGGGCTATGAAGACCTTGGTGATGGGCAGAAAAAATTGGCTGTTCTCTCAAAGCTTTGAAGGAGCCAAGTCGACAGCTGTCATTTTGAGTCTTTTAGAAACAGCTAAGCGACACGGCCTTGATGCAGAAAAATATATGACCTATCTTCTAGAACACTTACCTAATGAGGAGACGCTCGCAAAAAAAGAAGTGCTAGAGGCTTATTTGCCATGGAAGGAAAAAATTAAAAGAGCATGTAAATAGAAAAAGGTTCCAGAGTCTACAGGACTTTGGAGCCTTTTTTCAATATACTTTGTTATTGGGCGGTTACGAAGAACTTAGAAATATCTCTAAGTTCTTTTTTTGTTTACTGTTCAAAAAGAAGCCATCGACACATTTCATGTTCGATGGCTTTTAAGTTCTATTTTGTTTGACCAACCTAAAAGGTGGCAAAATTAGTAACGATTGTATGTTCTGTTATTCGGCTGAGCTTGATGTACTAGTGGTTGTTGATGTTTCAGTTCCCGAATTTGTTGATAGAGAGGTTGAGCTACTACCATGTAGTTCGAGGTAACTTGGTGCATGGAATAAATCGACAGTTGATTTATTACCATTTTTACTATATAAGCTGGTTGATTGCGAACCAAGCTTGTTTTCTATTGCAATTTCAGCAGCTAAAGAATCAATATAATTAAATTGACTCGCATCTAAGGCTGGTAAACCATTATCAAAAAATCGTACAAGATCACCGGTTTGGATAGCATCGCTTGCGGCCAATTGTGCAGCGGCAGCTTCCTTAATTGTATCTATTTCTTTTTGGGTCGTCTCATCGGGATTGGTGATTTCAAGACCTGTTTCAGTATAGTAAATTTTCCCTTCGTAACTGGTATATTTGGGTGTAATAAAGCTACCGGCTGTCCTAAGTGCAACAATTTGATCATGTTGACTTGAAAGCATATCCTGGCCAACTTGGAGATAATTATCAGCCTTAATTCCTAGAAGATGTTCAAGCGTAGGAAGGGCGTCAATTTCACCTCCATAGGTATCAAAAATTCCACCATTTGTCGCACCAGGAACGACAATCATATATGGTACTCGTTGCAACATAGCATTGTCAAAATTTGACCAGGTTTGAGAATCCTTTCCAAGTAAAGGTGCTAGATCTGGATTGCGAGAATTGGAGATTCCATAATGATCACCATAAAGAACGATTACGGAGTTTTCGTACAATCCGGTAGCCTTTAAATAATCAAAAAATGCTTTAATAGAAGAATCTAAGTAGTTCGCAGTAGCAAAGTAACCATTGATTGTCTCATCTTCGGTATTCGCCAATGGAAAACCAATTTCATCACCAATCAGGCTTGTTGTATAAGGATAGTGATTAGATACTGTAATAAATTTTGCATAAAATGGCTGTTGCAGATGTTCCAAATACTGGATAGAATCAGCAAACATGATTTTATCATTTAGACCATACTGGAAGGAATTTTCAGCAGTAGCCTCTGAAAAATAAGATTGATCGAAGAAGTAGTTATACCCCCACTGTTTATACGTGTTGTTCCGATTCCAAAAACTTGCAGAGTTACCATGGAATACTGCCGAGGTGTAGCCTCCATTTTGTGATAGGATATATGGAGCTGCCTGCTGGGTATTGCTTCCACCGTACTGAACCATGAAGGAACCTTGGTTCAAACCGAACAAGGATGTTTCAATCATGGTTTCAGCGTCAGATGTTTTTCCAGCCTTAACTTGATTAAAGAAATTTGAAAATGCGAATGTTGAGTTGGAGTGATATAGAGAATTTAAAAACGGTGTTACTTCATATTCAGTTCCATTTACATTCAATTTATAATCGATAACAAATTGTTGAAGGCTTTCCAGATGGAGATAGATGACATTTCTGCCTTTGGCAATGCCAAAATATTGTTCATTTGGTTGGGCATAATGTTCCGTCACATATTGCTTCACAGGTTCAAGGTCACTTGCAGTAGCTCCAGACCGATCTTTATGAGCCAGGTAGGTTTGATTGGCATTGTAGCCTAGAAAAGCAGGCAAGCCTAGGGCTCTGACGATGTATGTATTTGAAAAACCACGGGTTAGCAATTCAGGACGATCAACTTCAGCAAAAAATAGATTTATGGAAAATAATAAAACTGAAAAAGCAGAAACAGCAAAGCTGGCTTTCTTTTGAAAAGCTTTGTGATCCCAATGAATTAATTTACGGGATAATAAAATGCCAAAAATAATAAAATCTAGAATATAAACGATATCCCAAGGTCTAAATAATTTAATGGCTGCCTCCCCCAGACCAGCAGAAACACTAGAAGTAGCCATCATAGTTGAAATTGAAATAAAGTCTGAAAATTCACGATAGTAAACGGCATTTGAAAATAACCAAGAAAATAGTAAGAAATAAATTCCAAAGGCAAGCCCATAAAACACTTTTGTATTCTTTACATAAAGTGCCAGGCCAATCAATAATAAACCAATTGGAATTGGATTAAAAATGGCAATGATATTTTGAAATATACCTGCGGTATCTAAACTGAAATCTATGTAATAAGCCCAAAGTGTTTTAAACCAATAAATGCATAGGAGAATAAGGACAAAGCCAAGTCTAGTTTGTAGCAATGCCTTAGCATGTGCAATTTGTTTTTTCACTATAAAACCTCATGGTCCTTTCCGAGAACTTTTCATCACAATTTTGAGCTCTTACAGAGAATCATTTCGTTTGTGATTATAGGTTCTAAATCTCAGTACATTATACCATAATTTTAAAATATGCTTGAAAGTTTAGAGTTTTTTTGGCATATATGCAGAATCATGTTATAATAATTCTATGATAATAAAGGTAAACCGTATTGCTGAACAGAAGATAAAAAGAGGTATCCAATTGCTGGATAGTGCCGATTTTATTGGTATTTCTTTAACTACTGATGAGCTAGTAGATGTGTACACCAGTACTGGGCAGAACTTGGGTAAGGCCTATTTATCCCAACAAAATAAGGGGATTGGTTGGTTCATTTCTAGTGATGTTAAGGAATTATCGAGTGATTTTTTTGTACATTTATTTAAAAAAGCTAGAAAAAAAAGACAGACTTTTTTTCAATCTAATCTGACCAATGCTTTTAGATTATTTAATCAAGATGGTGATCATTTTGGTGGTGTAACGATTGATTTATATGATAAATATGCAGTTTTTTCTTGGTATAACACCTTTGTTTATTCAATGAAGGATACGATTATTGCTGCTTTTCAGATAGTCTTTCCAGAAGTGAAGGGAGCCTATGAGAAAATCCGCTTTAAAGGTCTGGATTTCGAGTCTGCCTTTCTTTACGGTCAAGAGGCGCCAGAGTATTTTACGGTCCTTGAAAATGGAGTTTCCTATCAGGTTTTCATGAACGATGGGTTGATGACTGGAATTTTCTTAGATCAACATGAGGTGCGAGGTTCATTGGTAGATGGTCTAGCGACCGGTAAAACCCTGCTCAATATGTTTTCTTATACAGCTGCTTTCTCAATCGCTGCAGCCATGGGTGGAGCGACAGAAACAACTTCTGTAGATTTAGCGAAACGATCTCGGGAACTCTCTAAAGCTCATTTTAAGGTTAATGGTGTAGTATTAGACAATCATCACTTTGTGGTGATGGATGTCTTTGAATACTTTAAGTATGCGAAACGAAAAGGGCTTCATTTTGATGTCGTTGTCTTGGATCCACCAAGTTTTGCTCGGAATAAGAAACAGACGTTTTCTGTCGCAAAGGACTACCATAAATTGATTTCCCAGTCATTAGAGATTTTAAATCCAAATGGGATAATCATTGCCTCAACCAATGCAGCAAATGTTTCGGTTGAAAAGTTCCGTCAGCAGATCGAAAAAGGGTTTGGTTCACAAAAGCATCGTTATCTTGCTGACTATCGTTTACCAGCTGATTTTACAATCAATAAAAATGATGAAAGTAGTAATTACCTCAAGGTCTTTACGATAAAGGTAGAAAAATGAGAATAGTAGTACCTATTATGCCTAGAAATTTGGAAGAAGTAGAGGCCATTGATGTGGGGCGTTTGTCGGAAGCTGACCTCATTGAGTGGAGAGCTGACTATCTTCCAAAAGAAGAAATCCTAACAGTCGCTCCTGCCATTTTTGAAAAATGTAATGGGAAAGAAGTTATTTTTACCGTTCGTACCACACGCGAGGGTGGTCATTTAGATTTGGCGGATCAAGAGTATGTTGATTTGATAAAAGAAGTTGCAGCAATTTATCAACCTGACTATATTGATTTTGAGTATTATTCTTATCAATCAGTCTTTGATCAGATGTTGGAATTCCCAAATCTTGTCTTGAGTTATCATAATTTTGATGAAACACCTGCCAACTATCTGGAAATCATGTCTGAATTGACCAGTCTTTCACCCGCAGTTGTTAAGATGGCAGTGTTGGCCAATAGTGAACAGGATGTCTTAGATGTCATGAACTATACACGTGGCTTTAAGACCTTGAATGCTGAACAGACTTTTGCGACGATTGCTATGGGGGAACTAGGAAAAATCACTCGGATTGCTGGTGTGATTACTGGTTCTTGTTGGACATTTGCAAGTTTGGATGAAGTATCGGCTCCTGGACAGATGTCCTTGGCTAATACACGTAAGTTTTTGGAAATTTTGGAGAATTAAGTATGCGTTATTTAACAGCTGGTGAGTCCCATGGACCACGTTTGACAGCCATTATTGAGGGAGTTCCAGCTGGTCTTCCTTTGACAGCAGAGGATATCAATGCAGATTTGAAACGCCGTCAAGGTGGTTACGGTCGGGGCAGTCGAATGCAGATTGAAACAGACCGTGTTGAGATTACAGCAGGTGTCCGTCATGGAAAGACAACGGGTGCCCCAATTACCCTCAATGTAACCAACAAAGACCACCAAAAGTGGTTGGATATTATGGCTGTTGAGGACATCGATGATAAACTAAAAAGTAAGCGTCGGATTAGACACCCACGTCCAGGTCATGCTGATTTGGTCGGAGGGATGAAATACCGCTTTGATGATTTACGGAATTCTTTAGAGCGTTCTAGTGCGCGTGAAACAACCATGCGAGTGGCTGTTGGTGCCGTTGCCAAACGAATCTTGGCTGAGTTGGATATTGAAATTGCTAACCACGTAGTTGTGTTTGGTGGTAAGGAAATCGATGTTCCAGATGGTTTAACTGTTGCAGAAATCAGAGAACGTGCAGCCAAGTCAGTAGTTTCTATTGTCAACCAAGAACGTGAAGAAGAAATCAAAGCCTATATCGATCAAATCAAACGTGATGGTGATACCATTGGTGGTGTTGTAGAAACCATCGTTGGTGGAGTTCCAGTTGGTCTGGGTTCTTATGTTCAATGGGATAAGAAATTGGATGCCAAACTAGCTCAAGCAGTTGTATCGATCAATGCCTTTAAAGGTGCAGAATTTGGAGTTGGTTTCCAAGCTGGTTACTTAAAAGGTAGTCAGGTCATGGATGAAATTCTTTGGTCTGAGCAAGATGGCTATACACGCAGAACCAACAATCTTGGTGGTTTTGAAGGTGGTATGACAAATGGAGAGCCATTGGTAATCCGTGGTGTGATGAAGCCTATTCCAACCCTTTACAAGCCTCTGATGTCTGTCGATATTGATACGCATGAGCCCTATAAGGCAACTGTGGAACGTTCTGACCCAACGGCACTTCCAGCAGCAGGTGTGGTCATGGAATCTGTCGTTGCTACGACCATTGCGACAGAAATCCTGGAAAAATTCTCTTCTGATAACATGGAAGAGTTGAAAGCTGCTGTGGCTAGTCACCGTGACTACGTTAGAAATTTCTAGGTCATCAATGAAAAAAACGATTTTGATTGTCGGTCTGGGCCTGATTGGAAGTTCACTCGCCCTTTGTATCCGTAAACAGCATCCAGATTATCATATTCTAGGTTTTGAACCCAATCCAGCTTCTGCACAGGTTGCGCTTGAGCGAAAAATGGTGGACTACCTATCAGATGATTTGGTAGAATTGGCTGGGCAAGCAGATGTCATTCTTCTGAGCGTGCCTATTCAAGTGTCGCTTGAATTGATAGAAAAGTTAAGTCATATGAACCTGAAAGAAGGGGTTCTGATTACAGATGCTGGTTCAACCAAGTCAGCTATTGTGACTGCAGCGGAGAAGTTCCTTTTACCTAAGAACATCAACTTTATCGGCGGGCATCCGATGGCTGGTAGTCATAAGTCAGGTGCAGTGGCGGCAGACATCCACTTGTTTGAAAATGCCTACTATATAATGACGCCTTGTCAGGCTACCAAGGCAGATGCAGTTCCTCGATTGACCGATTTATTATCCGGGACTGGAGCACGCTTTGTACAAATTGATGCCGAGGAGCATGATAGGGTCACCAGTCAGATTTCCCATTTTCCACATGTCTTGGCCTCTAGTTTGATGAATCAGGCTGGGGATTATGCTCAAAAACATCCCTTTACCAATAATTTTGCGGCAGGTGGTTTTCGTGATATGACCCGGATTGCTGAAAGTGAACCGGGTATGTGGACTAGTATTCTCATGACCAATCCAGAAGCGATTTTGGATAGAATTGAAGAGTTTCAAAACCGATTGAAGCAAGTTTCAACCGTCTTGAAATCTGGGAATAAAGAAGCCATTTGGGAATTCTTTGAACGTGGTCGTCAGACCCGTAAGGCTATGGAAATTCATAAGAGGGCTGGTGTGGATTCCTTCTATGATTTATTCCTTAGCGTTCCCGATGAGGAAGATACGATTTTGAAGGTCTTGGAAGTCCTGCGTGGAATTTCCATTGTCAATATTCGTATTAACGAAGAAAACCGTGAAGATATACACGGTATATTACAAATTACGTTTAAAAATAAAATGCAATTAGAGCAAGCTGCTCAACGTTTGAAAGAGCAGACGAATTATCAAATTTACCATGATTAAAGGAGAAAGTTATGTCAACAAATATCTATGATATCGCAAATGAATTGGAACGTGCTATTCGCAACTTGCCTGAGTATAAGGCAGTAGAAGCGGTTAAAATTTCCGTTGAAGGCAATCCTGAGGCGAAAGAAATCTTAGAAAGTTACATTTCCTTCCAAAAAGGAATTCAAGAAAAAATTCAAGCAGGTGAAATTCCAACAGAAGATGATCAAAAAACAATGTTGGATTTCAATAAGAAAGTTCAAGCAAATCCAATTTTGGTTGAATACTTTACGAAACAACAGCAGTTGGCAGCTTATGTAGCTGATCTAGAGCGTATTATTTTCAAACCATTAAATGAATTACTATAGAATACAGCCAAATGGCTGTATTTTCAGACTGAAGACAAAGTCCTTAGAATTGATTTTCTAAGGGCTTTTCTTCGTATTTAGGAGTATAATATAAGAAAAAGGACTTATGAGGTTCTCCTATGCTACACAAAGAAAAA
>NZ_POPB01000437.1 GCF_002964045.1 Streptococcus suis | reverse complement strand
GGAAAAGGAGGAAAGTCTATGTTTATATTTGCTTTTCCAGGTATGGGGAAAACGACACTTGCCAAGCAATCTTCACAAATTGTAGATTTAGAAATGTCGGATATCAAATATGATAATTCTAGTGTTCGTCATTTGAATAAAGAAGAAAGAAAATCAACTCCACGCCCGATTAAAGATAAGAATTATAAAAAAATCTATGTAGATAAAGCTTATGCTTTGCACGAGGAGGGGAAGACGGTCCTTGTCGCGATGAATTTTCTAGTA
>NZ_POPB01000436.1 GCF_002964045.1 Streptococcus suis | reverse complement strand
TAGAGATAGGTTAAGGTCTGATTGATTCTACGTCTAAATTTTACAGATACTTTCATCTTATACATCCTCCATTTCAAAAGCATTTAGTTTTTTGAAGGCAATCATGGAAATACTGATGACAATCATTGAGATAATCAATGTAACTGCTGCCGCCATTGAGTATTGAGGTGATGTACCTGTGGTTAATTTATAAATCCATGAAATCAAGATGTCAGTTGAACCTGCTCCACCACCGACGCTACCAGGACCACCATTGTTGAAGAGGTAGATGATAGAGAAGTTGTTGAAGTTGAAGGTG
>NZ_POPB01000435.1 GCF_002964045.1 Streptococcus suis | reverse complement strand
ATGGTTTACTGCTCTTACTCTTGGTTGGAAGCATGTTTTTTGTCGCGCTTGTTGTCAATCCCTTGATTGCTTTTCTTGTAATGAAGAAAAATCCTTACCCGCTGGTGTTTGAATGTCTTCGGGTTAGTGGGGTTACGGCATTTTTTACAAGAAGTTCAGCAGCTAATATTCCTGTCAATATGCAGCTCTGCAAACGTTTAGGAGTGGATCCAGATACATACTCAGTATCCATTCCGCTCGGTGCCACAATTAATATGGCTGGCGCGGCTATTACG
>NZ_POPB01000434.1 GCF_002964045.1 Streptococcus suis | reverse complement strand
TAATGAGTTGTTTAGTCGCTTTTCATTATAGGTCATATGGGACTTTTTTTCTACACTCAAAAAGGCTCCATAATCTCCACGGTGGATTTACCCACTACAGAAATTATAGAGCCGCTTTATCATTATAATAATGATAAAATAACTAGAAAGTCATGAATATATATAAACAGTATATCACAACACATATAGTTCGGCTGGATTTCATCAAAATCACCTTAAATCTTTCTATGTTTTTTATTAACTAGCTAGTTTTTGTCTAGACTCTTTTTAGTAAATAATAGCAAAATATAAAGTTAAAAAGCAATAAATAACAAAAAAAATAGAAAATACTTGCAATTCTGCTACAATTTGATAGAATAGTAAGGTAAAGTTAGACCGTATTGCCTACTGTCTATCTATAAAATATATTTTATTGGAGGCTTTTACCAAAATGGCAAAAGAAAAATACGATCGTAGTAAACCACACGTTAACATTGGTACAATTGGACACGTTGACCACGGTAAAACTACTTTGACTGCAGCTATCACAACTGTATTGGCACGTCGCTTGCCTTCATCAGTTAACCAACCTAAAGACTATGCGTCTATCGATGCTGCTCCAGAAGAGCGCGAGCGCGGTATCACAATCAACACTGCACACGTTGAGTATGAAACTGAAAAACGTCACTATGCTCACATCGACGCTCCAGGACACGCGGACTATGTTAAAAACATGATCACTGGTGCTGCCCAAATGGACGGTGCGATCCTTGTAGTAGCTTCAACTGACGGTCCAATGCCACAAACTCGTGAGCACATCCTTCTTTCACGTCAGGTTGGTGTTAAACACCTTATCGTCTTCATGAACAAAGTTGACTTGGTTGACGATGAAGAATTGCTTGAGTTGGTTGAAATGGAAATCCGTGATCTTCTTTCAGAATACGATTTCCCAGGTGATGATCTTCCAGTTATCCAAGGTTCAGCTCTTAAAGCTCTTGAAGGTGACTCTAAGTACGAAGACATCGTTATGGAATTGATGAACACTGTTGATGAGTACATTCCAGAACCAGAACGCGACACTGACAAACCATTGTTGCTTCCAGTCGAGGACGTATTCTCAATCACTGGTCGTGGTACTGTAGCTTCAGGACGTATCGACCGTGGTACAGTTCGTGTCAACGACGAAATCGAAATCGTTGGTCTTCAAGAAGAAAAATCTAAAGCAGTTGTTACTGGTGTTGAAATGTTCCGTAAACAACTTGACGAAGGTCTTGCCGGCGATAACGTTGGTGTGCTTCTTCGTGGTGTTCAACGTGATGAAATCGAACGTGGTCAAGTTATCTCTAAACCAGGTTCAATCAACCCACACACTAAATTCAAAGGTGAAGTTTACATCCTTACTAAAGAAGAAGGTGGACGTCACACTCCATTCTTCGACAACTACCGTCCACAGTTCTACTTCCGTACAACTGACGTAACTGGTTCAATCAAATTGCCAGAAGGTACTGAAATGGTAATGCCTGGTGATAACGTTACTATTGACGTTGAATTGATCCACCCAATCGCCGTTGAACAAGGTACTACTTTCTCTATCCGTGAAGGTGGACGTACTGTTGGTTCAGGTATGGTTACAGAAATCGAAGCTTAATTCGATTGAGTTCCCAGATATAACAATTATTTGTCAGACAACAAAAATTGTAACTCTCCACTTTCGAGTGGAGAGTTTTTCTGTAAGTATTCATAAAATGCACAGAAATTCTTTAATCTTAGCTAAGTTTATGCTATAATGGACCTTGTAAAATAAAATAGAAGAGGTATGTGAAATGTCACGTAAACCAATCATTGCCGGTAACTGGAAAATGAACAAAAACCCTCAAGAAGCGCAAGCTTTCGTTGAGGCAATTGCAGGAAAATTGCCTGCTGGCGACAAAATTGAAGCAGCTATCGCAGCTCCAGCTGTAGATTTGAACGCTCTCTTGTGGTTCGCTAAAGATTCTGAATTGAAAGTTGCTGCTCAAAACTGCTACTTTGAAGATGCTGGTGCCTTCACTGGTGAAACATCTCCAAAAGTATTGGCTGAAATGGGTGTGAACTATGTTGTTATCGGTCACTCAGAGCGTCGCGATTACTTCCATGAAACTGACGAAGATATCAACAAAAAAGCACACGCAATCTTCCGAAACGGTTTGACTCCAATCATCTGCTGTGGTGAGTCGCTTGAAACCTATGAAGCTGGTAAAGCAGTGGAATTCGTAGGTGCACAAGTTTCTGCAGCTTTGAAAGACTTGACTGCTGAGCAAGTTGCGTCACTTGTGATTGCATATGAGCCAATCTGGGCAATCGGTACTGGTAAATCAGCTACTAAAGATGATGCACAAAACATGTGTAAAGCTGTTCGTGACGTTGTTGCAGCTGACTTCGGTCAAGAAGTGGCTGACAAAGTTCGTGTTCAATACGGTGGTTCTGTAAACCCATCAAACGTTGCTGAATACATGGCTTGTCCAGACGTTGACGGTGCACTTGTTGGTGGTGCTTCACTTGAAGCAGAAAGCTTCTTGGCATTGTTGAACTTCTAAAAAGTAAAAATCCATTCGCTGATGCGAATGGATTTTTTGAATTCAAAACCAATAAACTAGCTGGTGTTTGTCTTGTTGTTATCTTCTGAGTATTTTTTTCAACAATTGAAGGGTTTTGAATTTGATAGGGTTTGGATAATAGCGGAAGGTTCCCATTTTTCTAACTATATATCCGTTAAAGTTTTGTTTAAAGCGGAGAACTCCATCTGAACCATCGAAATCACCAGTAATTCCCAGGAAATTGTATAGTGGAATACGTTTATCTATAGTCTGTTGCATAGCGTATTCTTGTAATAGGTATGGAGCGTTAAATTGTTTAAATTGAGGATAGAATCCTCCAAAAAGGTAGCAGGTTTCTTGCTTCGTGTAGATAATTAGGTTGGAAGCTATAGCTGTGTCACCTGTATACCCTTTCGCTAGAAAGGTCTGTAGCTGTTCAAGTAACTTCTCGATTTTTGAAAGTTTATTTTTTTCCATAGAGAGCTTAGTTTGAATTTTCTTAGAAGTTAGATCTTTTTCCAATTGATATATTTCTTTCTGGACAAGTCCTTTCTCTATAGTTAATTGTTCTGAGTACTCTTTGAAATTGATAGTTGCCACTAAGAATTCGACATTATTTTTGAAACAATCATAGAAATCTTGGTAGTAATCTAACTTTTTATTTTGATATCCTCTTCTTTCTGAAGTTGCATCTTGAATATCCTTAAAGATACTCAGTTCCTCCCTTTTTAGTGGGCGAATAGTGATAGGATAACTATATCCTTTTTTTATAAGACGTTTTCCATTTGAATTAAAACTAGAAATCAGGTTAGTTTTATCCAAATTTGTTAAGTCTTTTACAAAGTGCCAGACTGGCTCACCATTTGGATAACCAGTTTGAAGTCCATCATGTGTGAAACCTAAGTGTGTTAACAGGTGAATGTTTTTTGGATTTTCCGTGTTGAGTGGATACCCTTGTTTATCAAAGGTTTGATAGGTTTGATAGGGCTTGACTACTAATTCCAGAACCCCATGTGCGTGTGCGTAGTCTTTTAAGGCACGATAGAAATCCTGGAGGTAGGCTTCATCTAGGCAGACTGGTCCAGAGTTGAGTTCCATATAGAGACCGCCGGTCATTGCTTTACTGAAAGCGAGTGCAGCAACCTTATATTGGTCATTGGTACGATAAGCTAAAAAATGAGTGTTGAAGCCTCTCTTTTTTAACAAATCAGCCATCTCAACGGACTGTAGAAATGATTTTTCACTGGCTACTTGAATAATCTCTGAGAATTCTTCGGCTCTTAATTCGATTAGTGACATAAGTGCTTGTTCCTTAATTGTTTTATTAATGTGTATAATTTACTGGACAGTGAGTACAGCAGGGTGTTGACTGGCAAGTTAAACTCACCAATATATTCTTCAATCATTGGATTGAAATTAGACTTGAATTTGGTTAGACCATCGTCAAGGCTACCTTCTACACCACCCATATTTGCCCCAATAATTCCATCTGCGTAGGTGTCCTCAAATACTTTTGGGTAAAGTGAATACTGAGGATAGAATTTTTTGAATTCGTCGTTCATGCCTGCATACAGCATTTCCATTACATTTCCAAAACGGATAGAGAGGATTCCTGCGACAATCAATTCTTCTGGATAGTCATGGACGAATTGTTCAAATTCTTGAATATACTTAACAACAGAGTTTTTTTGCTGGGTTAGTTTTGTGAGACGTTTTTTCTGGTGTTCAGCTGTTTCCGATAAATCTTTTTCAATTTGTTGGAGCTGTTCTTGATATTCTGCTAGACGTTTTGGAAGGTTGACCTTGGCAAGGTGGAGATAGGCATCGTCGCCATATGTTTCCATCATTTTTTGGAAATACTCCTTGCTTCGGAGAGCCACTCCTTTACGACTTTCAGTTAAGGCGACAACCTCAGCGAATGCTGGGACATCTTTAAGGCTACCTCTAGTAGTGATAACTCCACGTGTAGTAGCATCTTTCATCAGTCGCTTGGTATGTTTGGGAAAAGTTGCAACAATGTCAGCATTTGTATAAACGTTGGCTTGGAAACGGGGCTGGATACTTTCGGAAATATCCATTGTTCGCCCTATCCACTCCGCACCTGCTTGTGTCAACACTTTGATGGCGTGCAGGGTAGCATCTATTTCTTGGGTATTTTCTCCGAGTTTATATTGTTTCAAGAGAAGGGCAGGATCAAATTTGACAAATAGAGCACGCTTGGTCTTACCGTATTTTTTAAGAGTTTTTAGCACAAATTCAACAAGAGCAACATCGCTGTAATCCATAATAGGACCACGTGGAATATAGAGTAGTGTGAAACCGAGTGGCAGAGGACGAATGAGAATGCTAGCACTAGCGACCAGTTGACCATCTTTGTAAAAACCGATTCGTTCATTTCCCCAGTTGTCTTTAATTTTAGCCCAAGATGAGCTTTGTAATAGGTTGGTTTGTGGACTAGCCTTGGCGAATTGATCATGTTCTTCAGGGCTGATTCCAACTTGATATGTATACATTAATTTAATACCCACTCTCTGAGAGCATGTGCTACACCACTCTCGTCGTTTGATTTAGTGATGTACTTGGCAATTTTCTTAAGTTCTGGATTGCCATTTTCCATGACAACGGGATTGCCAACGACTTCTAGCATTGGGCGGTCGTTTTCCTGATCACCGATGGCCATGGTTTGGTCCATTGTCAGACCTAATTTTTCAGCTAATTGGATGATAGCCTGTCCCTTGTTAACGGTTTTAGGTGTGATTTCCAAATAAAATGGTGCTGATTTTGCTACGTTGAACTTCTCGGTCAAGCTGGTTGGTAGAAGTGGAATAGCAGCATCAAGAATTTCTGGCTCATCAACCATCATTGTTTTGATAATTTCCTTGTCAGCCATTTCTTCCGGAGTGCGATAGAAAATGGGTGCACTTACTAGTGTTGATTCGTAAATGGTATATTTACCGATGTTACGGTTGGCAGTATAGATACCCTCCTTGGTGCTGGCGTGCATTGGGAGCTTGAGTTTACGGGCAGCAAATTCAATGTCTAGATAATCCTCATAAGTCAAGGTATCTTTGACAATATCCTCACCAGTTGCTGCATCTTGGACTAAGCCACCGTTAAATGTGATGACGTAGTCACCTGCTTCTGTCAGATTGAGTTCTTCTAAAATTGCTTGAACACCGGAAATTGGGCGACCTGTGGCAATGATAATTTTCACGCCTGCTTTTTTTGCGTCCTGAATGGCTGAAAAGACCTCAGGTGTGATTTTATGTTGGCTGTTCAGAAGGGTGCCATCAATATCTATGGCAACGAGTTTAATTGACATGTTTTTCTCCAGTAATAAAATGATCGTTGTGAATATGGCTAATAAATTCAGCCGTTTGAAGGGCGAAAATGCCAGTTTCTTCTAGCATTTCTTTGGGGAAATAGAAGCGACTATCTCCGTGAATAGTCCCGGATAAGGAATGGACAATTGGTGATAGAGAGGAAAGCTCTACTAAAGTTTCATCTTTACGATAAATTTCAATCTGTGTCCGTTTCTTTTCAGCATTTGGACGGTAAATATCATAAGGTAGGTCGAAATTATGATGAATAGCCGTATAATAATCAGGGTCAAAGCCTACTTCCGTTACTAGCCTGCGTAAGCATTCCAAGGCATTCTCGTCCTCTTTCTTGAAGGTGATCGATTTGAAAACTTTTCGATTGATATAACGATGAGCTAGGTCAGATAAAATACGGTCAGGACCGTCAATCCAGGATTGGAAATAGGTATTCATGACTCCGTCATCCAAGGCTAAGTAATCAGGCAGGCTTACCTGTTGTTCAAAGAATGGCACCAGTCGAGGTGATGTTCGAGCAAAAAAGTCTTTTTGGTTGGAATAGAGTAATTTAGCCCGATTGAGTAAATTTTGTAATAAAACTTCCATTGAGCGACTGGCTGGGTGGAAGTAGACCTGCATATACATCTGATAGCGACTGAGAACGTAATCTTCGACCGCATGCATACCAGACTCTTTGAAGGCAATGCCGTTTTCAGTTGGGCGGATAACGCGCAATATTCTGGTCAGGTCAAATTCACCATAGTTGGCTCCTGTGAAATAGGAATCCCTTAACAAATAATCCATACGGTCCACATCAATCTGGCTAGAAATCAGTTGAACGACCTGTTTGTTGGGATAGGTATGATTGATGACACTAGCGACCTTGTCTGGAAAATCAGGAGAAACTTGTTTTAATAGAGCATTGATTTCTGTTTCTGGGCTAGTGATAATAGCACAAGTCATTTCCTCGTGATCCGTATCAAATAGGCGTTCAAAAGTATGAGAGTAGGCCCCATGACCAATGTCATGTAAAAGGGCAGCAACCATTGTTACTAGGCTCTCAGCAGGATTCCATAAGTCGGGATACTTTTCTTCAAATTTTAGGGTTATTCGTCGTGCAATTTCATAAACACCTAAGCAATGCGAAAAGCGGCTATGCTCGCCACCATGGAAAGTATAGGAAGTTGTTCCCAATTGCTTGATGCGGCGTAGTCGCTGGAATTCCTTTGTATTGATAAGCTTGTAAATCAATTCATGATCTACATGAACATAGTTATGGACTGGATCACGGAATACTTTTTCAATCATAACTTCAATTATAGCAGAAATGGGAAGAGATTGCTGAGTTTATCCAACTTTTCACCAAATGATGTTTACGGATAACAAACTTTTGATATAATAGAGGAATGACAAATCAATACATTTTATTAGTTATTCAAATCTTCATAGTAGGTTTGATTCTTTGGATGCTTTATACGATTCTATCCTATGCGAAAAAGCATAAGATATCTCTAACTGAAAAGTTTTGGACTGGATTTGGTATTGGCTATATAACCGATTTGCTAGATACCTTGGGGATCGGAACGTTTGCAACGACAACGACTATGTTCAAATTGACAAAGTTAGTCGAGGATGATCGGAAGATTCCTGCTACCATGACCACAGCTCATATCATTCCAGTTTTGGTAGAAGCTCTGCTCTTTATTACCATAGTGGAAGTCGATATGGTCACGCTACTTGCAATGGCTACTGCAGCATTTTCAGGTGCCTTTATAGGGGCAAGGGTAACGCAAAAATGGGATACCAAAAAAGTTCAACGGATTCTGGGTATCTTGTTGATAATTGCAGCCTGTTTCATGGTCTACCGGATGATAACCAACCCTGGAGCAGATCTTACAAATGAAATAAAAGGCCTAACTGGTTGGAAACTAGTTGTTGGAATTGCCTTTGACTTTTTAGTGGGTATGTTGATGAGTATGGGACTTGGAAACTACGCGCCAGAATTGATTTTCTTCTCATTGATGGGAATTAGTCCTGCAGTTGCACTACCAGTCATGATGTTGAATGCAGCCATGATTATGACAGCGGGTGCCAAACAATTTATCCAATCTGGGCGTGTCAACTGGCCAGGAGTACCAGGTATTATTGTTGGTGGAGTTTTAGGAGTCTTGACAGCGGCCTTCTTTTTATCTAGTTTAGATGTGAATAATTTGAAGATTTTAGTAGTCTTTATCGCTTCTTATACTGGATTAACTCTTTTACGTTCTTCACTTGTCAAATCAGTCAAATAGTAAGGGGTTAAGATGAACATTCGTTTGCAAAATGAAATTGATTTAGATGGGCAATTGGAAGTGATAGACCAGACCTTTCCAGTAGAAGTGAGGGTAAAAGATGGGAAGCACTATCTCATTTATCAAAACGAAGAGGAAGAAAAGGTTGTTATCAAATGTGATGAAGAAGAACTCGTCATGACCCGCTTTTCTAATCCCAAGTCTATCATGCGATTTATAAAAGAACAAGAAGCAATAGTGACCATTCCAACACCAATGGGAATTCAGCATTTTGTCACACAAACCAACTTGTATGAGCTGAGTGCTGAACAGCAAGAACTAGTCCTCCATTATGATTTAAATGGACTGGAGAATCAACAAAAATTTGCTAGCTACAAGATGAAGATTAGCTGGAAATGAAAAACGTTTTCATAGAAAATATTCTTTGAAATTCCTCAAAAGTTTGTTATAATAGTTAGCAAATCGAGGGAGTAGCTAACGGAATTTTCCGTGGTAGTGTCGTCATTCCGAAAATCGTTTCCGGCACTATCTTAAATAGCGAGACTTGTTTTAATAAAGCAGGTCTCTTTTTTATTGTAAAAGGTAGAAAAGGGGCCGAAAAGGAGAAGGAAATTGTCAAAAGAACAAAAACGCGATTTGTTTTATACACAAAGCGAAGAGCAAGTATTGTCAAGCATGGAGTCTTCTTTAGATGGTTTGTCTAGCACCGAAGCTAGCAAACGTCTAGCGGACTATGGTCGTAATGAATTGGATGAGGGTGAAAAGCGTACACTCTTGGCAAAATTCTTGGATCAGTTTAAGGACTTGATGATCATCATCTTGATTGCAGCAGCACTCTTGACGGTGATTACAGAAGGTTCGCACGGTTTGACGGATGCCATCATCATCTTGGCTGTGGTTATCCTTAACGCTGCCTTTGGTGTGTACCAAGAAGGTCAAGCGGAAGCCGCTATTGAAGCTCTGAAGAATATGTCAAGCCCTGTTGCGCGTGCCCTTCGTGATAGTCACGTTGTAGAGGTTGATTCTAAAGACTTGGTTCCAGGCGATATCGTCTTGCTTGAGGCAGGTGACGTTGTTCCAGCGGATATGCGCTTGCTAGAAGCCAACTCCCTCAAAATCGAAGAAGCGGCCCTTACAGGTGAATCTGTACCGGTTGATAAGGATTTGTCAGCAGTTTTGGCTGAAGATGCACCAATCGGTGACCGTGTCAACATGGCTTACCAAAACTCAAACGTTACTTACGGACGTGGTCTTGGTGTGGTTACAAACACAGGTATGTACACGGAAGTTGGTCACATCGCAGGCATGCTTGCCAATGCAGATGAGACAGACACGCCGTTGAAACAAAACTTGCACCAATTGTCTAAGGTATTGACTTATGCAGTATTGGTCATCGCTGTGATTACAATGGCTGTTTCAGTATTTGTACGTGGCGAAGGTATCTTGCCTGCTCTTATGACATCTGTAGCCCTTGCGGTTGCGGCTATTCCAGAAGGTTTGCCAGCAATCGTAACTGTTGTCCTTTCTCTTGGTACACAGGTCTTGGCAAAACGTAACTCGATCATCCGTAAGTTGCCAGCCGTTGAAACACTTGGTTCAACAGAAATCATCGCTTCAGATAAAACTGGTACTTTGACCATGAACCAAATGACGGTTGAAAAGGTTTATACAAATGGTCAATTGATTGATGCAAAAGAAACTTTGGATGCAAGCAATACAACGCTTCGTGTAATGAACTTTGCCAACGATACAAAAGTTGACCCAACTGGTAAATTAATCGGTGACCCAACTGAAACGGCACTTGTTCAATTTGGTTTGGATCAAAACTTTGATGTTCGTGAAGTCTTGGTTTCTGAGCCTCGTGTGGCTGAACTGCCATTCGACTCAACACGTAAATTGATGTCAACTGTTCACCAACAAGCTGCTGGAAACTTCTTTGTAGCTGTTAAAGGTGCCCCAGACCAATTGCTCAAACGTGTAACGCAAATTGAAGAAAACGGTACAATCCGTCCGATTACCGATGCGGATAAACAAGCCATTCTTGCCACTAACAAGGACTTGGCTAAACAAGCCCTTCGTGTCTTGATGATGGCATACAAGTATGTTGATGCTATTCCTGAATTGGAATCTGACGTTGTTGAAAACGACCTTGTCTTCTCAGGTTTGGTTGGTATGATTGACCCTGAGCGTCCTGAAGCAGCAGAAGCTGTTCGTGTTGCTAAGGAAGCTGGTATCCGTCCAATTATGATTACAGGTGACCACCAAGATACAGCTGAGGCAATTGCAAAACGTCTTGGTATCATCGATCCAAACGATACAGAAGACCATGTATTTACAGGTGCAGAGCTCAATGAATTGACAGATGAAGAATTCCAAAAAGTCTTCAAGCAATATTCTGTATATGCTCGTGTATCTCCAGAACACAAGGTTCGTATCGTTAAGGCTTGGCAAAATGATGGTAAGGTTGTTGCCATGACTGGTGACGGTGTTAACGATGCACCATCATTGAAGACTGCCGACATCGGTATCGGTATGGGTATCACTGGTACGGAAGTTTCGAAAGGTGCTTCTGATATGGTCCTTGCAGATGACAACTTTGCGACTATTATCGTTGCGGTGGAAGAAGGACGTAAGGTCTTCTCAAACATCCAAAAAACCATCCAGTATCTCTTGTCAGCTAACACTGCTGAGGTATTGTGTATCTTCCTTGCAACCCTCTTTGGTTGGGACGTATTGGAGCCAGTTCATCTTCTTTGGATTAACTTGGTAACAGATACACTTCCAGCGATTGCCCTTGGTGTTGAACCTGCTGAGCCAGGTGTTATGCAGCACAAACCTCGTGGTCGTAACTCAAGCTTCTTCTCAGGTGGTGTCTTGAGCTCTATTGTCTATCAGGGTATTCTACAAACAGCATTGGTACTTGGTGTCTATGGTTTTGCACTGCTTTACCCAGAACACAGCACTTATGAAGAAATTCATGCAGATGCTCTTACGATGGCATATGTTACTCTTGGATTGATTCAGTTAGTACATGCCTTCAACGTTAAGTCTGTTTACCAATCTATCTTTACCGTTGGTCCATTCAAGAACAAACTCTTTAACTGGTCTATCGTAGCTGCCTTCTTGCTCTTGATGGCAACTGTTGTGATTCCAGGATTCAACACCTTCTTCAAGGTTTCAATCTTGACACCAACTCAATGGATGGTAACAGTAATTGGTTCAGGTCTCATGGTTGTCGTTGTAGAAATTGTTAAATTTGTACAACGTAAGTTGGGCTTGGATGAAAAGGCTATCTAATATAGTTATTCAGCTTATCTTTTATTACTTCGTTAACTCGCCTTGCCGTACTTCAGTACAGCCTGCGCCTCGTTGCCTTGTACTAAAAGCAAACTGAAGACTATATCATTTGAAAAAGCTCAGATTTAGTGGTCTGAGCTTTTTTCTGTACTGATAAGGTATTTTGGGAAGATTACTTGTCCCAACAAAGTGATGGCTAGTGCTAGTATGGAGAGGATTATTTTGACAAGTGCTGGTAAGTCAAACAGTAAGACAATGGGAATGATAGCTAAGCTGAAATAGTGGAGAATGAAGTAGTTGGCATTTTCCTTGATTTGAATCCGATCGTTTTGTTTAACTGGAATGGCTGATTTTTTATCTCCTCGCACACCAAGTGTAGCCGTTGGATTTTGAAGGGGCAGGCTAAGAATTTTTCCTTGGGTAAGGGTTCCAGCGATTTTCCCGTCCATTAGAATGGGAAGTTTGTTAGTGGCAGATTGTTTGGGATTTTTTGGATAAGAAATCGTTACACGCATGGGACACCTCTTGCAAATTTCTAATTTTATTGTAGCAAATCCGAAAACGAAAGTAAATGAATTTTGTGTCTTGGTTTTCCTGCAATACTTGATTGAATTTTGATAAACTGCTATAATTTTTGTGAGTGAGGTTATATATGAATTATCTGCAAAATTATGTATTTAGTAAGAGTAGTTATTTGCCATCTGATAAGTTGATTCTTCTTCAGAAAGAGTTAGAGGATTTAGATGAGGGTGCTTTGAATGCACTGATGATGGTAGACATGCGCCAACCTTTGGTTGCTTTGGTTTTAGCCATATTCTTTGGCGAGTTTGGAGTTGATCGATTTTATATTGGGGATAAGAGGCTGGGATTAGCCAAGTTGATAGCTTTTGGAGTATCGTTCATAACCATGTTTATTCTAATCGGTTTTCTGTTATTCATGGGCTTGTATATTTGGAAATTCATTGACTGCTTTTTGATTATGAAGGCTTGTAAGGAAGAAAATTATCAGCGATTAATGAATCAAATCCATCAATATAAGGCTTTTAAGTATGGTCGTCAGACTTTTTCATAGAGTAGACAATTGAGAAGGAGTGGAGGATATGTATTATCTTCCATTTTCTGTTTTTGTGCTTGTAAAGTACTTGTAATAAGTCTTGGTGATTGTCATAGAAGTGACATTTTACTAGTAAGCATTTATGATATAATGGTAAAATATGCTAGAAAGGAGGAGTAATAATGCAGACAAGAAAAATAAGTGTGTTTTTATTTTTTACCTACCTCCTTTTATTGACTTGGATGATTGTTTTTAAATTTGATCTGAGTATCTTATATGGTCGCTATGGCTTTGCTAGTATAAACTTCATCCCTCTGGCAGGGACAGCCGTCTATAATGGAGTTTTGAACTTCCCAGAAATTCTGTTCAACATAATTAGTTTTATTCCATTTGGGATTTATATGGAAATGTTGTTTCGTAAGGCATCGTGGACACTGAATCTATTTGTCATCATGCTAGTTAGCTTGGCTTTTGAAATCATACAGTATTTCCTCTTGCTTGGTGTTGCAGATATAACGGATCTGCTGGCAAATGGATTTGGAGGAGCAATCGGCATTAATATCATGTATGTATTGACAAGTATTTGGCATGAGAAGGCCTATGCTCGGATGAATGTTTTTTGCCTATTATTCACTTTGTTTGTTATGTTAACAACTTATTTCTTTGTGTAAATCTTGCCAAAGCTATCATCTTTTTGCTAAAATGAATGTAATGAATATCAAAGAAGAGATTATTAAATTATCTCAGGAAATAGGAATTTCCAAGATTGGCTTTACCACAGCGGATGATTTCGATTATTTGGAGAAATCACTTCGTGCTAGTCAGGAAGAAGGGCGTTCGTCAGGCTTTGAACATAAGAATATCGAAGAACGTATTCGTCCTAAACTGTCTTTATCATCTGCCAAGACCATTATTTCTATTGCGGTAGCCTATCCTCGTCACTTACCTGTCAAACCGCAGAAAACTCAGTTCAAACGAGGTAAAATAACGCCGAATTCCTGGGGCTTGGACTACCACTATGTCATACAGGACAAGCTAGAACGTTTGGCTCGTGGGATTGAGCAGTTGATGGATGGTTTGGAATATAAGGCCATGGTGGATACAGGAGCCTTGGTGGATACTGCTGTTGCCAGAAGAGCTGGAATTGGCTTTATCGGTAAGAATGGGCTGGTCATTTCTAAGGAATTTGGTTCCTATATGTTTTTGGGTGAGTTGGTGACCAACCTAGAAATTGAACCGGACCAGCCTGTGGATTATGACTGTGGCGATTGCAATCGCTGTGTTGCAGCTTGTCCGACGTCTTGTTTGTTAGGGGATACGACCATGAACGCCCGTCGCTGTCTATCTTTTCAGACACAGGATAAGGGTATGATGGACTTGGAGTTTCGTAAGAAAATCAAGACGGTCATCTATGGTTGTGATATTTGCCAGATTTGTTGTCCTTATAACAAGGGAATTTCCAGTCCTCCAGTGGTGGAGATCGACCCTGATTTGGCTGAGCCTGAGCTGATTCCATTCTTGGACTTGTCCAATGGGCAGTTCAAGGAAAAATTTGGTATGATTGCTGGTTCTTGGCGGGGGAAAAATATTCTCCAACGCAATGCCATCATTGCCTTAGCCAATAGCAATGACCGCTCTGCCATTCCCAAACTCCTAGAAATCATCGATAAAAAACAAAATCCGGTCCACATGGCGACGGCTATCTGGGCTTTGGGGCAATTGGTCAAACAGCCTAATGAAGAAATGGTAGACTTTATTGCGGGAATTCAATCGGACAATGAGGATGTCTTAGCGGAGCAAACAGCCTTTCTCAACATGGTAAAGAACCTGCAAATGTGATATAATAAAGATTATGAATAAAAATGAGGTGTATATGGATACAGCAGAAATTCGCCAAAAGATTGAAGAACTTGGCAAAAAATTAACTTCTTTTAGGGGGTCTCTTTGACTTAGAAGGTCTGGAAGAAGAGATTGCCATTCTTGAGAACAAGATGACGGAGCCAGATTTTTGGAATGATAATTTGGCAGCCCAGAAGACGTCTCAGGAGTTGAATGAATTAAAAAATACTTATGGAAATTTCCATCAGATGTTGGATTTATATGATGAATCCGAAATTTTGCTAGATTTTCTAGCAGAAGATGAGTCTGTTCGGGATGAACTGGTTGAGAAGTTGGCAGAATTGGACAAAGCCATGACTGCCTATGAGATGACCCTGCTCTTGTCAGAACCTTATGATCACAATAATGCAATCTTGGAAATCCATCCAGGTTCGGGTGGTACAGAGGCTCAGGACTGGGGTGAAATGCTCTTGCGGATGTATCAGCGTTTTGGAAATGCCAAGGGTTTTACAGTTGAAACCTTGGATTATCAGGCAGGGGATGAGGCAGGTATTAAGTCCGTAACTCTAAGCTTTACTGGGCCAAACGCCTATGGCTTGCTTAAGTCAGAAATGGGTGTTCATCGTTTGGTACGCATCTCACCTTTTGACTCAGCTAAGCGTCGTCATACTTCCTTTACATCTGTAGAGGTCATGCCTGAATTGGACGATACCATTGAAATTGAAATCCGAGATGATGAAGTGAAAATGGATACCTTCCGCTCAGGTGGTGCTGGTGGACAGAACGTCAACAAGGTCTCAACAGGTGTTCGTTTGACCCACATTCCGACAGGAATTGTGACGCAGTCCACAGTTGACCGTACCCAATATGGGAACCGAGACCGCGCCATGAAACTCTTGCAGGCTAAATTGTATCAATTGGAACAAGAGAAGAAAGCGGCAGAGGTCGACTCGCTCAAGGGTGACAAGAAAGAGATCACTTGGGGAAGCCAGATTCGTTCCTATGTCTTTACGCCTTACACAATGGTCAAAGACCACCGAACAGGTTTTGAGGTAGCTCAAGTGGACAAGGTGATGGATGGAGACTTGGACGGTTTTATTGACGCATATCTAAAATGGCGAATTAGCTAAGAACTTATATTTACAAGTTAAGTGCTTATAAATTAGAGATCATTTTTCGCTAATCAAGGCAGTTTTTGAGGGAATGCTGACTGTATTTAAAAAAATTAAGGTTGCGTGACTGAAAAACTAGCTTTTGACAAAAGCGCTGAACTGTGAGTACTGGTTCTCAAATCTAAAGAAAGGACTGTCTAAGACAGAAAATCCTATGGGAATTATAGAAATGAAAGATGTTTCCAAAAAATATGGAAACGGAACGACTGCCCTCAGGGGTGTATCAGTCAATGTTGAAGCAGGGGAATTTGCATATATTGTGGGTCCTTCTGGTGCAGGTAAATCAACTTTTATCAAACTTTTGTATCGTGAGGAAAAACTAGATAAAGGTAGTTTGAAAGTGGGAAGATTTGACCTCTCTAAAATTAAAAAGAGAGATGTTCCACTTTTACGTCGTAGTGTAGGTGTCGTCTTCCAAGACTATAAACTTTTACCTAAAAAGACAGTCTTTGAGAATATTGCTTATGCCATGGAAGTTATTGGTGAAAAACCACGTAATATTAAGAAACGTGTTATGGAAGTTCTTGATTTGGTAGGATTGAAACATAAGATTCGTTCATTCCCAAATGAGCTTTCTGGTGGTGAGCAACAGCGGATAGCCATTGCGCGTGCTATTGTCAACAATCCTAAAGTATTGATTGCTGATGAGCCGACTGGTAACTTGGACCCTGAGAATTCATGGGAAATCATGAACCTCTTGGAGCGTATTAATTTGCAGGGTACCACTGTATTGATGGCGACCCATAATAGCCAAATTGTAAATACCCTTCGTCATCGTGTTATTGCAATCGAAGACGGTCGATTGGTACGGGATGAAGAACAAGGAGAGTATGGATACGATGATTAGACGATTTTTTAGACACTTTATTGAATCACTCAAGAGTTTAAAACGAAATGGTTGGATGACCGTTGCTGCTATTTCATCAGTAACCATTACATTGGCCATGGTTGGTTTGTTTACTTCTGTGATTTTGAATACGGCAAAGCTTGCTTCTGACTTGGAACAAAATGTTCGAATTAATGTCTATTTACGTGCAAATTCGACTGATCAAGCAGAAACGATTGTCAATGAAGCTGGAGAAACAGTTGCCAATCCGGATTACCAAAAGGTTTATAATCAAATCACTGCTTTAGAAAATGTCCAATCCGTAACTTATTCAAGTAAGGACGAACAGTTGCAAAAGCTTACAGCAACCTTAGGAGATACTTGGAATTTATTCCAAGGTGATGCCAACCCTCTATATGATGCTTATATTATTGATACGACGGATCCAAGCTATGTTAAATCTGTAGCTGCAGAAATTGCAAAAATTGATGGAGTAACTGAGGTTCGAGATGGCGAAGTAGAGACAGAGCGCATTTTCAAGTTAGCTGATTTAGTTCGAACTTGGGGACTAGCTGCAACAGGCTTACTCCTCTTTACAGCTATTTTCTTGATTTCGAATACCATCCGTATCACAATTATTTCGCGTAGTCGTGAGATTCAAATTATGCGTCTGGTTGGTGCTCGAAATAGCTACATCCGTGGTCCATTCCTTTGGGAAGGAGCTTGGGTTGGAATGCTTGGAGCAATTTTACCAGCTGCGTTATTGTATTTCCTATATCAAATGATATATAATTCAGTCAATGCCAGTCTTGCAAGTCAAGATCTTTCACTCATCAGTCAAGACATCTTTATACCAAGTATGATTGGTGCCTTGTTTGTGATTGGTATTCTCATCGGTTCACTTGGTTCAGTCATTTCTATGAACCGCTATTTGAAAATTTAATGACAATAAAAGGTCCGCACTGTTGATAGTGGCGGACCTTTTGTGTTTGGTTAGGAGTGAGAATGATGTGAGGAGTCTCTCATTTCTTGCTTAATGGCGCAGTCACAGGAACATTCACCACAGGAACTTTTTCCCTTGAGCAGACTTCGGACGGCTAAAATGAATAGAACTATAATGATGAGAAAGAGAACGAGTGTTGGCATTAGTATTCTCCTTTTTCTAATTTTTTCAGGGTGACGATTGGTAAAAGATGGGCTGGTTTTTTCAGTAGGCTATAGATTGCTGCCAGCAACAAGAGAATGGCAATAAGTGTCCAGGCACTTGGACCTTGTCCATAGAACAGTACAAGTCCCAGTTGGTAGATAACCAGGCTCGTCGTGTAGGCCAAGCCTGTTTGGAAACCGATAGCAATCCAGGTCCATTTAGCTTCTCCCATTTCACGATGAATGGCACCGATAGCTGCGAAGCAAGGAGCACAGAGGAGGTTGAAAACCAAGAAGGAATAGGCAGACAAGGCTGTGTAGTCTTCTTGTAGAAGTCCCCATAGTTGTAGGTTTTCCTCAGTAGTTTCGCCAAGGCGGTAGAGAATGCCAAAGGTGGCAATAACTGTTTCCTTGGCAAGAAGTCCTGTAATGGCTGCAACAGTTGCCCGCCAATTTCCAAAACCAAGTGGCTGGAAGAGGAGGGAGAAACTGCGCCCAATAGCAGCCAAGATACTCTCTTCTGTATCCACTAGTTGCAAGTTCCAATTGTAAGAGCTGGCGAACCAGATGACGATATTGGTCACGAAAATGATGGTTCCAGCTCGTTTAATAAAGCTCAAAGCCTTGTCAAAGGCGTAGCGGAGAACTGTTTTGAGTTCTGGTAGATGATAGGAAGGCAATTCCATGATAAAGGGGCTTGCCACACCACCCAGTTGCTTGGTCTTTTTGAGGGCCATACCAGATAGGACAATGGCTCCCATTCCTACAAAATAGGTACTCGGTGCTATCCAGGGATTATCTGGGAAGAAGGCACCAGCAACTAAGGAAATAATGGGCAGTTTAGCGGAACAGGGCATAAAAGTGGCTGTCATGATGGTAATTTTTCGATCCTGTTCATTTTCGATGGTGCGACTAGCCATGACACCTGGAACACCACAGCCAGTGGAAATCAGCATGGGAATGAAGGATTTACCTGACAAACCAAAGCGTCTAAAAATCCTGTCCATGACAAAGGCGATGCGGCTCATGTATCCAATATCTTCTAACATTCCCAGACAGAAAAAGAGGACAAAAATTTGTGGAACAAATCCTAAGATGGCACCACATCCTGCCACAATGCCATCAAGAACCAGAGATTGTAGCCAATGGTCAATGCCAAAAACATCCATATAGTGTTGGATATAATTGGGTACTAGTTCACCGAACAATACCTCATTAACCCAGTCTGTTCCCATGGTGCCGACAGTTTGGATAGACAGGAAGTAGGTCAGCCACATGACTACAGCAAAGATGGGCAGGCCTAGAAAACGGTTGGTGACCACTTGGTCGATTTTGTCTGATAGGTTAAAGCTGTTTTCGCTTTCCTTGGTAACCAGCTCGGCTATCTTTTCAATCAATTGGTAGCGTTGGTTAACAATAATGGCTTCCACATCATCTGCGTAGATTTTTTCCAAAATCGCAATTATGTCAGCTAAATCTTCTTCCTGTTGAGCTGATAGGGTTAGTTGCTCAATGATAATTGGGTCTTGTTCCAGTGCCTTAATGGCAAAGAATCGTTTTTGGTATTCTGGAATTTCGTCTGGCAACAGGTCAAATACTTGTGATAAAGCTGCTTCGAATTGCTTGTCATATTGGGGGAAAATTGGTTCTGTTTGTTGATGAGAACATTTTTCTACTTCATGTAGTAACTGTGGAATACCTAGTTTTTTAAAGGCACTGATTGGTTGGACTGGGGCACCTAATTGATAGGCAAGTTGGTCGTAATGGATTGAGCGCCCTTGTTGTTTCAAGGCATCGGTCATATTTAGGGCGATAACAGTAGGAAGGCCCATTTCTAATAATTGCAGCGTTAAATAGAGATTGCGTTCCAGGTTGGTTGCATCGACGACATTGAGAATGACAGCTGGTTGATTGGTTGTCAGATAATCTCTAGCTACCCGTTCTTCAGGTGTGTAGGGAGAGAGTGAGT
The DNA here is from genome assembly GCF_002964045.1 of Streptococcus suis. Classification (GTDB taxonomy): domain Bacteria; phylum Bacillota; class Bacilli; order Lactobacillales; family Streptococcaceae; genus Streptococcus; species Streptococcus suis_U. The sequence continues at coordinate 1,434 of NZ_POPB01000434.1, read as the reverse complement.
AGATACCGGGCAAGTCTTGCAGTAGTAGCTGTTTTCGATTTTTTATCGGGCCAGATTTTCTTTCAACTGTAACACCTGGCCAATTCCCAACCCTTTGGTTGGTTCCAGTTAAGAGGTTGAAAAGTGTGGTTTTTCCACTATTTGGGTTGCCGGCAAGTGCGATGTGTTTTGTCATTCTGTCACCTCGTTTGTGCTTCGGACGCCAATCATTTGAGCTTCTGATTTGCGAAGGGTTAGTTCGTAACCCCGAAGTGTAATTTCAATCGGGTCACCAAGTGGAGCAACTTTTTTAAGAAATACTTGTGTGTTTTTCGTGATTCCCATATCCATCAACCGTCGTCGCAGCTCACCAATTGCCCAAATTTCTGTGACAATTCCTGTAGTGCCAACGGCTAAATCAGATAGGCTAATCGTTTCATCGTTCATCGGTTTTTCAACTAGGACCAGTGCTTCAATAATTCCCTGATCTAAGGCGATTCGACTCGATCTAATTTGAAAAATGGCATTGGCTTTTGTTTTTGAAATGATGCGAATTTCTACACCAAGATTCAAACCTAAGTGTGCCAAGTGTTTGCGAATTTCATCTGTTAGCTGACAATCTTGGACAATATAGGACTGTCCGATTTGAAGATTTTGCAGTTTCATATCATTACCTTTGTGATTTTTCTAACAATAGTATAGCATAGTTGTTTAAAAAAGTCAGACAATTTTTAGAAATAGATGTTACATTTTAAAATAAGTGTTGACAAATAGATATAATATGGTAAACTAATAAAGTACTGCTGGTTTAGCTCAGTCGGTAGAGCGCATCCATGGTAAGGATGAGGTCGCCGGTTCAATCCCGGCAACTAGCATCGAAAACTATCGAAAGACCTTGTTTGACAAGGTTTTTTCTTATTTTTGTCCTAAAATCGCCCCTATTGTCAAAAAATCCCTTGACATGAATGTTTATTATGGTAGAATAGGGCTTAGAAATATGAAAGGAGTAAAACAAATGATTAAGCAACTTGTCCTTCAACAAGCTATTTTTTATCATACACTCCTTTCTAAGCAGGAAAACAAGGCTCATTGATAAACTTATGAAGTTTTTAATGGGCTAGACTCTGGGATAGTAAGATAATCAAGCATGTTTAAGCATGTTTGATGGGATTCATCACGGATTTTCAAGAGTCAGTCTATTTTTGTGGACTTTAAGCTATGCCTAGGTGGAGTTTCAAACACATCCAGGCTTTTTTGTGCTTAGGAAGGAAGGATTTTAAGAATCTGTATTTCTCAATGAAGTGTTTCAAAAGGGAGAGTATTTAGTTGTCAAACTTGTTTTTATCGTCATTTAGACAATATGTAAAGACCCCCAGTTGAGAATTCGTGGATTTACCTGTACACTAGAATAAAAAAACAATCAACTTCTAACAGGAATTATCACACTCAATTGGA
>NZ_POPB01000433.1 GCF_002964045.1 Streptococcus suis | reverse complement strand
CTTCTCTGATGATTTTCCGTAGAGTTTCTGTCTCAGATACTCAACCTGTTCACGAAGGAGGGTCAACTCGTTGGTAAGTTGTTCAATCGTTGAGCTCTGCTGTTTAATAATCTTCAATAACTCTTCCATACTATTGATGAGCCTCCTTCTTTTTATTTCATTATACCGAAAGAAAAGCCCTGATTTCAATAGAAATCACGACTTTCTGAAACTTTTATTTTTGGAATGATAGAAAATCCTTTCATGAGCCAGTCTACTTGTTCGGAAGTTAGAGCCTTGACTTCTTCTTCATTGTTTGGCCAGGTCAATTTTCCATTTTCAAAACGTTTGTAAAGCAACCAAAATCCTTGTCCATCCCAGTAAAGAGCTTTGAATCGGTCTTTTCGACCTCCGCAGAAGAGATAGACCTGACC
>NZ_POPB01000432.1 GCF_002964045.1 Streptococcus suis | reverse complement strand
AACCAAGGTCGTTTTTCCAGAACCAGTTTTCCCAACGATACCTACAGTTTGCCCTGCTTTCAGTGTCCAATTGATGTCCTGTAGGCTGGCTCTTTCTGCCTGTGGATAACTAAAGCTATAATTTTTGAAGGAAATACTAGACAGCTCTGCAATTTCCTTAGAACCATCAGCCTCCAAATCATCACCCGTCTCAATCAGCTCTTGCAGTTTTTCGAAAGATGTCTTACCAGTTTGATAAACAAGGATAAAATCTGCTAGTGTCCAAAACGGCTCTAAAAGCGAACCAACATACAATTGAAGGGCAATTACTTGTCCCAAGGTCAATTGCCCTGCTTTCACGGCTTGTGTCCCCATGAGAAGCACGAAAATAGTAGATAATCCCAAACAGACTGTG
>NZ_POPB01000431.1 GCF_002964045.1 Streptococcus suis | reverse complement strand
GTTGTTTTGTCGTTATAATAATTATAAAGCATGAAATGGAAAACGAGCAACTCCTAATTGGAATTGCTCGTTTTTTTATGTATGAGCAGCTAGTTTTTGCCCAGCCTCTTTTTAAATGTATTTCATAAATTCCAACTGAGTTTTTATATTGAAAATCTTATAAAATTCTGCTAAAATTTTTCTATGAAAAGACTTTACGATGTGCAACAATTACTAAAAAGTTTCGGTATTATTGTTTACATGGGCAACCGCCTCTATGACATTGAAATGATGCAGATAGAGCTCAATCGAGTTTATCAGGCAGGTCTTCTGGATAGGTTGGACTACATGGAGGCCGAATTGGTTTTGCGACGGGAACATCGTTTGGAATTAGAGTATCAGAAGTTGAAGGAGAGCAAATAGTGGAAACCTTGTGGATATTTATTGTTTTTGTGCTTATTTTAGGTTCATGGATGGGCTTCAATTATTGGAGATTGCGACGTGCAGCGACTGTGATTGATAATGCAGAATTTGCGGAAAAGATTCATGGTGGCCAGTTGATTGACCTGCGTGATCCGAGTGAATTCAGTCGGAAGCATATTCTAGGTGCCAGAAATATTCCCTACCAGCAATTACGCCAATCAACAGCGGCTTTACGTAAAGACAAGCCTGTCTTGATTTATGAAAATGACCGTGGACAGTTGGTAACACCAGCAGCCCTTCATCTGAAAAAGCAAGGCTTTAATGACATTTATATCCTTAGCTATGGGTTAAATGGTTGGAATGGAAAAGTGAAATCGAGTAAGTAAGTTTGTAAGAATTGACTAATTGACTTTAGATATAGTCAGGTTTAAGGAAGAGAACAATGGAAAAAAAATTCGAAAAATTATCCCTAGCAGAAATTGGGATTATTAGTTTTATGGCCCTCGTTTTAATTATCAGTCTTGGAGCAAGTTGGTATAAAGATTCGCAGACAAAGACAGCCGCAACAAGTCAACAACAGGTGGCAACAGTAGATTCAAATTATAAGGCGGCTGAAGATGCAGTTATTGCGTTGGAAGGTAATCAAACAAAAGAAAAGTTGGAAGCTGCTCAAGCAGCTGTTGATAAGTTAGTTGATGCAACTAAAAAGCAAGAATTGCAAACTAGGATTGATAAAGTTAAGGTATCTGCTGCTAATTTGACTGATGCACAAACTAAAGCTTTATTACAAGCAGAATTGGTCCGTGCTGAAGCAGCGAAAAAACTAGCTGAGCAAAAGAAAGCATCGTCTTCTACTTCTAGCAGTAGTTCAGTTCCGGAAGTCCCAGTGACAGAGCCGAGTGCATCTGTTGTTGAGGAAATCCCACAAGAGACATATCAAGAAGAAGTCGTTTATGAAACAGAAACTTACGTTGAACCATCCGTAAGTCAGCCAATTATCACAACTCCTGAGACTCCTACATCTACTGTTGTTGAGTCAAGTGAAACTGTTGCTTCAGAAACATCTACATCTAATGCTACAGTATCATCAGACACAAGTACAGGAAATAGTGATTCGACAAGCACTGATCAATAGAAAAAGAAGGAGATTTCTCCTTCTTTTTTCTATTTTGATTTAGCCGTCATCAGTATTTTCTGCTATAATTATCTTTATGAGAATTGTATCTGGAAACTATGGCGGTAGGCCCTTAAAAACCTTAGAAGGAAAGACAACCAGACCCACTTCGGACAAGGTCCGCGGTGCCATGTTTAATATGATTGGTCCTTATTTTGACGGTGGTCGGGTCTTGGATCTCTATGCAGGCAGTGGCGGTCTGTCAATCGAGGCTGTTTCTCGCGGGATGGAGGCTGCAGTGCTGGTCGAACGAGATCGGAGAGCGCAAGCCATTATCCGCGACAATATCCGCATGACCAAGGAAGACAGCAAGTTTCAGCTCTTAGCCATGGAGGCTAAGCAGGCTTTGGCTCATCTGAGCGGATCCTTTGACCTGGTCTTTTTAGACCCTCCCTATGCAGCTGAGGATATCGTGGCAGACATTACCGAGCTGTGCCAGCGCCAGCTTTTGTCTCAAGACGTCATGGTGGTCTGCGAGACGGATAAGGCGGTCTCTCTTCCAGAGGAAATAGCAGAGCTGGGTATCTGGAAGGAAAAAATCTACGGAATTAGTAAGGTAACAGTCTATGTCAGATAAGATTGGAATGTTTACAGGCTCTTTTGATCCCATTACCAATGGACATCTGGACCTGATTGAGCGGGCCAGTGGCCTGTTTGATAAGCTTTATGTTGGTATTTTTTTCAATCCCAATAAAATTAGTTTGTTTACAGGGCAGGAGCGACTAGCCCTCCTCCGAAAAGTTTTTGAGGGAAATGATAAGATTGAGGTCTTTTTAGCGGGTCAGGAGTTGGTGGTTGATGTAGCCCATAAGCGACAAGTCAGCCATATTATCCGAGGTCTCCGTAATGGCATTGACCTTGAATACGAGGCTAATTTTGACTATTTCAATCGCCAACTGGCTCCGGATCTTGAGACAGTCTATCTCCTATCCAAGCCAGAATATCGGAATATCTCTTCTAGCCAAATCCGTGAATTGATCCATTATAAGCAAGATATTAGCCCCTATGTTCCCCTAGTTGTTAGTGAGGAGATAAGAAAGAATGAAAAAAAATAGAAAATTACTACTGATTACATCCATTGTAGCGGGAACTCTCTTACTCTGGTTTACTGTATTTGTTCCCCTACCATACTATCTGGAAAAGCCGGGCGGTGCCATGGATGTTCGTCAGGTATTGACAGTTAACGATAAGATTGACGAAGAGGATGGTTCTTACAATTTTACCTATGTGTCAGTTCAGCAGGCTACGGCTCTGCAACTCTTAGCGGCCCAGTTTGATCCATACACAAGTGTCAGTTCAGCAGAGGAGATGACAGGTGGAGCAGACAGCGAGGAATACTTCCGCATTGCCCAGTTCTACATGGAAACTTCGCAAAATATGGCCAAGTACCAAGGTCTGACCTTGGCTGACAAAGAAGTCAGTTTGGATTTCTTCGGTGTTTACGTTCTAGCTTTGGCCGAAGATTCAACCTTTAAGGAAATTCTCAATATTGCGGATACGGTTGTCAGTATCAATGGAAAAACCTTTGAATCCTCTCCAGACCTTATTAAATATGTCAGCAGTTTGGAATTGGGCAGTGATGTGACTGTTGGTTATGTAAGCGGTGGTCAGGAAAAATCTGCGGACGGTAAAATTATCAAATTGTCTAATGGAAAAAACGGAATAGGCATTACTCTCGTAGATCATACAGAGGTTCAAAGTTCGATTCCGATTGATTTCCAAACGGGAGATATTGGTGGTCCAAGTGCTGGTCTCATGTTTACCCTTGCTATCTATACGCAACTGGCTGATCCAACCTTGCGTGATGGGCGCGTGATTGCAGGTACTGGAACCATTGAGCAAGATGGTAGTGTTGGTGATATTGGTGGAGCAGATAAGAAGGTATTATCTGCAGCCAAGGCTGGAGCAAGTATCTTCTTTGTTCCCAATAATCCAGTTGATGAAGAAATCTTGAAAGAGGATCCAACAGCTAAAACCAACTATGAAGAGGCTAAAGAGGCAGCTGAGAAGGCAGGTCTGGACATTGAAGTTGTGCCTGTCAAGACAGCTCAGGATGCCATTGACTATTTGAAGAAAACAAAGGGCGAGTAAATCGTCCTTTTTCATTTTAAATTTTCTTAAAATTGTCAGAAATTTCTCCTAAAGACTAAACTAGAAGAATTTCTGGTCAAATAGTGATATAATAGTAGGGTTAGATAGAAATGATATGTATGAAGAATTGAAAAGATAGGAGGACAAATGAAAAAAGAAATTTCACCTGAAATGTATAACTACAACAAGTATCCTGGCCCAAGTTTTGCCCGTGTAGGAGAAAAGGTTGTATCAGAAAATATAGAGCTAGACCTGTTGGAAGATTACAAAGAAGCCTTTGACCAGACCATTTTTGGTCAACGTTTTTCGCCTTTGATGCTTAAGTTTGATTTTATCGTAGGCGATTGGGGCAATGAGCAACTGCGCTTGAAGGGCTTTTACAAGGATGATAAGAATGTCAAGTCAGACTTAAAAATTAGCCGACTAGATGATTATCTGACAGAGTATTGTAATTTTGGCTGTGCTTATTTCGTCTTAGCCAATCCAAATCCGCAGGACTTACCTGTTGAGGAGGAGGACAGACCTCGTCGCAAGCGGAGTCGTTCACGTAATCGCAACAGAAATCAGCAGCGGACGGAGCCTATTGAACCAAAAGAAAACAAAAATAGTCGCAATGACCGTCAGAAAAAAGGGAAGCAGCAGAACAAGCAGTCGGAACAGCGTCATTTTACCATGAAGAATGCGGGTGTTAAGGCCAATCAGACGGAGCGCAGTCAGAAGCGTGACCGTAAGCAGAATAATCGGGAGATGAATGAGGCTAAGCGTAGCTTTGTCATCCGTCAGAAGTAGGGAGAATCATGAAACCATCAATTTATGCCTTTAGTCAAGCCAATCTTGTGGATTGGATTTTAGAAAATGGAGAAAAGAAATTCCGAGCGACTCAGATTTGGGAATGGCTCTACCGTTCTCGTGTCCAAACCTTTGCGGAAATGACCAACTTGCCCAAGTCTTTGATTGAAAAGTTGGAAGAAAACTTTGTGGTCAATCCTCTTAAACAACGGATTGTGCAGGAATCCAAGGACGGAACGATTAAATATCTCTTTGAACTACCAGATGGGATGTTGATTGAGACAGTTCTCATGCACCAGCACTATGGTCTTTCTGTCTGTGTAACGACACAAGTTGGTTGTAATATCGGTTGTACCTTCTGTGCCTCTGGTTTGATTCCGAAACAACGGGACTTGACCAGCGGTGAAATCGTGGCTCAGATTATGTTGGTGCAGAAATACCTAGATGAGCGTAATCAGAATGAACGTGTTAGCCATATCGTTGTCATGGGGATTGGAGAGCCACTTGATAACTATGACAATGTTATGACCTTCTTGCGTGTAGTTAATGATGACAAGGGCTTGGCAATCGGAGCTCGTCACATCACAGTGTCAACATCTGGTTTGGCACCAAAAATCCGTGATTTTGCCCGTGAGGGAGTTCAGGTTAACTTGGCAGTGTCCCTTCACGCGCCAAATAACGACCTTCGTTCCAGCATCATGCGCATCAACCGTCGCTATCCAATCGAAGTCTTGTTTGAAGCGATTGAGGACTATATCAAGGTGACCAACCGACGTGTGACTTTTGAATACATCATGCTCAATGAGGTCAATGATGGAGTGGAACAAGCTCAGGAATTGGCTGATTTGACCAAGAACATCCGTAAATTGTCCTATATCAACTTGATTCCATACAATCCTGTAAGTGAGCATGACCAGTACAGCCGTTCAACTAGAGAACGGACCTTGGCTTTCTTTGATGTCTTGAAGAAAAACGGGGTCAACTGTGTCGTTCGTCAGGAACATGGTACAGATATCGATGCGGCTTGTGGTCAATTGCGTTCCAATACCCTCAAAAAGGACCGTGAAAAAGCGCGTGCTCGTATTGCAGCAGCCAAAGCCAAGGCAGGTATTCAGGCATGAGAACATTCTTCCAAGCAGATGGAAACTTGACCAAGCTAGGAAGACAGATTTGTAAGACCTTAGCTGGAGCCTATGCTCTGGCTATTGTTTTACTCTGTTTCCTACCTCAGTCTTGGTATCCTCAATACAAGGATTTCTCCACACCAGGAATTATTCAGATTGGACGGCTCTATCTCCTGCCTACCCCTTTCAACAGCATTGTCAATGGGGATAAGGTGGACAGTCTGGCGGACCTAGGTTGGATTTTCCTGCAGAACATCACCAATATTTTTCTGCTCTTTCCTTTTGTCTTCCTTATTTTATTTCTTCGGGAAGAATGGCGGAGCCTTCGAGCGGTGATACGTTATAGTTTTTGTATGAGCTTGTTTATCGAATGTACCCAGCTCTTGTTAGACCTGCTCATCGATGCGGGGCGAGTGTTTGAAGTGGATGACCTCTGGACCAATACGCTAGGCGGTGTCTTGGCCTATCTATTATTTACCAATCTTCAAAAAGGAATTGGCATCCTATTATCTAGAACAAAAGACGATAGATAGAAAGATAGGTGAAAATGAATGAATTTTCAAATTTTTTAGAAAATTTCAAAAAAACACTTGACCTATTTTGAATTGTGGCGTATAATTTTATGTAATCAGAAGAAGTAATAAACAGTTTAGCTGAAGAGAGTCTATGGTTGGTGCAAATAGATGCTAGTCGTTTATTAAATGGGCTGATGCCAAATGTAGTAATGAGTGGTATGAAACAGTTTTATCTATGTTTGGGTATGTGAATTCGAAACAATGAGAATTCGGTCCGCACCCCTTATCGTGCGTCTCCTTGTTTGAGGAGAATGAGTTATGGTCTTACTAGTCGAGTCCATAAGTGAGGTGGCACCGTGTCCATTGACGCCCTCGCAGGTTATTTTTCCTGCGGGGGCTTTTCCTTTAGTCATTCAGTTTATCTTTTATTACGTCGTTAACTCGCTTTGCCGTACTTTAGTACTGCCTGCAGCGCGTTGTCTAGTACTAAAAGCAAACTGAAAGACTATTATCTAAACGAGGTAATCAAGATGAAACGATGGCGTAGAAAGTAGGTAAAACAAGAATGAAACAGTGTAGTATAATATTTTAGTTATTAGAAAATAGAAAGAGGAAAGCATATGGCAGAAAAAGGTTATTTTGGACAATTTGGTGGTAGTTTTGTACCAGAGCAAATTCAGGTTTTGTTGGACCAATTGGAAGAAACGTTTGAAACCTACCGCAATGATCCAGAGTTCATTGCAGAATACCAAGGCTATTTAAAGGATTATGCGGGTCGTGAAACACCCCTCTATTTTGCAGAATCCTTGACGAAAGAGCTGGGTGGTGCCAAAATTTATCTCAAACGGGAAGATTTGAATCACTTAGGTTCCCATAAGTTAAACAATGTGCTGGGGCAGATTCTTCTGGCGAAACGTATGGGTAAAACCCGCGTCATAGCGGAAACTGGTGCTGGTCAGCACGGTGTAGCAACGGCTGCTGTTGCGGCACGATTTGGCTTGGGATGTGATGTCTATATGGGGGCTGAAGATGTCAAACGCCAACGCTTCAATGTTTTCCGTATGGAGATGATGGGGGCGCGAGTTCATGCTGTAACGGATGGAACGCAAACCTTGAAAGAGGCCGTTGATGCGGCATTTGGTGCATGGATGGCTGATTTGGATGCCTTCTACGTTTTGGGTTCTGCAGTTGGACCACACCCTTATCCAACCATTGTCCATGAATTCCAGAAGATTATTAGTGTTGAATCTCGTCGTCAGATTTTGGAAAAAGAAGGCCGCTTGCCAGACTATGTCATTGCCTGTGTAGGTGGTGGTTCCAATGCCATCGGTGCATTTTCTCAATATTTACCAGATGAGTCTGTTCAGTTGATTGGTGTAGAAGCAGCTGGTAAGGGCGTTGATACGGAACTCCATGCAGCGACTATGACTAAGGGAACGGTTGGTGTGGTTGATGGTATGAAGACAATCTCCCTCTTTGATGAAAATGGTGGAGTAGCACCGGTTTATTCCATTTCAGCAGGATTGGACTATCCAGGTGTTGGACCAGAGCATGCTTATTATAAGGAAACTGGTCGAGTTAAGTATGTCGCAGCAACAGATGATGAGGCGGTTAATGCCCTTCTGACCTTAAGTCGTACAGAAGGAATTCTTCCAGCCATTGAATCGTCTCATGCGATTGCAGAAGCTCTACGCTTAGCACCACAACTAGATAAAGATAAAATCATTATTATCAATGTTTCCGGTCGAGGAGACAAGGATGTCGCAGCAATTGCGGATTATTTGGAGAGTAGATAAAAGAGGCTCTATAATTTCTGTAGTGGGTAAAACCACCGTGGAGATTATGGAGCCTTTTTGAGTATAGAAAAAAAGTCCCATATGACCTATAATGAAAAGCGACGAAACTCACATTAGAAAGGGTTCATATGGAACAACTAAATCTTATCACAAATCTTCTCAGAATTAAAGACAAAAATATCACTATCTCTAATGAATATGACCTAGGAACTCACTTAGAACTCCACGGTCACTTGGATTACACAGCCCCTAAATGCTCAAAATGCAAGGGACAAATGGCTAAATACGACTTCCAGAAAGCCTCTAAAATCCCCTACCTAGAAACTGCTGGTTACCCGCTACTTATCCGCCTTAGAAAGCGTCGCTTCAAGTGTAAAGAATGCGGAAAAATAGCGGTCGCTGAAACTCCTCTTGTCAAGAAGAACCACCAAATCTCTGTCGCTGTTAACCAGAAGATTGCTCAATTACTCATCGAAAATCAAGCAATGAAACATATTGCACACAGGCTATCTATCTCAACATCATCAGTTATGAGAAAACTCAATGAGTTCAAGTTTGAAACAGATTGGAATGCCTTACCTGAGGTGATGAGCTGGGACGAGTATGCCTTCAAAAAAGGGAAAATGAGCTTTATCGCTCAAGATTTCGACTCCCTAAATGTCATCGCCATTCTGGACGGAAGAACTCAAGCAACCATCCGAAACCACTTTCTACGCTATCCTAGAAAGGTTAGAAATCGGGTCAAAGTCATTACCATGGATATGTTTAGTCCATACTACAAATTGGCTAGACAGCTATTTCCCAATGCAAAAATTGTACTCGACCGCTTTCATATTGTTCAACACCTTAGTCGTGCTATGAACCGTATCCGTATTCAAATTATGAATCAATTCGACAGAACATCGCAGGAATACCGAGCCTTGAAACGCTACTGGAAATTGATACAACAAGATAGCCGTAAAATCAGCGATAAACGATTTTATCGCCCTATGTTCCGAATGCACTTGACTAACAAGGAAATACTGGAAAAACTCCTGTCTTTCTCCGAGGAACTACGACAGCACTATGAACTCTATCAACTTCTCTTATTCCATTTCCAAGAGAAAAA
>NZ_POPB01000430.1 GCF_002964045.1 Streptococcus suis | reverse complement strand
ATTAACGGGTGTTAGACATTTTAGACATTGAGAATTTGGAGAAAAAGTAACACCCCAGCTGGAGAAGTTGGGGTGGTTTTGGAGAATACAACTATAAAGCGTTGTCACACTATACATATGGATATTCTTTACAAATAAAATTGACAGTAATAGCATGGGGAACTTGTAATGTAAAGTACATATTTGATTAACGTTAGAAGAAGAGGCTATAAGTGTTTAGATTAATTATAAATATTATTTTTTCATTGATATTAGTTATGGGAGCAAAATATTCAACACTTCCTATTACTTGTATAATTGTAACAGATATTGTGCTGATGGGATTTTCATTCTATAATTTTTATAGGATAAAAAGGAGTAAATGTTCTGTCGTTTTTATTGAAGATATATTGAGAGTATGGGTATTATTTATAATATCAATTGTAATTATTAATTTTTTTAAATTACCATTAAAA
>NZ_POPB01000043.1 GCF_002964045.1 Streptococcus suis | reverse complement strand
AGACCTTTTAATTTTTGATGAGCCGACAGCTGTATTGACCCCTGCGGAAATTGCAGAGCTCTTGAAAATTATGAAAGCCTTGGTTGAAGAAGGTAAATCTATTATTTTGATTACGCACAAATTGGATGAAATTCGTGCAGTTGCCGATAGTGTAACAGTTATTCGTCGAGGTAAATCAATCGAAACAGTTGCCGTTGAAGGAGCAACAAACCAAGATTTGGCTGAGTGGATGGTTGGACGTTCCGTTTCCTTTAAAACAGAGAAAGTTGAA
>NZ_POPB01000429.1 GCF_002964045.1 Streptococcus suis | reverse complement strand
TTTTTCTTTGTGTAGCATAGGAGAACCTCATAAGTCCTTTTTCTTATATTATACTCCTAAATACGAAGAAAAGCCCTTAGAAAATCAATTCTAAGGACTTTGTCTTCAGTCTGAAACAACCCATCGGGGTTGTTTTTTTACTTCGATTTGATATAGTTGACGCCGTCGGCTTTTGGTGCGACTGCTTTTCCGAAGAAGGCAGAGAGGGCAACTACTGTGATAAGATATGGGGCGATTTGAAGATAGACGGTTGGGATATCTTTCAAACCCGGAAGCTGACTTCCAACTACTGCCAAACTTTGAGATAAACCAAAGAAGAGACTGGCTAACATTGCACCAATTGGATTCCACTTACCGAAGATAACTGCAGCCAAGGCAATGAAACCTGAACCAACAATGGTTGTTGCAGAGAAGTTGATGTTTACTGATTGGGCACTTACGGCACCACCAACACCACCAAGGAATCCTGCAATCAATACCCCAGCAGAACGCATTGCATAAACATTGATACCAAGCGTGTCAGCTGCTTGAGGATGTTCACCAACTGAACGAAGACGAAGACCAAACTTTGTCTTATAAAGAATGAACCAAGCTAAGAATGCTGTGGCAATAGCAACATAACCCATCAAACTAGTATTCTTGAAGAAAATATCTCCTATAACAGGAATATCTGCTAAGATAGGGAATGAAAACTTACCAAATGACTGAGTGATACTATCTGTTTGACCCTTGTTGTAAATAACTTTTACAAGGAAGACACCCAAGGCTGGTGCTAAGAGGTTCAATACCGTACCAGATACAACGTGGTCCGCACGGAGATAGATGGTAGCTATGGCATGAATAGCTGCAAATAGGACACCTGCTAGACCTCCAACAAGAATGGCTAGCAATGGAGTTGTTTTACCGAATGTTTCAGCAAACTCAATATTGAAGACAACGCCGGCAAAGGCCCCAATCACCATGATCCCCTCCAAACCAACGTTAACAATACCGCCACGTTCAGAAAAGACACCACCAAGACTTGTAAAAATCAAAGGTGCTGAGTAAATCAACATCTGCGAAATGAGTAAGGCAAGAATTGAAATATTCATCTTATTTCGCTCCTTTCGCTTTATTTTTGGCTTTAAGCAACTGCTCAAAGATAAATTTCACACCAATAAAGAAGATGATAGACGCTGTAACAACGTTGATCAATTCAGGTGGAATTTGGGCACGAACCATACCTGGTGCACCAACAGAAAGGACACCAAAGAGGAAAGCCGCCAATGGAATACCCAGTGGTGAGTTTGAAGCCAAGAGGGCAACAGACATACCATTGAAACCAATATCCAAGTTACCACTTTGAATATAGACATTTTGGAAGGTTCCAAGACCTTGAATTGCACCCGCAAGACCTGCAAGAGCTCCAGAAATTACCATAGAAAGGATGATAGTACGTTTAGCTGACATACCAGCATAATCAGATGCAGTTGGATTCAAACCAACTGAACGAATTTCAAAACCAAGGGTTGTCTTGGTCAATAGGAACCAAATGACAAAAACAGCAATGACTGCAAAGAAGATCCCCAAATTCATACGAGAATTATCTGTCAATGCACGCAACCACTCCATTTGATAAGAAGCGTTGGCTGAGACGTTGATGGTCGAATCCGTATTCTTCATCAAATCATCTGCAAAAACTTCACGTATGATATAGTTACATGAGTAAAGCAAGATGTAGTTCATCATAATTGTGACGATAACTTCACTGGTACCAAGATAAGCACGTAAAATACCCGGAATAGAACCAGCAATACCACCAGCAATCATGGCAATGATAACTGTAGCTAAAATCAAGATTGGACGTGGCATATCAGGATTGGACAAGGCGAACCAACCTGCAAACACCCAACCAACGTATGCCTGACCAGGCAAACCAACGTTGAAGAAACCAGCTCGGCTTGCTACCGCAAAACCAAGAGCGGTAAAGATAAGCGGTGCCATAGCACGGAAGATTTCTCCGATTGATTTCACATTACCAAATGCTGAATAAAATAGTTCTTCATAACCCCAAATTGGGTCGTAACCGAAGATAAGCATGATGATGGCCCCTAACAATAGTCCTGAAACTACTGCCAATAATGGAATTGCCACATTGTGATATTTCTTAGGCATGACTATCCCCCTTCTCTAATTTACCACCTGCCATTAAGACACCAAGTTCCTGCTTATTTGTTGTTGCGGGATCTACGATACCATGAATAGTACCGTCGTGAATAACAGCAATACGGTCTGAAACATCCAAAATTTCATCCAACTCAAAGCTGACAACAAGCACAGCCTTGCCCTTGTCACGCTCTGCAATCAAACGTTTACGAATGTATTCGATAGCACCAACGTCCAAACCACGAGTTGGTTGGCTCACGATGAGAAGATCTGGGTTACGGTCAATTTCACGGGCGATAATGGCTTTCTGCTGGTTACCACCTGACAAGGCCTTAGAAGGAACTAACTCACTAGCACCACGCACATCGAACTCTTCCATTAGCTGACGTGCCTTTTCATTGATAATATTGTAATTCAGAATACCATTCTTAGAGTTTGGCTCTTTATAGTATGTCTGCAAAGCAATATTTTCTGCAACAGACATTTGCAATACCAAGCCATCACGGTGACGGTCTTCAGGAACGTGGCTGACCTGCATCTCAGTGATTTTGCGAGGTGTTTTACCAACAACTTCCTCACCCTTGATGGTAATGGAACCTGATTTAACCTTACGCAAACCTGTAATGGCTTGGATAAGCTCACTCTGTCCATTTCCATCAATACCAGCAATACCAACTACTTCTCCAGCTCGAACTTCAAGATTAAGTCCTTTAACTGCCGGGATGCCACGGTTTTCGTTTACTACCAAATCCTTGATAGAAAGGATAACTTCTTTAGGATTTGAAGCAATTTTCTCAGTTTTGAAGGAAACAGAACGTCCAACCATCCACTCCGCCAAATCTTCGTTGGTTGCACCTGCTACATCTACTGTTTCAATGGATTTACCACGGCGAATAACTGTAACACGGTTGGCAACCGCACGGATTTCATCCAATTTGTGAGTGATTAGAATGATAGACTTGCCTTCTTCAATCAATTTCTTCATGATTTTAAGAAGCTCTGCTATTTCCGCAGGTGTCAAAACAGCTGTCGGTTCATCGAAAATTAAGAGATCTGCACCCCGGTAGAGGGTTTTCAAAATTTCTACACGTTGTTGTGCTCCGACAGAAATATCTGCTACTTTTGCTGTCGGGTCGACTTCAAGACCATACCGTTCTGACAACTCCTTGATTTCAGCAATGGCTTTTTTGAGGTCAATCACACCAGCTTTAGTCGTTTCAGAACCGAGAATGATATTCTCTGCCACTGTGAAGGCATCAACCAGCATAAAGTGTTGGTGAACCATACCAATACCAAGATGC
Organism: Streptococcus suis; assembly: GCF_002964045.1. Classification (GTDB taxonomy): domain Bacteria; phylum Bacillota; class Bacilli; order Lactobacillales; family Streptococcaceae; genus Streptococcus; species Streptococcus suis_U. Next base: position 5,677 of record NZ_POPB01000429.1, on the reverse strand, counting down.
GCTGCTTTAGAAGGTGAGTCAATCGTTACAACCTCACCATTAATTGCAATTTCTCCACTAGTCGGCACTAAAAGACCTGCCAACATATTCATAAGAGTCGATTTACCCGCACCATTCTCACCAAGTAGTGCATGGATTTCACCCCGTTTGACATTTAAATTGATGTGGTCATTTGCTACAAATTCACCAAAAATCTTAGTGATATTGCGCATTTCAATGACATTATCCCTAGTCATAATCTACTTCCTTTCTGACTATCATTTTTGTCAGTAAAACCTACCAAATTTTGATAGGCTTTACTGAGAAAAATCTCAGCTCCGAAAAGGGCGACCGATTTCGGCCGCCGATTCGGAAAATTCTTTGTTAAAAGATTATTTTTCTGGAGTTTCAGGAACTTCAACCTTACCGTCAATGATTGCTTGTTTTGCTTCTGCTACAGCTTTTGAAGCATCTTCTGAAAGGTTAGTTTCAGCCAATTCTACACCTTTGTCTTTCAATGAGAATTGAACTACAGTACCGCCAGGGAATTCTCCTGCAACAGCTTTAGTTGCGATGTCTTTTACAGCATTACCAACTTCTTTGATTGTAGAAGCCAATACGAAGTTAGTAGCTTTACCGTCTTTAGATGTGTACTCACCTTCTGCTGATTGGTCACGGTCAACACCGATAACCCAAACTTTGTCAGCTTCGTTACGAGTTTCGTTTTCAGCTTTCGCAGCCGCAAATACACCGTTACCTGTACCACCTGAAGCATGGAAAATAATATCTGCTCCAGCAGCATATTGTGCAGCAGCAAGTGTTTGTCCCTTAGCAGCATCACCGAAAGAACCAGCGTAGTCAACTGTTACTTTGATATCTGGATTAACAGATTTTGCACCTGCTACGAAACCAGCTTCAAAGCGGTCGATTACGACACCTTCCATACCACCGATGAAACCTACGTGGTTAGATTTTGTTGACTTAGCCGCTGCAACACCTGCCAAGTATGAAGCTTGGTGGTCAGCAAAACCAACGCTCACAACGTTATCAAGATCTGGCACTACTGAGTCAACAATTACATAATGTGTATCTGTGTGGTTTGGTGCAACTTCAGCAATTGCTGATTCCAAGGCGAAACCGATACCGAATACTAGATTGTAACCACCTGAAACAGCTGAATCTAGGTTTGTGACATAGTCAGATTCACTTGCAGATTGGAAATAGTCATAGCCATTACCTTTTTCAAATCCTTGTTCCTCACCCCATGCAGTAAGACCTTCCCAAGCTGATTGGTTAAATGAACGGTCATCAACACCACCAATGTCAGTAACGATTGCAGCTTTTACTGAAGATGAAGCTGAATCTGATGATGAGTTATTTGAAGTACGGCTACCGCAGGCAGCTAGAGTAAGTGCTGCTAAAGATACAACACCCAAGCCAACAAGTTTCTTGTTCATTTCTGAACCCTCCTAAAAAATTCTTTGGCAACAAAAAGTTGCAGTGATGAAATGATACAGCCTAAAGACTGCTTTACAAACCTATTTTAAGTCTGTAAAAGAATACGGAAGTAATTCCCCGACTGTCATCTCGACTGTCGATTTATCTTTAGCGACTAGAGTCACTTTTAGATCCTGTTCAAAAAATTCTGCCATCACCTGACGGCAAGCTCCGCAAGGAGATACTGGTTTTTCTGTTTCACCGTAAACAACCAGCTCTGAAAAGTCTGTTACGCCTTCTGAGACTGCCTTAAAAATAGCTGTTCGTTCACCACAGTTGGTCAGGCCAAAGCTGGCATTTTCAATATTTACCCCTGTAAATACTTGACCATCTTTAGCAACTAGTACTGCTCCAATTGGAAAACGAGAGTAGGGGACATAGGCATTTTTACTAACTTCAACAGATAAATCAATTAAATCAGTAGTCGCCATCCGACTTTTCTCCTTTCATGATTGCAACGCCAGATGATGCACCAATACGACTTGCACCAGCTTCGATAAAGGCAATAGCATCTTCGTATGAACGTGCACCACCTGATGCTTTAACCCCCATATCAGGTCCAACAGTTTTTCTCATTAGGGCTACATCTGCCACAGTAGCACCACCAGTTGAGAAACCAGTCGAAGTTTTGACGAAATCGGCACCTGCTTCTTTTGATAATTGGCAAGCTTTTACTTTTTCCTCTTCTGTCAACAGACAGGTTTCGATAATGACTTTGACAAGTTTATCGCCACTCGCTTCGACAACTGCTTTAATATCTTCTAAAACAAGGTCATAATTTTTATCTTTTAAGGCACCAATATTGATGACCATGTCGATTTCATCAGCACCGTTTTCAATGGCATCTTTTGTCTCAAAGGCTTTGACAGCTGGTGTATTAGCTCCTAGGGGGAAGCCGATAACAGTACATACCTTAACATCAGTACCTTTCAAGCCTTCTGCAGCAAATGATACCCAGGTTGGGTTGATACAAACACTTGCAAAGTCATATTCTTTAGCTTCTTCTAGCACCTTTGCAACTTGTTCTTTTGTAGTTTCAGGTTTAAGAACTGTATGATCGATAAATTTATTTAATTTCATTATTTTCTCCGTACATTACGAAATAATCTCAATGATTTCTTTCGTTTTTACACTATCTTTATCTATTTTAACATTTTTCTTGAAATTTGTAAGCATATTTTCCGAAATATTTTCATTTGCGTAAATTGTTGCTACGGTTTCTCCTTTGGAAACTGGCTCTCCAACTTTTTTATGGAAAACAATTCCGGTCTCGTAATCCAAATCGTCTGTTTTTACAGCACGACCTGCTCCAATTCTCATAGCGAATAAACCAAATTCCAAGGCTGGCAAACCAACAATGTAGCCATCTTCATCTGCCAAGACATCTACTTGATGTGAAACCTGAACTGGACGATACATGTCTTCCAAGTCACCACCTTGTGCGACAACCATCTCTTCAAATTTCTTGAGGGCAGCTCCGTTTTCGATATGTTGGCGCACTTCTTCCACTGTCTTTTCAACATTTGCCAAACCAAGCATGATTTGAGCCAATTCACAGATGAATTCTGTCACATCTTCTCTGCCATTGCCCTTTAGAATGTCGATAGCTTCTAGAATTTCCAAACGGTTTCCGATGGAAGTACCTACCGGTTGGGACATGTCTGTCAAGACAGCTACTGTCTTGCGACCTACAGCTTTTCCAAGGTCGACCATTGTTCGAGCAAGAACACGCGCATCTTCGATATTTTTCATGAAGGCACCCTCACCAACCGTTACATCAAGAAGGATGGCATCCGCACCAGCCGCAATCTTTTTAGACATAACCGAACTTGCAATCAGCGGAATAATATCCACCGTGGCAGTCACATCACGCAGGGCATAGAGCAATTTATCTGCCTTAACCAGATTATCCGATTGACCGATAACAGCCACACCCGTTTCTTGAACTTGTTTGATAAAGTCTTCTTGACTCACTTCGATTTGGTATCCCTTGATTGATTCTAGTTTATCAAGTGTACCACCTGTATGCCCCAATCCTCGACCACTCATCTTAGCAACAGGAACACCAAAACTTGCTACAAGTGGTGCCAAAATCAAGGTAACCTTATCGCCTACACCACCAGTTGAGTGCTTATCAACCTTAACACCCGCAATCGCTGAAAGGTCAATTTCCTCACCCGAATGCACCATAGCCATGGTCAAATCTGAAATCTCCCTTGTAGACATTCCTTTAAAGTAGATAGCCATAGCCAAAGCTGACATTTGGTAATCTGGAACGGTACCATCTACATAGCCAGCAATTAACCACTGGATTTCCTCAGTAGTTAATTCCAAGCCGTCACGTTTTTTCTGAATTAAATCAACTGCTCTCATTCTTTCACACTTTCAAGGATATAGTATCCCTTATCTTTTTTAATAATCTGGCAATTTCCAAATACTTCTTCCATTCGTTTTTTGGCACTTGGTGCCCCTTGTTTCTTCTGGATGACAATGGTTAAGCTCCCGCCGTCAACCAAATGTTCCTTGGCACCTGTAATCACTTCATGAACAACCGATTTACCAGCTCGAATAGGAGGATTAGAAATCACATAATCAAAACTGCCCTCAACTGCTTCATAGACATCTGATTGGAAAATAGTCGCAGAAACACCATTTTTCTCGGCATTTTTTTCTGCCAACTCTAAAGCTCTGCTATTGACATCAATCAAGGTAACATTTAGGTCATAGACTTTTGCTAAGGTCAATCCCAGAGGTCCGTAGCCACAACCTACATCCAATAGAGTCTTCCCCTTCGCAACATCAAGGGACTTTAAAAGCACCTGACTTCCATAATCAACCATTTTCTTACTAAATACACCAGCATCTGTTAAGAAAGACATCTGAGTATCTAGTAAGCTGACACGGATTTCATGAATATCATGTGCTACACTTGGATTTTTTTCATAATACATATTAGACATGTTTTAATTATAACATTTATTAAAAACGTTTTCAATAGTTTTTATCTATCAGAAAATATGTTAAAATGTATCCACTATGTAAAACGCTTACTTAATTAGAAAGAATAAACTATGAAAAATGAATTTTTAAATTTTGAGGAAATCGACCGTAAATCCTGGCAACAACTTCATAAAAAGACAACAATACCTTTAAGTCAAGATGAATTGAACTCCATTAAGAGTTTTAATGACCGAGTTCAGCTACATGAAGTATCAGATATTTATCTTCCCCTTGTGAATCTTATTCACATTTACCGAAAAGCCAGAAAGGATTTAAACTTTACAAAAAGTTTATTTTTGCAGAAATCTCTTAAATCCCAACCATTCATTATCGGAATTTCTGGAAGTGTGGCTGTTGGAAAATCAACCACTAGTCGTTTACTTCAAATTTTGATCGCTCGAACCTTTAAACACTCGAAGGTTGAGTTGGTGACAACAGATGGATTCCTCTTTCCTAATTCTATTTTGGAAGAACGTCAATTATTGGATAAAAAAGGTTTTCCTGAATCCTATGACATGGAAAAATTAATTGGTTTTCTTGATAGGATAAAAAATGGCTATGATTGTAACATCCCTGTCTATTCACATGAAATTTATGATATTGTTCCTGACCAGACGCAAGAAATAACAGCTCCAGACTTTCTCATTGTCGAGGGGATCAATGTATTTCAAAATCCACAAAACCAACGACTTTATGTCAGCGATTATTTCGACTTGTCTATATACGTTGATGCCGATGTGGAGCATATTGAAACTTGGTATTTGGAACGTTTTCAAAAATTATTAACACTAGCTAAAAATGACCCTAGCAACTACTACCATCGTTTTACACGGATGACCTATCCTGAAATTATCGCCATTGCACAAAATACCTGGAAGAATATCAATCTCGCTAACCTAGAAAAATATATCGAGCCAACGAGAAACAGAGCCGACATCATACTTCATAAAGCTGAAAACCATGAGATTGATAAAATTTATCTAAAAAAATAATTTTCACTTGTCAAATCAAGTCTTTTCAGATATAATGGTATAGTTAGTACAAGAAAGGGTGGAGGTGAAACCATTGGCAAACATTAAGTCAGCTATCAAACGCGCTGAATTGAACGTTAAACAAAACGAGAAAAACTCAGCACAAAAATCAGCTATGCGTACTGCAATCAAAGCATTTGAAGCTAACCCATCTGAAGAGCTTTTCCGTG
>NZ_POPB01000428.1 GCF_002964045.1 Streptococcus suis | reverse complement strand
GGCTTCTCTTGGAAATGGAATAAGAGAAGTTGATAGAGTTCATAGTGCTGTCGTAGTTCCTCGGAGAAAGACAGGAGTTTTTCCAGTATTTCCTTGTTAGTCAAGTGCATTCGGAACATAGGGCGATAAAATCGTTTATCGCTGATTTTACGGCTATCTTGTTGTATCAATTTCCAGTAGCGTTTCAAGGCTCGGTATTCCTGCGATGTTCTGTCGAATTGATTCATAATTTGAATACGGATACGGTTCATAGCACGACTAAGGTGTTGAACAATATGAAAGCGGTCGAGTACAATTTTTGCATTGGGAAATAGCTGTCTAGCCAATTTGTAGTATGGACTAAACATATCCATGGTAATGACTTTGACCCGATTTCTAACCTTTCTAGGATAGCGTAGAAAGTGGTTTCGGATGGTTGCTTGAGTTCTTCCGTCCAGAATGGCGATGACATTTAGGGAGTCGAAATCTTGAGCGATAAAGCTCATTTTCCCTTTTTTGAAGGCATACTCGTCCCAGCTCATCACCTCAGGTAAGGCATTCCAATCTGTTTCAAACTTGAACTCATTGAGTTTTCTCATAACTGATGATGTTGAGATAGATAGCCTGTGTGCAATATGTTTCATTGCTTGATTTTCGATGAGTAATTGAGCAATCTTCTGGTTAACAGCGACAGAGATTTGGTGGTTCTTCTTGACAAGAGGAGTTTCAGCGACCGCTATTTTTCCGCATTCTTTACACTTGAAGCGACGCTTTCTAAGGCGGATAAGTAGCGGGTAACCAGCAGTTTCTAGGTAGGGGATTTTAGAGGCTTTCTGGAAGTCGTATTTAGCCATTTGTCCCTTGCATTTTGAGCATTTAGGGGCTGTGTAATCCAAGTGACCGTGGAGTTCTAAGTGAGTTCCTAGGTCATATTCATTAGAGATAGTGATATTTTTGTCTTTAATTCTGAGAAGATTTGTGATAAGATTTAGTTGTTCCATATGGACCCTTTCTAATGAGTAGTTTGGTCGCTTTTCATTATAGGTCATATGGGACTTTTTTTCTACACTCAAAAAGGCTCCATAATCTCCACGGTGGTTTTACCCACTACAGAAATTATAGAGCCATTATAAAAGAGAAAGTCCAACAGGGCTTTCTTTTAGTTTACTTTAAGAAAAATGCCTGTCTTCTTTAGCTTGATTTAAGTTTTTCATCTTATACTATTCTTGTCGTCAGGTGAGTAAAGACTCGCTATGATAAAAATTATTGAAAAGAGGAAAATTATGTCGTTAATCAATCAATTGAAGTCTCAATCGAAGAGTAACCGCCCAATAACAAGGTATCTATCTACTCACTCCCTCCTCCAGTATACTGTTAGAAAAACAAAACTGGAGGATTTATTATGTCACAGCCCATCGTCCCATTGACTGTTCCCCAATCTAGACACTTTGAGAAGAAAGGCAGAAACGATATTCTGATGAAAATTCGTCTCGGAAAAGTGGAAGTCACATTCTTCCAATCTATCAACCATGAAGTAATGGAAACGATTTTGGATAAGGTACTGCACTATGACCA
>NZ_POPB01000427.1 GCF_002964045.1 Streptococcus suis | reverse complement strand
TATTGTATCTTGGTGAGGGTCTATTATGAATAAATTTTCAAAATTAGTAGTAGTTGTTTCTATCTTTTTATTACTGTCATTTTCTCTTTTGTTTGTGACTTTCTCTAAGGGGTTACAGGTACCATATTTAAATAATATCGTTAGTGTTGTTGTAACGCCAATTCAATCGGTTATTTCAATACCTACTAGATTTTTTTCTGAGCAGAAAGATGTCTTGACAGATTTGATGAACGCTTACGAGGAAAATAAACAATTAAAGGAAGCTATTATGAGCCTTGAAGGGATGGCTGCTGAAAATACTAGCTTGAAAGAAGAGAATGCATCGCTTCGTAGCAG
>NZ_POPB01000426.1 GCF_002964045.1 Streptococcus suis | reverse complement strand
ATTATTTTTTTGACAAAGATACTTGTCAAAAAGAAAAGGAAGTGTTACAATAATATCAAGATAAAGAGATGAAAACGGATTCATCTGATACGATGAATAGAGAAGGAGTCACCAAATGAAACAACCTTTTATGATTACAGGAACAACCATTGCGCGTGCAGTCGAAATAGGGTCCATTCTATTATTGGTTTATATTCTCCTTTCTGATTTGCTGGGTTGGAGCGATATGGACACAGTTCTAATGACTACTCTAATTGCCTCAATTGCTTGTATCGAAGCAAGTTTACAAATGGAGAAAAAAGAAAATAAGTAAAAGGAGATAGATTGTGAAACGATACATTTCAGCA
>NZ_POPB01000425.1 GCF_002964045.1 Streptococcus suis | reverse complement strand
TTTTTCTCTTGGAAATGGAATAAGAGAAGTTGATAGAGTTCATAGTGCTGTCGTAGTTCCTCGGAGAAAGACAGGAGTTTTTCCAGTATTTCCTTGTTAGTCAAGTGCATTCGGAACATAGGGCGATAAAATCGTTTATCGCTGATTTTACGGCTATCTTGTTGTATCAATTTCCAGTAGCGTTTCAAGGCTCGGTATTCCTGCGATGTTCTGTCGAATTGATTCATAATTTGAATACGGATACGGTTCATAGCACGACTAAGGTGTTGAACAATATGAAAGCGGTCGAGTACGATTTTTGCATTCGGAAAAAGTTGTTTAGCAAGTTGATAATAGGGACTAAACATATCCATGGTAATCACTTTGACCTGATTTCTAACCTTTCTAGGATAGCGTAGAAAGTGGTTTCGGATAGTTGCTTGAGTTCTTCCGTCCAGAATGGTTATGACATTTAGGGAATTGAAATCTTGTGCAATAAAGCTCATCTTCCCCTTTTTGAAGGCATACTCGTCCCAACTCATCACCTCAGGTAGGGTATTCCAATCCGTTTCAAACTTGAACTCATTGAGCTTTCTCATAACTGATGATGTTGAGATAGATAGCCTGTGTGCAATATGTTGCATTGCTTGATTTTCGATGAGTAATTGAGCGATCTTTTGGTTAACAGCGACGGAGATTTGGTGGTTCTTCTTGACAAGAGGAGTTTCAGCGACAGCCATTTTCCCACATTCCTTGCACTTGAAACGACGCTTTCTAAGGCGGATAAGTAAGGGATAGCCAGCTGTTTCTAGGTAGGGGATCTTAGAGGCTTTCTGGAAATCGTATTTTGCCATTTGTCCCTTGCATTTAGGGCATTTAGGGGCTGTGTAATCCAAGTGACCGTGGAGTTCTAAGTGAGTTCCTAGGTCATATTCATTAGAGATAGTGATATTTTTGTCTTTAATTCTGAGAAGATTTGTGATAAGATTTAGTTGTTCCATATGAACCCTTTCTAATGTGAGTTTCGTCGCTTTTCATTATAGGTCATATGGGACTTTTTTTCTATACTCAAAAAGGCTCCATAATCTCCACGGTGGTTTTACCCACTACAGAAATTATAGAGCCAAAATTTAAGAGAAAGGGCTGGTCAATCCAGTCTTTTGTCGTTTTTGAAAGGATAGTATGAAGAATCAAAGTTTTTTATTTTATAGCAGGTGTTTGTTAGCTGTTCTGGCGATTACGGGAACTGCCCTTGAAATTATCAAGTATGGTATCGGTATGCTTATGTATTACACGGTGCTTTCTAATTTGTTGGTTTCAGTGTTTGCGGTCTATATGGTTTATGCCATGACCAAGGGAACGGACTTGCAGACTAGCAAGTTTCTACGGATCAAGGCAGCTGTGACCATGTCCATCATGATTACCTGCGTGGTCTATCATTTCATGTTAGCGCCGTTGGTAGATGACTTTTGGCGTGTGGAAAATCTGCTTTGTCATTATATTGTTCCCCTTTATTTCCTACTAGATACCTTGCTTGTGGACCGACAACGACAATACATGTGGTTTGACCCGATTTGGTGGACCATTTTGCCTGTTCTTTATATGGTCTTTGGACTAGTCAACGGTTTCTTCATAAAGATTCCTATTCCTGATGCTAAGGACAGTCCTTTTGCCTATTTCTTCCTAAACGTGCCCAAGTATGGCTGGTCTTATGTATTGACTTATGCAGGGACAATTTTTGTGGCCTATCTGATTTGCGGCTTTATGTTGGCAGGTGTAAAATCCCTAAATGTCCGTCGCAGTCTGCTAAACAAGTAAGATTCTCAGTAAAATCCGAAGATTTTCGACTATTTTACAGTCAGAATTTGTCCACGTAGGAAATTTGTGCTATACTTCTCTTAATCAATCCTTTAAAACCTGTCCAGAGAGGCAGACAAGGAGCAACGTGTTAAGCAGGTTAGTCGAATTACTAGCCTATATTTTCATAGTCTCCTTGTGCAAAGGGGACTTTTTCTATATATTTTGGAGGTCTTTATGAAGACAAAAGAAATCGTTGACGATATGACCATGAAACGGGCTATCACCCGTATCACTTATGAAATTATCGAGCGGAACAAAAATTTGGATAACATTGTTCTAGCAGGTATTAAAACCCGTGGGGTGTTCATTGCTAAACGTATTCAGGAAAGGTTGAAACAGTTAGAGGGAATTGATGTTCCACTGGGTGAACTGGATACCAAGCCTTTCCGTGATGATGTAAAAGTCGAAGAAGATACGACAAGCATGGCTGCTGATGTCAATGACCGTGATATTATTTTGGTAGATGATGTGCTTTATACTGGGCGAACCATTCGTGCAGCTATTGACAATGTAGTTTCCTTGGGGCGACCAGCTCGCGTTAGTCTGGCTGTTCTAGTTGACCGTGGGCACAGAGAACTACCTATTCGAGCGGACTATGTTGGGAAGAACATTCCGACCAGCCGTTCGGAAGAAATCATTGTTCACATGGCTGAAATCGATGGCCAGGATTGTGTTCTTCTGGTTGAAGGGGAGTAAATCCTAGTTATTATTCTACATCTAAATCGTAAAGGCAGGTATCATCATGACAATCACAAATGGTAAAGTTTCACTCAAACACTTGGTTACAATGGAAACTCTTTCAAATGAAGAAGTGCTTGGGCTCATTCAACGGGGGCTTGCTTTCAAGGGTGGGGAAAAGGTAGAGTTGGATAGGAAGTATTATGCTTCTAACCTTTTCTTTGAGGACTCAACTCGGACGCATAAGTCTTTTGAAATGGCAGAGCTCCGTTTGGATATGGGCATGATTGACTTTGATGCTCGTACCAGTTCGGTCAATAAGGGTGAAACCTTGTATGATACCATTTTGACCATGTCGGCTTTGGGAGTCGACATCTGTGTCATTCGTCATTCGGAAGTCGACTATTACAAGCAATTGATTGATAGTCCGACCATTCAGACTTCAATTGTCAATGGTGGGGATGGTTCAGGCCAACACCCAAGCCAGTCCTTGCTTGATTTGATGACTATTTATGAAGAATTTGGAACTTTTGAAGGCTTGAAGATTGCCATTGCAGGTGACATCACGCATTCACGTGTTGCTAAGTCAAATATGCAAATTTTGAAGCGTTTGGGAGCTGAGATTTTCTTTGCAGGACCGGAGGAATGGTATGCAGAGGAATTTGATGTTTATGGTCAACATGTGAATATTGATGATATTGTTGAGAAAGTAGATGTCTTGATGTTGCTTCGTGTGCAACACGAGCGACATGATGGTGATGGAGGGTTTTCGAAAGAAACCTACAATCGCTTGCATGGCTTGACTGAAGAACGCTACAAGCGCTTGAAAGACAGAGCTATTGTCATGCATCCTGCCCCTGTCAATCGTGATGTAGAAATTGATGACCATTTAGTAGAGGCATCAAAATCACGCATCGTCAGACAAATGCAGAATGGAGTATTTGTCCGGATGGCGATTTTGGAAGCAATTGTCAATGGCAAGGCTTAAAAGTAAGCTGTTCAGGTATCTTAGAACTGAGCAGTTCGTAATTTGTTAGACTTATCTTATTTAATGTCGCTCAGAGAGGCGACGAATAGAAAGGCAAGGAACAGGTCAATGGTTGCGAGCAACTCATTTCCCTACGCCTGCCTCTATGGAGGTCAGGCTATTCCTTGCACTAGCTCGAAAATGGATTATTATCGAATCCATTTTCTCATGTCGGTCAGAGCCAGTCGGACTACATGGTAAGGCATGTGTCCTTCTACGTAAAGTCCTATGGGACCTTTGCTACCTCTGACACTAGCCGTAAGGTTTACCTAATATCGAGCTAAACCTTTCGGCGTCGGACTATTATTTAATTCTATCCGGAGAGATAGAAAATAGAAAGGCAAGGAACAGGTCAATGGTTGCGAGCAACTCATTTCCCTACGCCTGCCTCTATGGAGGTCAGGCTATTCCTTGCACTAGCTCGAAAATGGATTATTATCGAATCCATTTTCTCACGTCGGAGAATTATTTAATGTCGCCCAGAGAGGCGACGAATAGAAAGGAGAAGATACAGGTTCGAGTATGATCTTGTTTTCCTATTCGAACACGCCCTAAGGACTGTGTGAAAAAGATAAATATCGTCTTGACGCTTATAGCGTCGGCGTCGAATTTCCTATTTTCACTTTGTCCTTTTAACGGGCTTTGTATCATAGTTTATGTCAAAAAGACGTTTAATTTTGGAAGATGGTACTATTTTTGAAGGGGAGGCCTTCGGTGCTGATATTGATGTGACTGGTGAGTTGGTTTTCTCAACGGGGATGACGGGTTACCAGGAATCAATCACCGACCAATCCTATAATGGTCAGATTTTAACCTTTACCTATCCTTTGGTTGGAAATTATGGAATTAACCGTGATGATTATGAATCCATTAATCCGACTTGTAAGGGAGTGGTTGTTAGCGAGTGGGCTCGTCGAGCAAGTAACTGGCGTAACCAGATGACTTTAGATGAATTTTTAAAAGCTAAGAAAATTCCAGCAATTTCTGGAATTGACACACGCGCCCTAACTAAAATTATTCGTCAGCACGGGACCATGAAGGCGACATTGGCAAATGTTGGTGATTCCGTTGAGCATTTGACGGATCAATTGAGAGCGACTGTTTTGCCAACCAACAACATCCAGCAAGTATCGACAAAAACAGCCTATCCTGCACCTGGAGTTGGACGTAGTGTTGTGCTGGTTGATTTTGGCTTGAAGCATTCTATTCTTCGTGAATTAGCCAAACGCGACTGCAATGTGACGGTTGTTCCTTATGATTCGACAGCTGAAGAAATTTTGGCCCTCAATCCAGACGGCGTCATGCTGTCAAACGGTCCTGGTAACCCAGATGATGTTCCAGAAGCCTTGGACATGATCCGTGGTATTCTTGGAAAAATTCCAATTTTTGGTATCTGTATGGGGCACCAACTCTTCGCCAAGGCCAATGGTGCTACAACTTACAAGATGAAGTTCGGCCATCGTGGTTTTAACCATGCAGTTCGTGAAATTGCGACTGGTCGAGTGGATTTTACCAGTCAGAACCATGGTTATGCAGTGGCTCGTGAAGATTTGCCAGAGTGTTTGATGATTACGCACGAAGAAATCAATGACAAATCAGTGGAAGGGGTACGCCACAAGTACCATCCAGGTTTTTCTGTTCAATTCCACCCAGATGCAGCACCTGGTCCACACGATGCTAGCTATTTGTTTGATGAATTTATGGATTTGATGGATTCGTTTAAAAAAGTGCAGTAAGTTTTGACTCCTATTGAGCTAAACCTTACTGCGTCGGTCTATTATTTAATTCTATCCGGAGAGATAGAAAATAGAAAGGTAAGGGACAGGTCAATGGTTGCAAGCAACTCATTTCCCTACGCCTGCCTCTATGGAGGTCAGGCTATCCCTTGCACTAGCTCGAAAATGGATTAATGTCGAATCCATTTTCTCCCGTCGGAAAATTATTTAATTCTATCCGGAGAGATAGAAAATAGAAAGGAGTAGGGTGTTCTGTTGCTCGGATTTTGTAATTGAATTCGGGCTACGGACTGGGTCAAAAAGATAGTTTTTCCTCGAACGAGGCGTTCTTGGTCAAACTCCTATTTTGACTGTGTCCGTTTAACGCCCTTAATATCTTAAAATTATGCCAAAACGTACGGATATTAAGAAAATTATGGTGATTGGGTCTGGTCCGATTATTATCGGTCAGGCTGCGGAGTTTGATTATGCTGGGACTCAGGCTTGTTTGGCTTTGAAGGAAGAGGGCTATAGCGTTGTCCTGGTCAATTCAAACCCTGCGACCATCATGACAGATAAGGAAATTGCGGATAAGGTTTATATTGAGCCAATCACGCTTGAATTTGTCACACGGATTTTACGGAAGGAGCGTCCAGATGCTCTCTTGCCTACCCTGGGTGGTCAGACAGGTCTTAATATGGCAATGGAATTGTCCAAGGCTGGTATTTTAGAAGAACTTGGGGTTGAGTTATTAGGGACAAAATTGTCTGCTATCGATCAGGCAGAAGACCGTGACCTTTTCAAACAACTCATGGAAGACCTCAATCAGCCTATTCCTGAGTCAACGATTGTGACAACAGTTGATGAGGCTTTGGAATTTGCTGCTGAAATTGGCTATCCTGTCATTGTTCGTCCAGCCTTCACGCTGGGTGGTACTGGCGGTGGTATGTGTGCCAATGAAGAAGAACTGCGTGAAATTGCAGAAAATGGTCTAAAATTGTCACCAGTGACCCAGTGTTTGATTGAGCGTTCGATTGCTGGTTTCAAAGAAATTGAATACGAAGTGATGCGCGATGCAGCTGACAATGCCTTGGTCGTATGTAACATGGAGAACTTTGACCCTGTGGGAATTCATACAGGAGATTCTATCGTATTTGCCCCAACGCAGACGCTTTCGGATATTGAAAACCAGATGTTGCGCGATGCCAGTCTTAGCATTATTCGTGCCCTCAAAATCGAAGGGGGCTGTAATGTGCAGTTGGCGCTGGATCCATATAGTTTCAAGTACTATGTCATTGAAGTAAACCCACGGGTTTCTCGTTCATCTGCCTTGGCATCCAAAGCGACAGGCTATCCTATCGCCAAATTAGCCGCAAAAATTGCGGTTGGATTGACCTTGGATGAAATGGTGAACCCTGTTACAGGAACAACCTATGCCATGTTCGAGCCTGCTCTTGACTACGTTGTGGCAAAAATTCCACGTTTCCCATTTGACAAGTTTGAAAAAGGGGAGCGTCGCCTTGGAACCCAGATGAAGGCAACTGGTGAGGTCATGGCCATCGGTCGTAACATTGAAGAAAGCCTACTCAAGGCCTGCCGTTCTTTAGAAATCGGTGTCTATCACAATGAAATGCCAGAACTCAGCCAAGTGACAGATGACCAATTGGTTGAAAAGATTGTCAAGGCACAGGATGATCGTTTATTCTATCTTTCAGAAGCCCTTCGCCGTGGCTATACAGTAGAAGAATTGGCTCAATTGACAAAAATTGATGTTTTCTTTCTTGACAAGCTATTGCACATCTTGGAAATCGAGCAGGAATTGGCAATCAATCACGATAATATCGACTTATTGAAAACAGCCAAGAAATACGGTTTTACAGACCGCAAGATTGCGGAACTCTGGGGACGGACAGAATCTTACATTCGCCAACTGCGGATAGAACACAAAATTGTCCCTGTTTACAAGATGGTGGACACTTGTGCAGCCGAATTTGAAAGTGCTACACCTTATTTCTATTCAACTTATGAGTGGGAAAATGAGTCCATCCGTTCGGAAAAAGAATCTGTTTTAGTGCTGGGTTCTGGCCCAATTCGTATCGGACAGGGTGTGGAGTTTGACTATGCAACGGTGCATTCTGTCAAGGCTATTCAGGCCGCTGGCTACGAAGCCATTATTATGAACTCAAACCCTGAAACAGTGTCAACAGACTTTTCGATTTCGGACAAGCTTTACTTCGAGCCATTGACCTTGGAAGATGTTTTGAATGTGATTGACCTTGAGAAACCCAAAGGGGTTATCGTTCAGTTCGGTGGCCAGACAGCCATCAATTTGGCAGAGCCATTGGCCAAAGCAGGTATTCCAATCTTGGGGACGCAAGTGGAAGACTTGGATCGTGCTGAAGACAGGGATTTATTTGAAAAAGCCCTGAAAGACCTTGGGATTCCACAGCCACCAGGCCAAACCGCAACCAATGAAGAGGAAGCACTAGAAGCGGCCCGCAAAATTGGTTTCCCGGTACTTGTTCGTCCCTCATATGTCTTGGGCGGTCGTGCTATGGAGATTGTCGAAAATGAAGCGGACCTACGTTCTTATATGAGAACGGCGGTTAAGGCTTCGCCAGAGCACCCAGTTTTGGTGGATTCTTACATCGTCGGTCGTGAGTGTGAAGTGGATGCCATTTCAGATGGTAAGGATGTCTTGATTCCGGGTATTATGGAGCATATCGAGCGTGCAGGGGTCCACTCAGGTGACTCGATGGCAGTTTATCCGCCACAAACCCTGTATAAAGAGGTGCAGGTGACCATTGCAGACTACACCAAGCGCTTGGCAATCGGCCTCAACTGTATCGGTATGATGAATATCCAGTTTGTTATCAAGGATGAGACGGTTTATGTGATTGAGGTCAATCCTCGTGCTAGTCGTACGGTTCCATTCTTGTCCAAGGTCACAGACATTCCAATGGCCCAGGTTGCAACCAAATTGATTTTGGGACAAAGCCTTGTGGAACTTGGCTATCAAGACGGTCTTTACCCTGAAAGCAAGCAAGTACACGTTAAAGCACCAGTATTTTCATTTACAAAATTGGCTAAAGTTGACAGTTTGTTAGGTCCAGAGATGAAGTCTACTGGTGAGATTATGGGTTCGGATTTTACACTGGAAAAAGCACTTTACAAGGCTTTCGAGGCAAGTTATCAGCACCTAGCTGAGTTTGGTAATGTTGTCTTTACCATTGCGGATGAAGACAAGGAAGAAGCACTTGGACTTGCCCGACGCTTCCATGAACTAGGTTATGGTCTACTGGCTACAGCTGGAACAGCTGCCTTTCTAACAGATAATGGTCTTTCCGTAACAACTGTTGGAAAATTAGGCGATGAGTCCTGTCAAGATATTCCTAGTCTAGTTCGAGCTGGAAAGGTTCAGGCTATTATCAATACGGTTGGTAAAAAACGTGTGGCCGACGGCGACGGGCAAGTGATTCGAAGCTCTGCTATTGAAGGAGGAATTCCACTCTTTACAGCCCTTGATACAGCAGAAGCCATGGTCAAGGTACTGGAAAGCCGCAGCTTCATGACACAGGCGATTTAAAAGAAATTATAGAGCCCAATTTAGACGACTTCGCAAGAGGTCGTCTTTTTTGCTTCTAGTGAACTGTATCTCTATATTATAAGGGCTCTTTGTCAACTGTAGTGGGTAGATGAAAAGCTAACACCTAGAGAGGACGAAATTGGTTCTCTCTTTCTTTATGTTCAAGGCAATCAAAATCCGTTTTCTAAAGTTTTCAAAGTTCCTAAAACCAAAGGCATTTCTTTTAATGACTTTGATGAGATTATTGGTAGCTTCCAGTTTGGCGTTGGAATAAGGCAATTCCATAGCGTTTAAAACCTTGTCTTTATCCTTTAGAAA
>NZ_POPB01000424.1 GCF_002964045.1 Streptococcus suis | reverse complement strand
ACCCACTAGCCTCTTAAAGAGGCATTCGTACTACTTGCCATTATCCCTAAAGGGATCTTCATACTCTTTTACACTCAATTTATCAAGTGCTATATCATGCTTTTCCTGCTCTTGAATATATTTCTTAATTGTGGCTTCATTAAGTCCAACTGTACTTACATAATAGCCCTCTGCCCAGAAATGGCGATTGCCAAATTTATATTTGAGATTGGCGTGTTTATCAAACATCATAAGAGCACTCTTACCTTTTAAATATCCCATAAAGCTTGATACACTTAATCGCGGAGGAATACTGACTAACATATGAACATGATCCGGCATCAGATGTCCTTCGATAATTTCTACGCCTTTATAACTACACAAACGTCGGAATATTTCTCCCAAACTACTTCGATATTGATTATAGATGATTTTTCGTCTATACTTAGGGGTGAAGACAATGTGGTATTTACACAGCCACTTTGTATGTGATAAACTATGTGCCTTTTGTGCCATACTTTTCTCCTCTCGCTTTACAATAGGCTTGAACACCTTTATTGTATCGCGTTTGGAGTTTTTTTGGTATAACCTTCGTCGCACACCCGCATAGCGGGTGGTTTATTTGTCACGCACCTTACGGAGCGTGACGGACTAAAAGTCACATAAAATAAACCTCTTACGTATCCTTGACGTAAGAGGTTTTTATTCTATAAATTCTCA
>NZ_POPB01000423.1 GCF_002964045.1 Streptococcus suis | reverse complement strand
AATCACCAACGTTTTCAAGAGCGCAACAACGGCCTTGCCCCTCTTGAAATGAGGAACAAGGCCGCCGCCTAATCTTTTATTATTTCATTGTCCACTTGACAGGGAGCTGTTCACAACCGAGCGGATTTTTCTATTCAATCTGATTAGAACAAACCAATAGCCGTCCCATCTTCTGCTACGTCCATATTTAGTGCTGCAGGGGCTTTTGGCAAACCTGGCATGGTCATGACATCACCTGTCAGAGCCACGATGAAACCTGCTCCCAATTTTGGCACAAATTCACGGACTGTAATGTCAAAGTCTGTCGGTGCACCGAGGGCAAACTGATCATCTGAGAAGCTGTATTGGGTCTTGGCCATGCAGACTGGCAACTTATCCCAACCATTCTTAGCAAATTCAGTCAGTTGATTGCGGGCTTTCTTTTCAAAGACAACACCTCTACCACCGTAGATTTGTGTAACAATCTTGGTCACTTTCTCTTCCAAACTATCCTCAGCCTTGTAGAGACGTTGGTAGTTGGCTACATTATTTTCAATCGTAGCAACGACTGTTTCAGCCAGTTCAACACCACCATCAGCACCATTTGCCCAAACGCTCGCCAACTCAACAGGTACACCAATCTCAGCGCAAAGTTCTTTCAAAGCTGCAATTTCGTCAGCTGTGTCAGATACAAATTCATTGATAGCGACGACTGCTGGAATACCGTATTTCTGAATATTTTCAACGTGACGCTTCAAGTTAGAAAAACCAGCTTTCACTGCCTCTACATTTTCAGTAGAAAGTTCTGTCTTAGCGACACCACCGTGCATTTTAAGGGCACGGAGTGTGGCAACAATAACTACTGCATCAGGAGCTTTCGGCAAGTTTGGCACCTTGATATCTAGAAACTTCTCTGCGCCAAGGTCAGCGCCGAAACCTGCTTCTGTGACCGTATAGTCAGCCAATCGCAGAGCTGTTGTAGTAGCGAGAACTGAGTTACAGCCATGGGCGATGTTAGCAAATGGACCACCGTGGACAAAGGCTGGCGTGCCATAGATGGTTTGAACAAGGTTTGGTTTGATAGCATCCTTCAAAATGAGGGTCAAGGCACCTTCCACCGCCAAATCACGCACATAGACAGGACTGCGATCGAAACGATAACCGATCACAATATTTGCCAAGCGTTCTTTCAAGTCATTGATATCTGTCGCCAAACACAAAATTGCCATGATTTCAGAAGCGACCGTGATATCAAAACCATCTTCACGTGGAATACCATTGAGCGGACCACCCAAGCCAACTGTTACCTTACGAAGAGCACGGTCGTTAAGATCCACAACACGTTTCCAGATGATACGGCGTTGGTCAATGCCGATTGCATTTCCTTGGTGGATATGGTTATCAATCAAGGCTGAAAGAGCATTGTTAGCTGTTGTAATGGCATGCATATCGCCTGTAAAATGTAAATTGATATCTTCCATTGGCAAGACCTGAGCATAGCCACCACCTGCAGCTCCACCTTTGATCCCCATGACAGGTCCCAAAGATGGCTCACGAAGGGCAATCATAGTTTTCTTGCCGATTTTAGAAAGAGCATCAGCTAACCCGATCGTAATAGTTGACTTACCTTCACCAGCAGGTGTTGGGTTGATAGCAGTCACCAAAATTAGTTTACCTAGTTCATTGTCTTTCACTGCATTGATCTTATCAAAAGATAATTTTGCCTTGTATTTTCCATAGAGTTCAATATCATCAAAGCTGATACCAACTTTTTCAACGATTTCTGTGATAGGTTTCAAGGTCACACTTTGTGCAATTTCAATATCTGTTTTCATGAGAGCTCCTAAATTCCTTATTTTTCACAAACATTATACCACATCAATTTTTATTTTCGCATATTATTCGATAATTTTATTAAGAACATACGGAATTTTGTAGTGTGTTGCAGTGTGAACCTATTATTCAAAATAATATTTTGATTTAGTAAATCTTTGTGAAAAGTAGGTCGCAGAAACTTTACGAAAAATGGAAATTCTAGTAAAATATGTACATGAAACTATTGATTACATCTGGTGGAACAAGTGAAGCCATCGACCAAGTCCGTGCCATTACCAATCATGCCTCTGGCAATCTCGGAAAAATCATTGCTGAACAGGCTTTGAAAGGTGGACATGAAGTGACACTGGTCACGACTAAACAGGCTGTTAAACCACTTCCACAAAAGAATCTGACTATTATTGAAATCACAAACGTTGAGAGTTTAAAATCAACTTTAGAACCACTGGTTAAGTCCCATCAAGCACTTATTCATAGCATGGCTGTATCCGATTATACACCTGTTTATATGACTGGCCTGAAGGAAGTCGAAGCAACCGAGGATATCTCAAGCTTATTGAATAAGAAAAATGCTGAAACTAAGATTTCTTCCAAGGATGACTACCAGGTCCTTTTTCTCAAGAAAACACCAAAGGTCATCTCCTTTGTCAAGAAATGGAATCCAGCTATCCAGCTAATCGGCTTTAAGCTCTTAGTAGATGTTCCAAAGGAAGAACTATTTGCAGTTGCTCGCCAAAGTATTGAACGCAATGGTGCAGACTATATTGTGGCCAATGACTTGACAGATATCAAGGGCAATCAACATATCGCCTATTTGGTGGATAAGACTTCTGAAGTTCAAGCAACTACAAAGAAAGAAATTGCCCAGCTGATTTTGGAAACCCTGGAAAAAGGAGAGACAAATGGCTAATGTTACTCTTGCTGTTACTGGCTCTATTTCTGCCTATAAGGCAGCAGACTTGACTAGTCAATTGACCAAACTAGGGCACCAGGTTACTGTCCTCATGAGCCGCTCTGCTATGGACTTTATAACGCCCTTAACCCTCCAATCCTTGTCAAAAAATCTGGTCCACACAGATGTTATGTTGGAAGAAAATCCTAGCTCTATCAAGCATATCGATATTGCCAAGGCGACAGACCTCTTCATTGTGGCACCTGCTTCTGCCAATACCATCGCGAAATTGGCACATGGTTTGGCAGATAATATGGTTACCGCAACAGCTCTAGCTCTGCCAATCGGTACTAAAAAGCTAATTGCCCCTGCCATGAATACCAATATGTACCTGAACCCTGCTACACAGAAAAATCTCAAAACCTTGATAGAATACGGCTTTGAAGAAATTAAACCACGAGAAGCCCTTCTAGCTTGTGGCGATTTTGGAACAGGTGCTCTAGCTGAAATCGAGATTATTTTAGAGAAAGTGAGTTCTAGTTTGAATGAAATCAAAAAAAACTAATCAAGTAGCTACACTTGCAATTTTTATTGCAATTATGGTGGTTATTGAAACCATTAGTCAGGCTATCTTTGCGGCCTTTGTCCTTCCTGTAAAACCAACTATCACCCATATACCTGTTATTATCGCAAGTATCATCTATGGTCCACGCATTGGAGCTCAGCTAGGTGGTTTTATGGGGATTATGAGTATCATCCGCAATAGTATTATTCTTTCACCATTGAGCTATGTCTTCTCTCCTTTTGTTGAGAATGGAAATCTCTACTCAGTGCTCATCGCACTGGTACCACGGATTTTGATTGGCATTACTCCCTACTATATCTACAAATTGTGGCAAAATAAGGCAGGTCTTGCACTCGCAGGGTTAACCGGAACACTCACAAACACCATCTTTGTGCTGTCAGGAATTTTCATTTTCTTCGGCGGAGTCTTCAAGGGGGATATAAAGGCAGTATTAGCAGCCATTGTTTCTGTCAACTCAATTGCTGAGATGGTGATTGCAACTATTCTAACCCTTGCAATAGTCCCAGTTTTACAGAAAGTTAAAAAATAAATATCAGAAAATCACGTGAAAGCGTGATTTTTCTTTTCAAACATGGTATAATGAAAGCGTTTAATAGAAAAATCTTTAAGGAGATATGTGATGACTTATCAAGAAACCTATCAAACATGGCTAGATTTTGCTGGACTTCCAGACTACTTGCGTGAAGAATTAGTCGCAATGGATGAAAAAACAAAAGAAGATGCCTTCTATACAAACCTGGAGTTTGGTACTGCTGGTATGCGCGGTTACATTGGCGCTGGTACCAACCGCATCAACGTATTCGTCGTTCGGCAAGCTACTGAAGGTTTGGCAAAATTGGTAGAATCAAAAGGTGAAGAAGCTAAAAAACGTGGTGTAGCTATCGCTTACGACTCACGCCACTTCTCGCCAGAATTTGCCTTTGAATCAGCTCAAGTTTTGGCAGCGCATGGTATCAAATCTTATGTATTTGAAAGCCTTCGTCCAACTCCTGAGTTGTCATTTGCAGTTCGTCATTACAATGCCATCGCAGGTATCATGGTGACTGCCAGCCACAACCCTAAAGAATTCAACGGCTACAAGGTTTACGGTGAAGACGGTGGACAAATGCCACCAGCTGATGCAGATGCATTGACCAACTTCATCCGTGCCATTGACAATCCATTTGCAGTTGAATTGGCTGACCTTGAATCCAGCAAGGAAAATGGCTTGATTACGGTTCTTGGCGAAGAAACTGACCTTAAATATCTTGAAGAACTCAAAGACCTCAACATCAACCCTGAATTGATTGCTGAATACGGTAAAGACATGAAGATTGTCTACACCCCGCTTCATGGTACGGGTGAAATGTTGGCTCGTCGCGCTCTGGCACAAGCTGGTTTTGAATCTGTTCAAGTTGTGGAAGCACAAGCAACTGCTGATCCTGACTTCTCTACTGTCGCTTCTCCAAACCCGGAAAGCCAAGCTGCTTTTGCCCTTGCAGAAGAACTCGGCCGTGAAGTCGGTGCAGATGTCCTTCTTGCAACTGACCCTGACGCTGACCGTGTTGGTGTTGAAGTTCGTCAAGCGGACGGTTCTTACTGGAACCTCTCTGGTAACCAAATCGGTGCTATCATTGCTAAATACATCCTTGAAGCCCACAAGCAAGCGGGTACACTTCCTGCAAACGCTGCCCTTGCTAAGTCAATCGTATCCACTGAGTTGGTAACTAAGATTGCTGAAAGCTACGGCGCTACCATGTTCAACGTCTTGACTGGTTTCAAATTCATCGCTGAGAAAATCCAAGAGTTCGAAGAAAAACACAACCATACTTACATGTTTGGTTTTGAAGAAAGCTTCGGCTACCTCATCAAACCATTCGTGCGTGACAAGGATGCTATCCAAGCTGTGCTTATGGTTGCTGAAATTGCTGCCTACTACCGTTCACGTGGAATGACCTTGGCTGACGGTATCGATGAAATCTTCAAAGAATACGGCTACTTTGCTGAGAAAACAATCTCTGTTACCCTTTCTGGTAAAGACGGTGCAGAGCAAATCAAGGCAATCATGGCTAAATTCCGCGATAACTCACCTGAGCAATTCAACGCAACTGACATCGCAGTCTTTGAAGACTTTGCCCTTCAAACTAAGACAGACAAAGATGGAAACGTTGAAAAACTCACTACTCCTCCATCAGATGTCTTGAAATACACCTTGGCAGATGATTCATGGTTTGCCGTTCGTCCTTCAGGAACAGAACCAAAAATCAAATTCTACATCGCAACGGTTGGTGAAACCCTTGCCGAAGCAGAAGAAAAAATCGCCAACATCGAAAAAGAAATCAACGAATTTGTTGGGTAAGAATTGGAAATCATTGTAAGTCATAACCACCCTTGAAAACGGGTGGCTTGTACACCGGCTGTAAGCCGTTTCTCTCCAGCGACGTCTAAAGACGTTCGCTGAACTTCGTTCAGGTTAGCGCTATAATTACTTGACTAATGCCCGTAACAACGGGCTCAGACTGAAGACAAAGTCCTTAGAATTGATTTTCTAAGGGCTTTTCTTCGTATTTAGGAGTATAATATAAGAAAAAGGACTTATGAGGTTCTCCTATGCTACACAAAGAAAAA
>NZ_POPB01000422.1 GCF_002964045.1 Streptococcus suis | reverse complement strand
TACATCTCTTGGAAATGGAATAAGAGAAGTTGATAGAGTTCATAGTGCTGTCGTAGTTCCTCGGAGAAAGACAGGAGTTTTTCCAGTATTTCCTTGTTAGTCAAGTGCATTCGGAACATAGGGCGATAAAATCGTTTATCGCTGATTTTACGGCTATCTTGTTGTATCAATTTCCAGTAGCGTTTCAAGGCTCGGTATTCCTGCGATGTTCTGTCGAATTGATTCATAATTTGAATACGGATACGGTTCATAGCACGACTAAGGTGTTGAACAATATGAAAGCGGTCGAGTACAATTTTTGCATTGGGAAATAGCTGTCTAGCCAATTTGTAGTATGGACTAAACATATCCATGGTAATGACTTTGACCCGATTTCTAACCTTTCTAGGATAGCGTAGAAAGTGGTTTCGGATGGTTGCTTGAGTTCTTCCGTCCAGAATGGCGATGACATTTAGGGAGTCGAAATCTTGAGCGATAAAGCTCATTTTCCCTTTTTTGAAGGCATACTCGTCCCAGCTCATCACCTCAGGTAAGGCATTCCAATCTGTTTCAAACTTGAACTCATTGAGTTTTCTCATAACTGATGATGTTGAGATAGATAGCCTGTGTGCAATATGTTTCATTGCTTGATTTTCGATGAGTAATTGAGCAATCTTCTGGTTAACAGCGACAGAGATTTGGTGGTTCTTCTTGACAAGAGGAGTTTCAGCGACCGCTATTTTTCCGCATTCTTTACACTTGAAGCGACGCTTTCTAAGGCGGATAAGTAGCGGGTAACCAGCAGTTTCTAGGTAGGGGATTTTAGAGGCTTTCTGGAAGTCGTATTTAGCCATTTGTCCCTTGCATTTTGAGCATTTAGGGGCTGTGTAATCCAAGTGACCGTGGAGTTCTAAGTGAGTTCCTAGGTCATATTCATTAGAGATAGTGATATTTTTGTCTTTAATTCTGAGAAGATTTGTGATAAGATTTAGTTGTTCCATATGGACCCTTTCTAATGAGTAGTTTGGTCGCTTTTCATTATAGGTCATATGGGACTTTTTTTCTACACTCAAAAAGGCTCCATAATCTCCACGGTGGTTTTACCCACTACAGAAATTATAGAGCCATTTTTTACTTATGATTCGCTTTCTCGTTTTCGGGCTCATGATTTCCTACCGCGCTCTTCCATTTTTTAACGCGGGCTGAAACAGTCTATTCCCAGACTGTACCTCGCTTTCCTATTTCTAGGCTCGGGCTGAAACAGTCTATCCCCAGACTGTACCTCGCTTTTTCAGTTCTTGGCTCGGGCTGAAACAGTCTATCCCCAGACTGTTTCACTCCCCCAGACCTTTACTCGCTTCCTTGTTTCCGAGCCCATGATTCAAGGTCCACTGGACCTTTTTATTTACCAAACAATCGTGCAAAGAATCCTTTGGCTTGCACTCCTTCTGCTTGAGCTTTGACCTCTTCTAGTTCTAGCTTGAGGACATCCTTGTCAGCCATAGCTTTAAGAGTCAATTGTTGCTGTTGGTCAATTTGCTTGTCCTTCTCCGCAATCTGTACATCTTTGACCTTGAGCTGCTCATCTTTTTCCGCCAACTGCTTATCCTTGGCTTTTAATTGACTATACAATCGGATAATTTCCGCATTTTTTTCATCAACTAAAATTTCCATCATTTCACGGTGCTTGACTTCATCGCTAATCGGCTCATCTTCGAAAATCGTTGTCTTATAGATTTTCTCAAGTTCAATCAAGCCTGCACGATTTACAACAGTCACACCCTTGTCATTTTTATCTACAAATTCTTCTGGAAGTGCTTTTACGCGATTGTTCATAGCCTGACGGCTCACTCCCAAAATCTCAGCTAATTCGCTGACTGTTTTTTCGATTCCCATAATATCCTCGGTACTTAGAATCTACATCCGCAATGCCATACTTCTATCTAAGGCTAGTCTGTAAGCTTACTCATCATTCGTTTTTATCAAAATATAGTCCGTATTTCCTCAAAAAACTATCTCTTACACCAAAGCACTTTATTGCGAATACAGGTTCATAGATTTCTCATAGTTTGTATCAATAAAATATTATCACAAAGCCTATATTCTGTCAAATTATGGGGAATTTTTACCTAAAAAACATTGTTAATCTTTCAGAAGGTACCCGCTATCCGCTCTGCTATAGTCTTTTAGTTTGTTTTTAGTACTAGGCAACGAGCTGCAGACAGTACTGGAGTACGGCAAAGCGAGTTAACGACGTAATAAAAGACAAACTAAACGACTATATTTTATGGTACAATAAGAATATGAACACAGTAGATACCATTATTATCGGAGCGGGGCCTGCTGGCATGATGGCTGCGATTTCTTCCAGCTTTTACGGCAAGAAGACCCTGCTCCTCGAAAAAAACAAGCGTTTGGGCAAGAAACTATCTGGCACAGGTGGCGGACGTTGCAATGTGACCAACAACGGCACCTTGGAAGACCTGCTGGCTGGCATTCCCGGCAATGGCCGCTTTCTATACAGTGTTTTTTCTCAGTTTGACAACCATGACATCATGAATTTCTTTCAGGAAAATGGGGTCAAGCTCAAGGTGGAGGACCACGGCCGTGTCTTTCCGACCACCGACCGTTCCCAGACCATTATCAAGTGCCTGGAAATGAAGATGCTGGAAAATGGCGTGGACATCCGCACAGGAACTGAGGTGGTTTCCGTCCGCAAGATTGACGACCTCTTCCATGTCAAGACCAGCGAGGAGACCTTTACAGCTCCCCAGCTGATTGTCACTACCGGCGGCAAGACCTATCCTTCCACTGGCTCGACTGGATTTGGTCACGACATTGCCCGCCACTTCAAGCTGGAAGTCACGGAGATTGAGGCCGCTGAAAGCCCCGTTCTGACCGACTTCCCCCACAAGAAGCTACAAGGCATTTCCCTGGACGACGTCACTCTGACCTACGGCAAGCACGTCATCACCCACGACCTGCTCTTTACCCACTTTGGCCTGTCGGGACCCGCTGCACTTCGGCTGTCCAGTTTTGTCAAAGGCGGCGAAACCGCATTTCTCGATGCTCTGCCGACCCATTCTGAACAAGATTTATTTGAACATTTAGAAGCCAACAGGGAAAAATCCGTCAAGAATGCCCTTCGAGAACTCATGCCAGACCGCCTAGCAGACTTTTTCGCAGAGAACTACGACTGCAAGGTCAAACAAGTTTCCAAAAAAGATCTGACTGAACTGGTCACCCTCCTCAAAGCCCTCCCTATCAAGATTACAGGCAAGATGTCCCTGGCAAAGTCCTTTGTGACCAAGGGTGGTGTTGACCTCAAGGAAATCAATCCCAAAACCTTGGAAAGCAAGAAAGTCCCAGGTCTCCACTTTGCAGGAGAGGTCTTGGACATCAACGCCCATACAGGTGGCTTTAACATTACCTACTGTCTAGCAACTGGCTGGGTGGCAGGGAGTTTGCATTACTAGTTTTTACATCACATTCAAGCAAAAATTTGCTTGAATTTTTTTGTTTATTGTTGTATGATGAAGTCATAACAATATAACAAGAGGAGATTGGCTATGCAACTGAAACTGTCTTCTATTTCTAAAAAATTTGATCATAAGATTATTCTGAAGGATACCAGCTTTCAATTTGAACAAGGCAAGATTTACGGCTTGCTAGGGCGGAACGGAGCTGGTAAGACAACCTTGTTTAACTGCATTGCCCGTAATATGACCTTAGACAGTGGCAGTATCCAGTTTGTAGAGGGGGAAGAAACTCTTGACTACGATAATACAGACATCGGTTTTACCCAGACCTATCCACAATTACCTGCTTTTATGACGGCCTATGAGTTTGTCCGTTTCTATATGGACATTCACAAGGATAAACTCAAATCTCCTCGCAGTCCAGAAGAATGGCTGAACTTGGTCGGTATCGGAGAAGAAGACCAGCACCGCCTGCTCAAGGATTTTTCCCACGGTATGCAGAACAAGGTCCAGTTGCTCCTGTCCTTGATTGTCCAGCCACCTGTTCTGCTCTTGGATGAACCCCTGACTTCCTTTGACCCTGTGGCTGCTCACGAGTTTAAGCAGCTAATTCGGGAGGCTAAGAAGGATTCTGTCATTATCTTTTCTACCCACATTTTGCAGCTGGCCCAGGACCTCTGTGATGAGATTGTTTTGCTCCATCACCAGGAATTGCAGGCTGTTTCAAGCGACAAACTCCACGACCCTGACTTTGAACAGGAAGTGGTTGCCTTGCTGACAGCAGATTAGGAGGAGCATATGAAAACCATTCTACCTTATTTTTGGTATCGGGAAAAGTATACTCTCCATCGCTCCGTCAACGGATTTTTCTACTATCTACGGAAACTGCCACTTGTTGGAAAGAGCATTCCAGAGAGTATTTTCAAGTCTTACAGCTTTAAGTCTGGTCTCTTTTTGATCCTGCACATCCTCTCCATCCCCAGTCGCTTTTTGACCAAGGGCTTCTGGTTGGTTTTTCATTTCTATCATGCTTCTTTCTGGATGAATATCTTGGCCAGTGAGGAATTTACCTTTTGGAATATCCTTCCAGGGACTTGGCTTCTAGGATTTGTGTTCTGGTTTCTGTTTGTCGGACTAAACTATCGTTTTAGCAAGGACTTAGACCCGGTTATCTCGAAAGCAGATAGAGAATTTATGCAGAACTTCGGTCTATCACAATCTACCTTTTTGCAAAGTCAACTCTTTATCGAACCTATCCTGACTACCTTTTACTATCTTCCAGCCTTAGTTATTTTTTGCCTAATGACAAATCAATGGCTGGTCTTTCCTGTCGGCATGATGACCGTACTAGCAGGTCACCTGACTGGTCATGCTCTCAATCGTTGGTTCTTTGAACATCGTATGTTAACCCGTCGCAATTCTTGGCATGCTTGGCTATGGGTCGCATTTGTTCTTGTGTTATATGTTCTGGCGATTGTCTTCCGCCATCAGCTCTCCTTAGGCATGCTGGTCCCTATCCTGCTTATCCAACCATTTCTGATTTGGCTTAGCCTTGGTTATTTGAAGCAACAAACCAACCACCTTGACTATCTTTCCTACTGCATGGACCAATCCTTGCAGTTGGACAAGAAAATTGTTGAGATGACCAAGGGCAATGAATATACTCGCCAGGGTTTGCAGATGCAGGCAAAACTCAATATGGAAACTGGAAAAGACCTGTCCCTCCTGTCTGGCATGACCTACCTAAACGCTCTGCTATTTGACCGCTACCGCTCCATCCTCACTAAAAAATTGCTCTTCCGCTTGGGGTGTCTTTTGGCCATTGTCCTCTTTCTTGAAGGAATCCGCTGGTTTTCAAAGGAGGATATAGAGATAAGCACTGCCAACTATATCGAGGGACTTCCATTTGCTTTCATGGTCATGTATGTGGCCTCCATGGGCAAGGCTGTCGCACAGATGGTCTTTGTTAATTGCGACATTTCCATGCTACACTACCCATTTTACCGCGAAGCAAAAACCATTATTGCAGGCTTTCATTATCGTTTTCTACAAACTGTAAAATTAAATGCTGCCTTCTCTGGATCTCTACTATTGGCCCTCATCATCTTTACTAGAGCACAGCTGCCTATTGAAACCTATCTCCTAACTGCTCTACTTTTGTTAAGTCTAACAGCCCTCTTTTCCTTCCACGACCTTTTTATCTACTACATCCTCCAGCCCTTTACAAAGGATATGGAAGTGGTCAATCCAGTCTATAAATTCCTCAGTGGCGCTCTCTATTGGGTAGCCTATCTCAACACCCAGCTAGATCTAGGCAGTCACTTGTACATCCTACTCATTTCTCTGGCTATGATTGCCTATGTCAGCATCGGTTACTGGATTTTATTGAAAAAAGCTCCGCAGACTTTCCGCTTGAAATCATAAAAAAGCAGCCTCTCGCAAGAGAAGGCTGTTTTACTGTTACCATATACCCAAAATCGCCTGCCAAACCAATGTCAGCACAGTCACGCCCAACCAGCAAACTAGCCCGACAAAAAGAGCAGCTCTGCCATTTTTTACCAAGGCAAATAAATTAGTCCGCAAGCCAATGGCTGCCATGGCCATACAAATGAGAAACTTGGACAGGGTTTTGAGCGGAGTAAAAATGTCCGCACCCATTCCAAAGCGACCTGCCATTGTAGTCACCAGACTGGCTAGAATAAAATACAAGATAAAGGTCGGAAAACCTGCCAAGAGGGACTGCTTGTCTGCCTGAACTCCCTTTCCTCGAGCTTGCCAAATCGCCAAAACCGACGTAATGGGAATAATGGCCAGAGTCCGCGTCAGCTTGACCGTCACCGCCATGTCCAAAGTCTGACTGCCTAGGCCGTAAAGACTGTCCCAAGTAGCCGCCGTTGCGGTGACCGACGAGGTGTCATTGACCGCCGTTCCGGCGAACATCCCAAAGGCCTGACCCGAATCGGTCGAAAACCCAAGCCAAGTTGCCAAAGTCGGAAAAATCAAGGCCGCCAAGACATTAAAGAGAAAGATGACCGAGATAGCCTGAGCCACATCCTCATCATCTGCCTGGATAACGGGAGCTGTCGCCGCAATGGCAGAGCCTCCACAGATAGAGGTCCCTACGCCAATCAAGGTCGCCAAATGAGATGAAATAGGCAACCATTTCCACATCAGAAATGCCAAACACAAGGCAAAACTGATGGTCGAAAGAATAATTGGAAGAGACTGACGACCGACTGCTAAGACCGCAGATAAGTTTAATCCAAATCCCAAACAAATCACCGCATACTGCAAGACCTTCTTAGAAGTAAAGGTCAAGCCTGGCTGAAACGCATTCTCCCTTGCGACGTAGGAATGCAAGCTCATCCCGATTAGAAGGGCAAAAACGGGCCCACCAACCAATGGAAACACCCCACCTAACCACTGCCCCACCAAAGCCAAGACGAGACAAAGTGCCACACCTCTGGCATTTTCTTTTACCATAAAAACCTCCTAAAATATAAAACGTAACAACGCGGTTGTAACAACGCCAACCAAGACTGCTAAAAGGATATTTTTTGTTTTCAAAACCACAAAAAATGTCGGAAGAATAGCTAAGCTTTCCACAGGGAGAAAACTTGGCAAGGAGCCAACTTTCTCATCCATAATACTGGAGAGGGTCAATGCAAAAATGATAGTGATTGGCAAAAAGCTGAGAAATTTCACCAACTTTGGAGGCAGGGATTTGTTCTGCGTCAGGACAAAAGGCAGGACGCGTGGCAGCCAGGTCACTAGAGCCGACGCCAGAATAATCAGTAAAATACTAGTTTTTATCATCAATCATCACCCCCACAAAACAGCCCAAAAGCGTCGCCAGAAGCACCGCAACATAGGACGACACCAGCACAGACAGACCGACATAGGCCAGACCAACCGCCAGCAGAATCAAGCCGATTTTTTTCAAAGGAATAGTCCGAGCCATAGCCTCCAACTGACCTGAGAAAATGCCGACAAACATGGCAACCAAGGCAAAATCCAAGCCAAACTGCTCGGGATTTGGAATCAAACCTCCGATGAGATTGCCCAGAGTGGTAAAGATAGCCCAAGAAGCATAGCCAGCAAAGTTGTTGCCGTACATCCAGCTAGGGGCAATCTGCTTTTCCTCAATGTGTTTCCGCAAGAGAACCGCATAAGATTCATCTGTTAAAAATGAGCCAATCAAGATGTTGGAGCCCAGCCTATTTCCCTGAAAAATGGTCGTCGTATGCAGGCACATGAGAAAATTCCGCAGGTTGACAAAGAAAACCGTCACCGCAATGGACATCAAGGGGGCCCCAGCCAAAATCATGGCACACATGACAAATTGGGCACTCCCTGCATAGACCAAAAGGCTCATCAAAGCCATTTCCACCGCAGAAATGCCTGAATTAACCGATACAACTCCGCAGGCTAAACCGATACTGGCATAGCCCAAAGCTGTGGGAATGGCATCCCGCAAGCCTTCGCGAAAATCCTCTTTATACATCTTCTCTCCTTTGAAAAGCAAGTTATATCACTCTAGTATAGAGGACAAGCCCCCATCCGTCAATAGAAAAAGGGAGTGAGAAAGAACTCGACTGGTCTAAAAAAGAGTTCCCCTCACTTCCAAACAGTAGGTTCGGGCTAAAATAGTCCACTGGACTATTTTACTCCCACCCCGCACAGCTCAAAAGGTTCAGTGAACCTTTTGAGGTCGGAAATGAAGCGAACTCTGTTCGCAACAATCGTTAGGTCAGATCTGGAGTGTAAGACACGAACAAATCTGCCAATCAACCACTGCGCTGAGATGTTGATACGAACTCTGAGAAGTGGCGCCGGACTTTTTGCCCAGCCCCCTTCCTTCTTACAAATTTTCAAAAGCCAGACTAGGCTTGGCATTGAGGTCCCAGCCAGCAAGGTTTGCCTTATTGTACTCACTGACCGCTGCCAAGGCAATCATGCCCGCATTGTCACCGCAGAGTCGAAGCGGGGGAATGATAACCTCCACATCGGTGATTTCAGCCGCCAACCGCTCTCGTAAGCCCTGATTGGCTGCCACACCGCCCGCTACCACCAAGGTCTTAACAGGATATTGCTCCAAAGCCTTCTTGGTCTTGGCCATGAGAATGTCCATAACACAGGCTTGGAAAGAGGCTGACAGGTCCGCATTGGACAAGGTCTCCCCTTTTTGCTGGGCATTGTGGTAGAGGTTGATAAAGGCAGATTTGAGTCCAGAAAAAGAAAACTCCAGATTATCCTCTTTAATCATAGCCCGTGGAAAGTCGTAAATATCCTGCCCCTCATGCGCCAATTCGTCAATCACACGACCAGCTGGATAGGGCAGACCCATAACCCGTCCCACTTTGTCATAGGCCTCGCCGACCGCATCATCTCGCGTTTCGCCGACAATCTTGTAGTCGCCTGCTTCTGACACATAGACCAATTCTGTGTGTCCACCGCTGACCAAGAGGGCCAAGAGCGGAAACTCCAATTCCTTGACCGCACGCGCCGCCATCAAATGCCCTGCCATGTGGTTGACAGGAATGAGTGGCAAACCGTTAGCCCAAGCAAAGGCCTTGGCAGCCGAAATCCCGACTAGCAAGGCACCGACCAAGCCAGGCCCATAGGTCACAGCCACAGCCGTCAAGTCCTCTGCCGTCACTTCCGCCTCCAACAAGGCCTCCTCGATACAGGCCGTTATCACTTCCACATGGTGACGGCTGGCCACTTCAGGCACCACCCCACCAAACCGCTGGTGGCTGGCAATCTGGCTGGCAATGACATTGGACAAAAGCTCCGCATCATTTCGCAAAACAGCCACCGAGGTCTCGTCACAGGAGGTCTCAATCGCCAAAATCAATCTATCTTTCATCACGTTCTCTCTTCATCATCACCGCGTCCTCGACAGGATGGCGGTAGTAGTCTTTTCGTTTTCCTATTTTGGTAAAATGCTGGCGTGTATAGAGGGCCTGAGCTGCACTGTTGGACTCCCTCACTTCGAGGAAGATATCCCCATCCCAGTCCATCACAGTAGCCATCAGTTGACTGGCGATTCCCATCCTCTGAAAATCAGCCTTGACAGCAATCTGCAAGATTTCCATCTCATCCAGCACCGTCTGCACAGCCAAAAATCCGACCAATTCCTGACCCTCATAGGCCAGATAATAATCCTCATCCTGACTAGACATACTAGAGGCAATCTGTTCCAAGGTCCAAGGCGATTGCTCATAGACCGACTCCATGACTGCCAACACAGCTTCCGCTAGATTTTCCTGACCGTCGTAGTGCTTAATCTCTATCATACGCGCTTGATATAACTCTCTGAGCCAGCTTGGTTGTCCTTGAGCCAGTTTTCTTCTGCCTCTACCCGCTTGAGATAGTTGGGCTCAAAGCTGGTCACATCTACTGCTGGCAAGTCTTGACCAAGCACCGCCAACTGATAGGCAGACGGCAGACTGGCTTGATACTGAGCAGTTGGCAGAGCTTGCTCGATTTGCTCCATAAAGTTTTCTACTTCTCCGACAAAGGTGATGTTTTCCTTGCCAGACAGACTAGAAAGCAAGTCTTCAAAAGACCAGTACTTGTCTGCCTCAACTGCTCTGCCATTTTCATAAACACCTGCATAGACGCAGTTACGGCGGGCATCAATGAGAGGCACCACCAGACCCGTCAGGCTAGGAGGAACCAGAGACTGAAGACTGGATAGCCCCACCAAGTCAATCTTGAGGGTGTAGGCCAGGGTCTTGGCAGTCGCCACCGCCACCCGCAGACCCGTGTAGGAGCCGGGCCCCTGAGCGACCACAATCCGATTCAGGTCTTTGGGCGTCCAGCCCACCTGCGCTACCAAAAAATCAACTACAGGCATGAGGCTGATACTATGATTTTTCTTGACGGCCAGCAGGGTTTCCGCCTGCAAACGACCGTCCTCCACCAAGGCAACCGACAGGGCCTGATTGGAGCTGTCTAAAGCTAGTATTTTCATAAATTTCTCTTTCTGTACAATGCTACTCTCTATTGTAAGCTATCTTGGGGAATTTTTCAAATATAGAAAACCTCCTATGAGTATAGGAGGCAAAAAAATCTCATCAAAAATGAATACTACCGAAATATCCCAGTGTAACAAACAGCATCAACCAGATTGAAAATACAATTTGAAAGAGGGACGTTACGACGACAAATCCTTTTTGTAGCTTGGAAGTAGCCTTAGCAAAGTACCTTGTCGAAAAATAGACTTGAACTCCAACAATAAGGACAACGAACACAATTGAAATTAATTCCATCTAACACCTCACATTTGAGTCGGCAAAATTAACAAGGCAAGAATAACCAGTAACACGTCCGTTACAACGATGTACCGCATATAAGCACCCCGCACCTCACTCTCTTTTCTCGCGGTGAGTATCCCTAGGATTGTCTGGAAAACAAGAAGACCTATCAGAGATAGAGAGAGCACTGTGTAGCTGTTATTTACCAAAGCTTGATGCGTTTCATAACCAGCCAACAATGGAGACTGCTTGCTCTTCACAGACCGTGCACTAAAAAAGTCATCTAGTTGCTTGGTGATTTCTGCATCGGTTTGTCCGACGGAGAGCAAGTGGGCAATTGTCCCCGAAACAAAGGCCGTGCTAAAAGAGGAACCCTCGCTTCGTACAATCCTGTTTTCCATTGACAGCGTTTCTTGAGAGTACGGTGCGTAGTAAGCAATCTCTTCCTGCGGATTCAATAACGTAAAAAATTCATTGTAGGTACCTACGGAGACAACCCCTTCAATCGTCAAAAGAGGGTTTAGGGCCTCTACCTTTTTCAAATCATAAGCTGGGACAACCATATAGCCACCTTGTTGAAGGTAGGCTTCAACCACATCTTCCAATTCTTTACTTGGATTGGTCACCACCATACTCAGATTCACAACATCAACATGATCTTCAATAGCCTGCTGAACAGCTTTGACAAGGTAGTCATTTTTTATCGTCCCGTCATCATCCGTTACCTTGTAGGAAAACAATCTTGCTTCCGGGCTCAATCCCAGCGTTAGCACATGATTATTCTTAGCACCAATGATACTGGCAATCTTTGTCCCGTGACCAATGGTATCAAAGACAGAGGTTGAAGTGGAAAAAACTTGCATATCCTCAACATAAAACTCATCTACCGCTTCTTCCCTTATACCAGAGTCAATGATAGCAACTCTGACCTCCTGAGTCGGCTTTGCTGTCGGATCAATGTTGGGATAATAACGCGATGTTCCCCAACCTGTATGCTGGTGGTTAAGTGGAAAACCCGAAAATTGACCAAGTGGATTGGAAACCAGCCCCTCTCTAAATACCACCGCACAAACCAAGGCAAGAAGACAACTAACAAGCCCAAACAGTCTTAGTATTTTTTGAATCAACCTGCAACTCCTTCTAATTTTATACAAACACATTTATTAATGTCTATGCCAATATGGACTGTGACCAATCCTAGGAGAACAATTTCTATATAAATCCGCTCTACAGTAACGCAAATTGGGATTCTTAATGATAGATTCATAAACACATTGGCTAACAACTGCCATAGCTATGTTACAATCTGAGGTAATAAAATTTTGGTATCCCCAACCATTATTATCTAAACAGTATGGAAGACCACCGCCTGAAAGAATTGCATCTGAATTTTCTGCGGTCTTATCAATATATACCATTGATAACGGTACCTTCATATCAGAATGATTGTAATCCATAGTGGCTTCAATCATACCTTTAATACTCTCCACCTCATCAGGAGTCGCATTCGGAAAAGCCTCATTTGGTAGATCTAAGATTTCTTCAAAACTATATAGAGGCTCCGTCTGTGCTGCAACCTCTATTTGTTGCTCCACAATCAACTGACCTTCAGCCATTTCACTAATAACAACAGCCTCAGAATGGTCTCCGTGACTAGAGTGGTCTCCATGAGACTCAGCAAACACTAAAGAAGCTGGAAAAACCAATGAAAACAGCATAGTAACTGCTAAGAACTTCTTTTTCATAAGACTGCTCCTATCTTTTTATAGTACATCTACATTGTATCATCTTCAAAACGAAATAAAGTCCACTTACAAATCTGTAAGTCAATTTTTTAAACTTACAAATATGTAAGTCATTTTAACAAATAAAATGTTGTGCTATACTAAAAAGAAAAAGAGGTGCGTTCTATGAAAAAGAATATATCAATTATTGTACTCGCTTTGTTGCTATCAATTCCAATCGTTATTGACCCATTATCCAATCCTGTCCCCATTCTCCTAACTTCTTATTTTTAAGACTCAAATCTTAAAAAATGAACCCGGATAATCGAAGCTGTCTGATCATCTATCAATTCCTGTATAGATTGAATGTAGGTTTCGATTATCTCTTTTTCTTTGTCTGAACGACCATTTTCGATATAGTCCAATAGCAGACGATAATAGCGAGCCATTATCTTTACAAAGGTATCTTTAAAACTAATCATAGACTCCATTTTATCTAAGTAATAGGAAACTTGAGAGTATATTCCTCTATCAAATAATTCCGAAATCGTATTGAGTAACGTAGATTTTATAAGTTCCTGATGTTTCCTAAGTTTATTAAAAGATTTTTCTTCCTTACATAAGTCATGAGCAAAATACAATAACATCCGATTATTCAACAACATCTGTGCATTCATAAATAGATAAAGCTCAAAACTTGTCCACTCCTCAATAGCGAAGAGATAGTCTGCCAAATATTGCCTATCTTCTTCTTCAACATTATCTATCCCTTCTAAAGCGACTAAAGCGACCTTGATAACAATAGCATTAAGCCGAGAGTAAAGTTCTCCTTCATCTGCTAACAAATCTGATGTTAATAAAGCTTTCAAAGCTTCTTTGTCCTGCTGGTAATACAAATCTGAGATGAGATTGGCCAGCTCGATATGAGGTGCTTCTTTATATCCATGGTATTTGTAAGTAAATTCTTCCATGGTCATGTTAATACCCTCGACAGCCACGATTAACTTATCCGCTGCCAACATGGATTTTCCCGATTCAAAGCGTGACAACTGTGCTGCTGTAAAGTCTCCTCTGACAACATCCTTTTGCTTAACCAAGCGAGAATTTCGGAGTTCCCTGTAAAATTCGCCTAAACTCATTTGTGGTACTGTACCCATGACTCATCCCCTTTCTTGATGCATTAAAATTCCACTTCCATTTATTATAATATCCAAATATATTTTTGTCAATTTTGCTTATTATTCTGCCAAATGACTGCTTGTTTCTGAAAATCATGACACTTTTCCATTTTCCTACCAAACCCTTTTACCATCAGCATATTTTATGGTATAATGAAGAGTAATATTTAGACTGAATAAATTGACAACTCGAGAAAATTGAATAAGCATTACCAGACAGCCCCAACTGTTTGGGGCTTTTTTCATAGTTGCCAGTCAAAAAGAAAGGAACTATACTACACATGATTTATAAAGTATTCTATCAAGAATCAAAAATTAGCCCACGTCGCGAGCAAACACGCGCTCTTTATCTAGACATCGATGCAACATCAGAATTGGAAGGTCGTATTATCGCGCGTGAATTGGTGGAAACCAACCGCCCTGAATACAACATCGAATTTATCGACCTCTTATCAGACAATCATCTTGAGTATGAGAAAGAGCACGCAGATTTCAAAATTACGGAGTTTTAATCCATGTCATCAGTCAATCTAAAACCTCATGAAGTTGGCGTTTTCGCCATCGGTGGTTTGGGAGAAATCGGGAAAAATACCTACGGTATCGAGTATAAGGATGAAATTCTCATCGTCGATGCCGGTATCAAGTTCCCAGAAGATGACCTATTGGGTATCGACTACGTTATCCCAGACTACTCCTACATCGTTGAAAACCTAGACCGTGTTAAAGGTCTGGTCATTACCCACGGGCACGAAGACCACATCGGAGGCATTCCCTTCTTGCTCAAGCAAGCCAATGTCCCAATCTATGCTGGACCTTTAGCCCTCGCCCTTATCCGTGGCAAATTGGAAGAACACGGACTGCTCCGTGATGCGACTTTGCATGAAATCAATCATAACACAGAGTTGACCTTCAAGCACCTCAAAGTCAGCTTCTTCCGTACCACCCACTCCATTCCAGAACCACTTGGTATCGTCGTTGATACCCCTCAAGGAAAAATCGTCTGTACCGGTGACTTCAAGTTCGACTTCACTCCCGTTGGCGAGCCCGCAGACTTGCACCGCATGGCTGCTCTCGGTGAAGAAGGCGTTCTCTGCCTCCTCTCCGACTCTACCAACGCCGAAGTTCCAACCTTTACCAACTCGGAAAAAGTGGTCGGTCAATCCATCATGAAATTGATTGAAGGCATCCACGGACGCATCATCTTTGCTTCCTTTGCCTCCAACATCTTCCGTCTGCAACAAGCAGCAGATGCCGCAGTCAAGACAGGACGCAAAATCGCTGTCTTTGGACGCTCCATGGAAAAAGCTATCGTCAATGGTATCGAGCTCGGCTACATCAAGGTACCTAAGGATACCTTCATCGAGCCAAACGAGATCAAAGAATACCCTGCCAGCGAGATTATGATTCTCTGTACAGGTAGCCAGGGTGAGCCTATGGCTGCCCTCTCCCGCATCGCCCACGGTACCCACCGTCAAGTGCAACTCCAGCCAGGCGACACGGTTATCTTCTCGTCCAGTCCTATTCCGGGAAATACCACAGGTGTCAACAAGCTGATCAATATCTTGATTGAAGCCGGTGTCGATGTCATTCATGGTAAGATTAACAACATCCATACCTCTGGGCACGGCGGCCAGCAAGAGCAAAAACTCATGCTCCGCTTGATCAAGCCAAAATACTTCATGCCTGTCCATGGCGAATACCGCATGCAAAAAATCCATGCTAGTCTGGCAGTTGATACTGGCGTGCCAAAAGACAACATCTTCATCATGGAAAACGGTGATGTCCTAGCTCTGACCAAGGATTCTGCCCGCTTAGCAGGGCACTTCAACGCTCAGGACATCTATGTGGACGGAAACCGTATCGGTGAAATCGGCGCAGCTGTCCTCAAAGACCGCCGTGACCTCTCAGAAGACGGTGTCGTACTAGCTGTTGCAACCGTTGACTTCAAATCTAAGATGATTCTGGCAGGTCCAGATATTCTCAGCCGCGGTTTCATCTACATGCGTGAATCTGGTGAGCTTATTCGCGAAAGTCAACGCGTCCTTTTCAACGCTATCCGAATTGCCATGCGCAATAAAGATGCCAATATCCAAACGGTCAACGGTGCCATCGTCAACGCCCTAAGACCATTCCTATACGAAAAAACAGAACGTGAGCCAATCATTATCCCAATGATTCTCACACCTGATCAATAAGATTGAAAGAAGCCTCGGCAATCGCCGAGGCTTTGCTTATTTTCCAAGAGGAATACCTTATAGCCACTTGATAAAATGGTACTTGGTAATTCCTTTTTTCGGTACATCTTCTAGTTGAGCATAAAAAGAATATCCAGCCTTCAGATAAAAATCCTTGGCCTGATAGGACTTGGTTGATAGCGTGATACTCCTTACTCCACCTTGTCTAGCTTCATTTTCCAAACGAGTCAACAAACAACTCCCCAACCCTTGACCTTGCTTGTCTTTAGCAACTACCAAAGCCTTTACATGAATCGTTTCCAACGTCTGCTGGGCCTGCAAGACAGCGACTAATTGACCTGCTTCCTCCTCTACCAAAACAATTTCCTGCTGACTAGAAATAAGGTCTTGACCTTCTCCAAAAACCGCCCTATATTGTTCATCAAATACTGTTCTTACAAATTCATCCATCTCCATTGCCTCCAAAATTATTTATATCTAGGTAAGTTTAGTCTTTTTCAAACTTATAAAAACTCCTTCACCCTTCAACACACTGACTCAGGCTGAAACAGTCTCTTCCCAGACTGTTTCACTCCACTGGACCATTACTCGCTTTCTAGTTTCTAAGCTCGTGAACAAAGGACCCGTCGGGGTCCTAATTCGCTCTCTAATTTCTAGGCTCATGAAAAAATGGTCCAAGTCCCATTACTCGCTTTCCAGTTTCTCGGCTCGTGAACAAAGGACCCTTCGGGGTCCTTTCAGATTGCAGACAAACATCGTTTTGGTGTTTGTCTTTTTTACTGTTTTTAGGGAAAAATAGCTGTTTTGGTGCTTAAACCACCTCATCTGGACAAAATAAAAAGGCCTTCT
>NZ_POPB01000421.1 GCF_002964045.1 Streptococcus suis | reverse complement strand
CGATCTTCGTAGAGAGCAACTTGTCCAATCATGATACGGTTGTGAATAGTCGTTGTAAAACCGCCAGATTTAGCGATGATTTTGGCTCCGAAAGACGCAGCTGCAACCACAGAAGGTTCTTCAGTAACCATCGGTACAGAATAAGTTTGTCCATCCACTAGAAGTTCTGGAAGTACAGAAAAAGGTAAGGAAAACGTTCCTAGATGATTTTCTGCCATCTTTCCCGCAATTGCTTCTGGCAGGTTTTCGTCTTTGTATAGAACGTCTAAGCTATCTTCGGATAGGGAAAGATTCTGACGGAGAATATC
>NZ_POPB01000420.1 GCF_002964045.1 Streptococcus suis | reverse complement strand
AAGTTGATTGAAGTGCCGACTGTATCAGGCTTTTCTAGTTGGGGTCCTACGGTCAACTTAGAATTGAAGCCAGAGATTGTGGCGCCAGGAGAGGATGTTTATGCAACCTTGAATGACAATCGTTATGGCTCCATGTCAGGGACTTCGATGGCTTCGCCAATTGTGGCGGGGGCCAGTGCACTTTTATTGCCACGGATTCGCCAAATGACACCACCAGAAGGCATGACTAGGATGGATTTGCTGAGAATCATTTTGATGAATACTGCTACCCCTTTGGTTGATGTTCTGGATTCATCTGGGCATGCTTT
>NZ_POPB01000042.1 GCF_002964045.1 Streptococcus suis | reverse complement strand
AAGGAATATATGGCAAATATTGACATTTACGGTCTCAACCGATCAGGTCTTCTCAACGATGTCCTCAAGGTTTTGACAAATGCCAGCAAGAATATTTCTTCGGTCAATGCCCAGCCAACCAAGGATATGAAGTTTGCGACCATCCACGTTTCCTTTGGTATTTCCAACCTGGCAACCTTGACCAGTCTGGTGGACAAGATTAAGTCGGTGCCAGAAGTTTACTCAGTGAAAAGGACCAACGGATAAGATGAAAATTGTATTACAAC
>NZ_POPB01000419.1 GCF_002964045.1 Streptococcus suis | reverse complement strand
TTCCATATGAACCCTTTCTAATGAGTTGTTTAGTCGCTTTTCATTATAGGTCATATGGGACTTTTTTTCTACACTCAAAAAGGCTCCATAATCTCCACGGTGGATTTACCCACTACAGAAATTATAGAGCCTTTATTTTTATAGTTTTTTCCAGTAGGCCTTATAAATAAAGAGCTGAAGGCAGGCTGAAAAGACGATGAGTAAGCCTGTAAGTCCAAAACTGACTGGAAGTCCGCCAATCATTGAGGCGATTATTGAACTAATAATGATTAAAACAGTTCCAAGGAACATGGTTAGTAGGATGGACCCGGCAATCAGCCATTGACCTGCTCCGCGACCGAAAAGCTGGTTGGAATTTTGCCAGTTGAGCATGAGCAGCCGTTGGTCTCGCCAGTAGTAAAATTGTCCTGTTATCAGAGCTGCGATGATTATTCCTATGGTAAAGAAGAGAGCTAGGACGAGATTTACTTTCATGACGACCAGTGCTAATACTAGATAAAGCAAGGATGGAAAGATGAATTGTACCGCAGCAATCACCCAAAATTTCTGAATGGTAAATTGCTTGAAATTTATGGGGAGAGTTCGGATAAAATGATAATTTTCTTTTTCCAAGGACATGGCAACCCCGATAAAGGTTGTTGCACCAGCGAACATGCTTCCCAAGAGGCATCCTGCTAATAGGGCAATGCCAAAATAATCACTTCCGATACTTGCTAGACCATCATTCTCAGCCAGTTGACCAAAACTAGGAAAAAGCGCAACCCCCATAATAATGGGTT
This sequence comes from Streptococcus suis, assembly GCF_002964045.1. GTDB lineage: Bacteria > Bacillota > Bacilli > Lactobacillales > Streptococcaceae > Streptococcus > Streptococcus suis_U. Next base: position 5,898 of record NZ_POPB01000419.1, on the reverse strand, counting down.
GAATCAGGGTCTGTACCATCAGATTACTATCTTTCAAAGTAGATAAATGATGTCTGATTAGCGCTTGATTTAGATTGGTAGGAATTTTTGCAGGCTTGGTCTGTCTTTTTTGATTGCTTGCGTTTTCAAAGGCTAAAACCTGTTTAAAGTAATTAGGAATGACAGTCTTGAAGGAATAGCCAATCAAGGCAACTAATAGAACTAGAGGAAGTAAGAAGTGTAGGATTGTGCCGACTGAGAACGGCTGGCTAGCGAGATAATGAAAACCAACAAAGACAGGCAATTTTGGAAAATCTACAAATCCACCTGACTCTAGGGAAACTCTTTGTTGAGACTGGAGAAACATTAGAGCGCCAAATGCCAAGAGTGATGAGCCTGTCATTAGAATCGTTGAAATCATCGTCTTTCTCGGACTTTTTGTTAGAATTTCTCCAATAAAATGCATGACAATCAAATTAATGACATTGACCAAAAGCCAGAGGATGACAAAGGAAGGGATGGCAAGTAGTGATAGTGCAGGTCCACCAATTTGCAAGTAGGAAATGACCAAGAGAGCAAGACAGGGCATAAGGAAAGGGAGGACCATCCCTTGAGCAGATAGCATTTTCGCTACAAAAACCTCTTGTGGTTTAAGTGGAAGGGCAAGATACAACTTGGTGTCCTTACTGTCATAGAATACGGAGAAAAATCCAGTGAAGCCATATACTATTGCAATAATAGTAAACAAGGCCAATTGGAGGGAGAAGAAACCTGCGGAACGTCCATAATCAACTCCTAAAAATAGGACTGAGTAGAGGACTCCAAAAGATAGAATCATAAAGAGTTGTTGCCAAAGGACGCTTTTGTAGGCTGAAAATGAACCATCCTTGCGCTTGCTTTGTTTCTTCTTGACAGTTGCTAGCAATTGCGGGTTGGAGTAGAGGATATTGATTTTGACCAATTCCCAAATCAGAGATTTGTTCATCCGACCTCACCTTCCTCTCTTTGTTGGCGACCTGCTAATTCTAAATAGATGGTCTCCAAATCCTTATCAGGATATTGGGATTTCAATTCTTCCAGACTCCCTACGAAAATCAGACGTCCCTTTCTCAGAATGCCGATACGGTCGCAGAGTTGTTCTGCAACAGACAAAACGTGGGTCGAAAAGAGAACGGTGTTACCACCTTTGGCATGGTCCTTCATCATCTGCTTGAGGTCAAATGAGGCCTGGGGATCCAGTCCAGTCAAGGGTTCATCCAAAATCCAAATATCTGGGTTGGGAATGAGGGCGCCGATGATAATGGTTTTCTGTCGCATACCGTGGGAGAAACTGTCAATGGGCTCAAACTGGCGAGCGGTCATATCGAATAGAGTAGCTAGCTTGCCAATACGCAGGTCCACCGTTTCCTTATCAACTCCGTAGACCTTACCCATAAAATGCCAATACTCAAAAGCTGTCAAGTGCAAGAAAATATCAGGCGAGTCAGGTACGTAGGCAATTCGTTTTTTGACTTCATCCCGATTTTCTTCCAGTTGAAGTCCGTCTACAGTAATTGATCCTTGGCTGGCTTCGATGATGGAGGTGAGCAGGCTGATGGTTGTGGTCTTACCTGCTCCGTTATGTCCAATTAGGCCGAAAATCTCGCCACTTTCGATGGTCAAATCCAAGTCATCAAGGGCTAAGGTGTCGCCATAGGCTTTGGTAATGTGGTTAAATTGAATCATAAGAACCTCCTAGATAGATATAATAAATTACAATTATTATACTACCACTTTAGTACAGGTGCAATAGTTTTTTAGAAAAATGTTTCATTTTTCACAAGCTACTGACTGATGAAAAATCTGATATAATAGTCCTATGAACGATTTAATCAAGCACAAGTTGGAGCTGCTGCCGGATAGTCCGGGCTGTTATCTCCATAAAAACAAGTACGGAAAAATTATCTATGTAGGCAAGGCCAAAAACCTGCGCAATCGGGTGCGGTCTTATTTTCGTGGTGCCCATGATACCAAGACAGAGGCTTTAGTGTCAGAGATTGCCGACTTTGAATTTATCGTAACGGATTCCAATATCGAGGCCCTCTTGCTGGAAATCAATCTGATTCAGGAAAACAAGCCCCGTTATAACATCATGCTCAAGGATGACAAGTCCTATCCTTTTATCAAGATTACCAAGGAACGCCATCCACGACTGATCATTACACGGCAGATTAAGAAGGATGGTGGTCAGTATTTTGGTCCCTATCCCGATGTCAGTGCGGCCAATCAAACCCTCAAACTGCTAGAACGCCTCTATCCTTTCCGCAAGTGTAAATTGCCTGAGAACAAGTATTGTCTTTATTATCATTTGGGGCAATGTTTGGCTCACGGGGAAAACCTGCCCAGCCTGTCTGACTATGACAAGATGGCTAAGGAAGTTGCCCAGTTCTTGACAGGTCATGATGATAAGATTGTCAAGGAAGTGCAGGAAAAGATGAAGGCAGCTGCTGGCAATCTAGAGTTTGAAAAGGCTGCGGAATACCGAGATGTCCTGCAATCCATTTCCACCCTGCGGACCAAGCAACGTGTGATGGCTCATGACTTGCAAAATCGGGATGTATTTGGCTACTATGTGGACAAGGGTTGGATGTGTGTGCAGGTTTTCTTTGTTCGGCAGGGGAAACTGATTGAGCGGAATGTCAATCTCTTCCCATACTATAATGATGCGGACGAAGATTTTTTGACCTATATCGGTCAGTTTTACAGGGACCAGCAACATTTGATTCCGTCAGAGGTCTTGATACCGCAGGATATTGACCAAGAAGCCGTAGAAGCTCTGGTGGATACTAAGGTGCTGAAGCCACAGCGTGGCGAGAAGAAGCAGCTTATCAATCTGGCGACCAAGAATGCCCGTGTTAGTCTGGAGCAGAAGTTTAATCTTTTGGAAAAAAATCTGGAGAAGACCTACGGTGCGGTGGAGAATATCGGTCAGCTTTTGGGTATTCCGACGCCTGTGCGGATTGAGGCTTTTGATAACTCCAACATCATGGGGACCAGTCCTGTGTCGGCTATGGTGGTCTTTGAAAATGGGGTGCCGAATAAAAAAGAATACCGCAAGTATAAGATTAAGACGGTGGAGGGACCGGATGATTATGCATCCATGCGAGAAGTTTTGCAGCGGCGGTACAGTCGGGTGCTGCGGGACGGTTTGACACCGCCTGATTTGATTATCATTGACGGTGGTCAGGGGCAGGTCAATGTCGCCAAGCAGGTCATCGAGCAGGAGTTGGGCATGTCCATTCCCATTGCAGGTTTGCAGAAGAATGACAAGCACCAGACCCACGAGTTGCTCTTTGGTAATCCGCTGGAAGTAGTTGAGTTGCCTCGCAATTCACAGGAATTTTTCCTCCTGCATCGGATTCAAGATGAGGTTCACCGCTTTGCTATTGAGTTTCATCGTCAGGTTCGGTCAAAAAATTCCTTCTCATCTAAATTGGACGGCATTGAAGGCTTGGGACCAAAACGCAAACAGGCTTTGATGAAGCATTTCAAGTCCATTGGCAATATCCAGTCAGCAAGTTTGCAGGAAATCGCAGAAGCTGGTGTACCGTATAAGGTGGCGGAGAAGGTGAAGGAAAGTTTGTCTCCAAAAGGTGATAATTGAAAAAAGAGCAAAATTATGGTAAAATAAACTGATTTAAACTGAAATAAGGAGAAAGCGATGGCTTTTGGTGAAGTAAAACATAAAAAAACAACTTTTGAGAAAGTGACAATTTTAATCGTTGTTATTATGGTATTAGTAACGTTAGCTGGTTTGATTTTGCCGGCAATCAATGCATTGATGAATTAAACGCTTCTAAGCGTTTTTTTCTAGGAAAGAATAGGTAAAATATGAGTATGTTTTTAGATACTGCCAAGATCAAGGTCAAGGCAGGAAAAGGTGGCGACGGCATGGTGGCCTTCCGTCGAGAAAAGTATGTTCCTAACGGCGGACCTTGGGGCGGTGACGGTGGTCGCGGAGGTAATGTGGTCTTTGTTGTTGATGAAGGCTTGCGTACCCTCATGGACTTCCGTTACAATCGCCGTTTTAAGGCCGATGATGGTGAAAAAGGGATGACCAAGGGCATGCATGGGCGTGGAGCAGAAGATTTGATTGTTCGTGTTCCTCAAGGAACAACTGTTCGTGATGCGGATACAGGCAAGGTCATCACTGACTTGGTTGAGAATGGTCAAGAATTTATCATTGCCCACGGTGGACGTGGCGGTCGTGGAAATATCCGTTTTGCAACTCCTAAAAATCCTGCGCCAGAGATTTCTGAAAACGGAGAACCAGGCGAAGAACGTAATCTGGAGTTGGAATTGAAAGTATTGGCTGACGTTGGTCTTGTTGGTTTTCCATCTGTTGGTAAATCAACCCTTCTTAGTGTCATCACAGCTGCCAAGCCAAAAATCGGTGCCTATCATTTCACAACCATTGTGCCAAACTTGGGAATGGTTCGGACCAAATCTGGCGAGTCATTTGCAGTTGCTGACCTTCCAGGTTTGATTGAAGGCGCTAGTCAGGGTGTCGGTCTAGGTACCCAATTCCTTCGCCATATCGAGCGGACACGTGTTATCTTGCATGTCTTGGATATGTCAGCTAGTGAGGGCCGGGATCCTTACGAAGACTATGTAGCTATCAACAATGAATTGGAAACCTACAATCTTCGTCTTATGGAACGCCCACAGATTATTGTTGCCAATAAGATGGACATGCCAGAATCAGAGGAAAATCTGAAAGAATTTAAGAAAAAATTGGCAGCGAATTATGATGAATTTGACGAACTGCCACAGATTTTCCCAATTTCAGGAATTGCCCACCAAGGTTTGGAAAATCTCTTGGAGGCAACAGCAGAATTGCTAGAGAAAACGCCAGAATTCTTGCTTTATGATGAATCAGATTTCCAAGAAGAAGAGGCTTACTATGGCTTTAACCCAGACGAGCCAGAATTTGATATCAGCCGTGCAGATGATGCCAGCTGGATTCTGTCTGGTGACAAGCTTGAAAAACTCTTTACCATGACCAACTTTGACCGTGATGAATCTGTCATGAAATTCGCCCGCCAGTTGCGTGGCATGGGAGTTGACGAAGCCCTGCGTGCCCGTGGAGCCAAAGACGGGGACACAGTTCGCATCGGCAAATTTGAATTCGAGTTTGTGGATTAACGTTGGAACTACTTCTAAGTCCTCAAGGACTTGATGTAGTACGGTAGCCGCTATGGCGGTCTACCTACCAACCTTACTAATTCCGTTCAGGCAGTAATATCGACTGCCTGTACTCCATGTCGCAACGTTGGAACTACCTCTAAGTCCTAAAGGACTTGATGTAGTACGGTAGCCGCTATGGCGGACTACCTACCAACCTTACTAATTTCGTTCAGGCAGTAGTATCGACTGCCTGTACTCCATGTCGCTACACGTCAAGATTTGGGAACTGTTTCATCTGTCTTCTCGAACTTGGACTAGTAAATAATTATCAATAAATTTGGAGGTTTGTATGGGTGATAAACCGATATCCTTCAAGGATAAGGATGGGAATTTTGTCTCAGCTGCTGATGTTTGGAATGCTGAGAAATTAGAAGAACTCTTCAACACACTCAATCCTAATCGAAAATTGCGTTTAGAGAGGGAGCGTTTGGCAAGAGAGTCGGAAAATCAATAATTAGAAACCTGTTAGTTTTTTAAAGACTAGCAGTTTTTTTGTTATCATTTTCAATTTTTAGGATTTATGCTATAATAAACTTAGGGGAAATCGCTCTATTTTTCGAATATATGTTTTGAGGTGAACATCTCACATCAAAAGAATTCGGAGAACAAGATGAGCAAAAAAAGACATTCTATCAGTCCAATGATGGACATTGCAGCCAAAAAAGTGTTTAGTGATCCCGAGGTAACCACTGA
>NZ_POPB01000418.1 GCF_002964045.1 Streptococcus suis | reverse complement strand
ATATCAGAGTGGCCAATGCCCGAAGCTAAGAACTAGGCTCTTTCTAGATACTTTTCATTTTTTTATCAGTTCGATTGTTTTTACTTGACAAAGGGCTTTACATATCAGTTTTTTGTCATTTGCAAGCTGGTCATCGCTGAGATTCTTACGACAAGCTCTCAAGGCACCTCTCAGCTTCAATAATTCATCATTCACCAAACCAGGTGATTGTATCATATGCGATAGGTCGTGAATGTCCTCATGAGGCATGCGGTCAAACTTGCGCTTTTGACTTTCCTGTTTGCGAACACGGTCTTTAATCCGATTTCGGAATTTGACCTTGAAGTAACAATATAGTTGAGCCTGCTCACCGAGCAACCACGGCTGGTCTTCCAATAATTCAAACAGGGTCATCATGCCTTCCTGTTCCCAATCATCTCTGTCCCACAGCTTGATGGAAAACTCTTTTCGAGCCTTGTTGACAATCCCTTTTACACTATCATAGACCTTTTCAAATTCCATCTTACTAATCTCCTTTGATTGATGGTCTTAGTTTATCGAAAAGGCCCGATTGCCAACAGGACATTTTTGTCTATCGGATTTTATTTTGTTTTATTCTTCGTATTTTATGGTTATTGCAGGCCATTGTTTTTTCCAATTTTTCTTTTTCATTCGTTTCTTATATATGTTCATACGTTTAGAATTGGCCAGAAAATGAGGAGTTGGTCGTACTAAATAATTATAAATGTCATCTAATCCATAAGGGGCAAATAGTTCTATAGCCCCTTTCTCTGTCTGACGAACACCAATTGCGGTACACCTTTCAGGAAATTTTTCTATTGCATCTTGTGACGATTGATAAGGAAGGCTGTCCGGGCTATGAATGTGCATGAGTGTCTGATTTTTCAACTCCCATTGATAATTTGGATACATTTGGCGCAACTTAGTTTCTAACTCTAGTGTCTCTTCATAGGTTATGCTTTCATCAAAGAAAACAATGTCAACATCCGTATTCTTATCAAAACTGTATTGATTCCAAATGAAATTACGGATAGTTCCTGCACAAAGCCAGCAATCTGATAAATTCAGCTTGTCCATTATGTCTAATATAACCAATATATTTTTATCAGCCAGTAGACACCTCTCTAATTCCTCACTCAGCCTCTTACTTCTTTCTGTAAAACTATCTTTCATATGGCCTCCCTTTTGATTTTCTGACTCATGACTCATTCCTCGCCTTGCTGTTTCTTAACTTGGGCTGAAACAGTCTCCCCTAGACCCTTACTTCGCTCTCCTGTTTCTTAGCTCGGGCTGAAACAGTCTCTCCCCAGACTGTTACCTCGCTCTCCTGTTTCTTGGCTCGGGCTGAAACAGTCTCTCCCCAGACTGTTACCTCGCTCTCCTGTTTCTTGGCTCGGGCTGAAACAGTCTCTCCCCAGACTGTTTCACTCCACCAGACAAAGATAAAAAGGTCCACTGGACCTTAATTCGCTTTCTTGTTTTCAGGCTCATGATAAAAAGGTCCACTGGACCTTAATTCGCTTTCTTGTTTTTAGGCTCATGATAAAAAGGTCCACTGGACCTTAATTCGCTTTCTTGTTTTTAGGCTCATGATAAAAAGGTCCACTGGACCTTAATTCGCTTTCTTGTTTTTAGGCTCATGATAAAAAGGTCCACTGGACCTTAATTCGCTTTCTTGTTTTTAGGCTCATGATAAAAAGGTCCACTGGACCTTAATTTGCTTTCTTGTTTTTAGGCTCATGATAAAAAGGTCCACTGGACCTTAATTCGCTTTCTTGTTTTTAGGCTCATGATAAAAAGGTCCACTGGACCTTTTTATTCCTCCATAAAGCTGTTGAAGACTTCTTCAATCATATCCCATTCGGCTGTTGCGTCTTCTGGGATTGGTTGAAGGTCGCCTTCTGTGCCATTCTCATTTTCAATGTATGAGTAGGCTTGGATTTCAACTTCTCCGTTCTCATCTTCTTCTGCACTTGCAGGAATTAAGAGGACGTAGTTTTTACCAAACTCTTCTTGACCGTCAATGGTCAGCAAGATTTCAAAAAGTGTTTCGTTACCTTGGTCGTCCACCAAAGTAATCAATTCACGCTCATCGTGATTGTGGTCGTGTTCATGGTCATGATGATGTGCCATTAGTATCTCCTTTAAAATGTTCTATCTAAATAATTTTGCAAAATCAGCTGGGCAGCCAATTTATCAATAACTTTCTTACGTTTCCCGCGGCTAATATCTGCCTGTTCTATCAGCATACGTTCTGCGGCAACAGTTGTCAAACGTTCATCCTGGTAATCAACTGGTAAGTTGTAACGCTCAATTAATAAATCTCCATAAGCCTGGCTAGCTTCCACACGTGGTCCACTAGTATTATTCATATTCTTTGGCAAGCCTACAACAAATTTATCAACCTTATATTGCTCCACTAACTCAGTTAAGCGTTCCAAACCAAACTCACCCTTTTCTTCATCAATTGGGATGATTTCCAATCCTTGAGCTGTGAAGCCCAAGGGGTCTGAAATGGCTATGCCAACTGTCTTAGAACCGACGTCTAATCCCATTATTCTCATTAGAGGTCAATCCCATTTCCTTTCAAATAGTAGCGCACCAATTCTTCGATAATTTCATCGCGTTCGTATTTACGAATTTGGTTGCGGGCATCATTATAGCGCGGAATATAAGCAGGGTCCCCACTTAATACGTAGCCTATGATTTGGTTAATTGGATTATACCCCTTCTCATCCAATGAACGATAAACACTGGTTAGCGTTTGGCTAATTTCTTGCTTATCTGTATCATCCAGACGAAATCGGACTGTTTCTTCTGTGAATCCCATACTTACACCTTCTTTCATTATGTCTTACTCCCATTATAACACACTATCTACATAATCTCAAAGAAAGAGCAAAAAGAACTCTATAATCAGAGTTCTTCCTACTCTTTATAGGGCTGCTCGCATACGAGCTTGAGCATTTTCAACATTTCGAACTGCTCTTGGTAAGAAGGCGCGAATGTCATCTTCTTTATATCCAACCTGCAATCGTTTCTCGTCAATCAGAATTGGACTTTTCAAAATACGTGGATTAGAAGTAATCAAGTCAATCACTTCATTGACACTTAAATCTTCTATATCAAAATCCAAACTTTTTGCATAACGATTTTTAGAAGAAACAATACTTGCAATGCCGTTTTCCGTCTTGGTTAAAATATTTAAAATTTCTTCCTTGGTGATTGCCTCTTTAGCCAGGTTATGTTCGTTATAGGACAATTGATGGGCATTCAACCAGTTCTTTGCTTTCTTACAAGAAGTACAACTAGATACTGTATAAATTTTAATCATGTAGTCACTCCTTTGCTACATCTTAGTAAGCACATTATAAAACATTATACCACAAATTCCATCCGTCTGTAGACCTATTTTTTAAAAAACTTTAAATTTTTGGGCGAATATTCGTTTTTCAATCAGAAAAAAGTCTGGATAATCCAAACTTTTTCGTTTTTATTCTTCTAATTCAATACCGCCATCAAGATCTAGGATAACATCTTGGATCTCTTCAGCAGCAACAGGAGCCTCTTCTGTCACAGTTTCTTGCGTTTCATCAGCTTCAATCAAGCCGTAGTGAACACGAATCTTGCGGTCAATTTCATCAAAGATTGCTGGATTATCTGCCAAGAATTTCTTAGCATTTTCAGAACCTTGACCAATTTTTTCTCCATTATATGAATACCAAGCACCTGCTTTTTGGATAAAACCGAGGTTGCTACCAATCTCAATCAATTCACCTGTGCGAGAAATTCCTTCACCGTACATGATTTCAACAACAGCTTCTTTAAATGGTGGAGCCACCTTGTTCTTCACAATCTTGACCTTGGTTTCCTTACCAACGTTTTGATCTTTCTTATCACCCGTTCCTTTGATTTGTGTATTACCACGAACATCCATACGAACAGAGGCATAGAATTTAAGCGCACGTCCACCTGGTGTTGTTTCAGGGTTACCAAACATGACACCGACTTTTTCACGCAATTGGTTAATGAAAATGGCTACGGTTTTTGTTTTGTTAATGGAGGCACCGAGTTTACGCATGGCCTGACTCATCATACGTGCCTGCAAACCAACGTGGCTATCACCGATATCGCCATCAATTTCTGCACGTGGTACAAGAGCTGCAACCGAGTCCACAACAACCAAATCAACCGCACCAGAGTCAATTAACTTACCAGCGATTTCAAGACCCTGCTCTCCTGAGTCTGGCTGTGACAAGAGCAACTCGTCAATGTTGACACCAAGCGCTGCTGCATAGGCTGGATCCAATGCATGCTCCGCATCGATAAAGGCAGCAATTCCACCTTCTTTTTGCGCCTGCGCAACCGCATGAAGAGCAACAGTTGTTTTACCTGATGACTCAGGGCCATAAATTTCAATGATACGGCCTTTTGGATAACCACCCGCACCCAAGGCAATATCAATGGACAAGCTACCTGAACTCATGACTTGCACTTTTTGCTCAGCCCGCTCACCAAGGCGCATAATGGCACCTTTACCAAAATCCTTTTCAATTGTTTTTAAGGCATCGTCGAGCGCTTTTTTACGCTCATCACCAAATTTTTTCGTAATATCTTCTAATTTTTTACCAGGTTTTTTTGCCATTTCTTTCTCCTCTTTTGTAATCAATCCATTATAGCAAAGTTTTACTGTTTCACAAAGTTTTTCGCACGAAATCAAGGGCCTGCATCACCGCCAATTGACGAATGTGACTCCAGGAATACCCTCCCAGGTCCACCTCCATTTGGGCAATCCCAGAGGTACTTGCCAGAGCAAGAAAAACCTTGGCAAGGACGTTGTCCTCTGTCGATTCTGGCTTGATAAGCACCGACACAGACAACCCCAAATCCGCTTGCAAATCCTGCCGAATGCGACCAGCTTCTTCCCAGCACCTGCCCGAACCTGTTCCCTGCTGACCGATGACTTTCCCACCGCTAAAATACGGCTGATCAGCCAAAGCCAGGCTCAATTCAGCCTGCAAGAGACCACCTGTCCCCTGTTCGACGATGGCTATAGTTTGTTTTTTCTCTATCAAACAAGACGCTACCGTTTGAGCCAAACTATTTTCCTCTCCGTAGGCATAGAAGTAGTCTGCCAGTTTGTCCCGTTGCAAGATTTCTTCTTCCAACTGACTCAAACGTAGATTTGCTTCTTCTTGGTTGGTCGCCTTGGTGGACAAACGTAAAGTCACCTCTCCAACCTTAGCATAGGGTGCAAGAGTTGGGTCTGTCTGCTTGTCAATCAAGTCCGCCAAAACAGTCACCAACTGGCTTTCACCAATGCCAAAAAAGCGTAGGACTCGCGAATAAAGTTGCTGCTGAGATTGGGACAGCAAAGGTAAGAGACTCTCAGAAAACATGGCCTTGAGTTCACTTGGTGGACCAGGCAAGACAATATAGGTTACACCCTCTTGCTCAATCATGCCTCCAACTGCCAAACCAGTTGGATTTTGTAAGGCGAGGCTTCCCTCAATAATCTGTGCCTGACGTTCATTGTTAGGTGTACGAACACGACCTGGTCGACTGGCAAAGAAGCGGTCTAATTTTGCCATAGCCTTTTCATCAAAGACCAATTTTCTACCTAAGAAGGCCGCCAAGGTCTGCTTGGTCAAGTCATCCTCAGTTGGACCAAGTCCTCCACAGAGAATGACCAAGTCGCTCCGCTGACTGGCTACTTCCAGTACAGATAGGAGCCGTTGTTCATTATCTCCAACAGCTGTGTGGAAATAAACATCAATTCCCAGCTCTGCGCATTTTTCCGAAAGGAACTGGGCGTTGGTATTAACGATTTGACCTGTCAAAATCTCCGTCCCAACGGCGATTAGTTCTGCTTTCATATTCCTCCTCTGTCTAAGGTGCGATTGCTCGCTCATCTAATTAGTTCGTAATGGTTTTCGAAAATCACAAGATTCTTCGTGTTCATTTAAAAGACCCGCCGCCTGTAAATAGGAATAAACACATACAGGACCGACGAATTTGAAACCTCGTTTTTTCAAATCTTTTGAAATTCGCTCAGACAAGTCGTTCTTAGTCGGCAATTCTCGGAAGGACTTGACATGGTTGTCGATAGATGTAAAGTTAACCCATTCCCAAAGATACGTATCAAACGTGCCGAATTCCTCCTGTACTCGAAGAAAGGCCTGGGCATTAGCACGGGTGGCGTACAGCTTTGCCTTGTGGCGAATGATGTTGGGATTGGCAAGAAGACCGTCTAACTCGCTATCTGTCATAGCTGCAACCTTTTGAATATCATAGTGGAAAAAAGCAGAGCGAAAAGCCTGGCGTTTATTGAGAACAATTTCCCAGGAAAGTCCTGCTTGGTAGGATTCCAAGCAAAGCAACTCAAACAAAGACTGCTCATCGTGAAGTGGCTTGCCCCATTCTTCATCATGGTAAGCAATATAAAGTGGATTATTTAGATTAACCCAAGCACAACGGGACATAGAAACTCCTTTTCGAGAATAACTAAGATACACTAGACACCTACTAAAAGTTGCAGTAAAAACAAAGAAAGTCACTACTTGCTTCGTATCACCTAACTCCTTAGTATCTGGTCACGACATGAGTCACAAAAATCGATATTATTTTTGTGGCGAATTAGTAAGGTACCTAGGCAAGTCGCAAATAGCGATTGCCGTAGTATGATGAGTTACTTTAGTAACCATCATACTGGTACGTTACTTGAACACGGCTACGATACTTTGCAAAAAGATAAAGACTTCCTAGATGCCAAAGCATCTGCGTCAGCTTTCCTATTTTGCTTCGTATCGTTTAACGCCTTAGTATCCTATCACTTCATCAACATTTTAAGGGCTGACTTGATGTAGTTTTCTGCGGTGTCGTTGGTACCTTCGAAGAATTTCTTGATTTTCTTGAGTTCGGCTGGTCGGTAACCAAGCGCCTCCATGGCTTCCATTGCTTCTTCGAGGGCGACATTCTCACTGGCAGGTGCTACTTCTTGAACAGGACCCGCTTCTTCGCTCATGACAAACTTGCCTTCCAAGTCCAAAATCATCTGCTGGGCTGTTTTCTTGCCAATCTTCGGAAACTTGGTCAGGTAGGTAATGTTTTTCTGCTCAATGGCACGAACAAGTCCATCATTATCATCAACAGCAATAATAGCCAGAGCCGTTGTTGGACCAATACCTGATACTGAAATCAGATTCAGAAAGACGGATTTTTCATTCTCAGTCGCAAATCCGTAGAGCAAATGAGCATCTTCACGAATCACCTGATGGGTATAGACCGTCACTTCTTGTTGGACCTTCCCAGAGTAAGCGTAGGGATTGGCTACCTGTAAAAGATAACCAACTCCATGCGTTTCTACTACAATATACTTTGCAGTGATTTTGGTTAACATTCCTTTGATATAGTCGTACATATACTTCCTTTATCGATGATAATTTATGTCTTCCATTGTATCATAAAAGCCTCGCCATTGACAGCAAGGCTGAGTTTTAATACCCGACGGAGAGATTGCTGGCACAATGAATGAACATTGGGTAGCAAAGATTATCTGTTCTATGATAGAGATAGCCCAAGTAAATACCTGAACAAATCTGAGGAATCGTACTGATGAGTTCTGAACTGTCCAGAGATCTAGCATGTCCTAATCCAAAAATGAGACCTTGCAAGACAATAGCCAACCATGGATTCAAAATATTTTTCAGACTATCCTGTAAAAATTTCCGATAAAAAAGTTCTTCAACAATCGGACCAATGATGCCCACTATTAGCAAAAAGATTGGAAGTGGGACGATTTGATTTATCTTATCAACTGCTGTAACATTGCCTATACCTTCTGAGATATGAAGTGATTTCATGAGTATGTATTGGAAAAAACTTCCGCCATACATGACCAAAAAGTCTGCGAGATAAAACAAGGGGAATTGATAAAGCAGTTTCCAGCTCCGCAATTTTCTAAAGTCAGTCCAAAGAAGCTCTTTATAGTAGTATATGCCAAGTGCAAATAGCAAGCCATAACTAGCAAGCTGGTAGTAAAGACTATAAGTCGGACTAAATCCTAAATAACGGTGAAGCTTGACCAGCAGATTGAGTACGCCAAGAACAATAAATACAATAAACAGTCTATCCTTTCGGACCATACAATGACCTCGCTTTATAAAGATTTGGTCAACATGAATTCTTGGATAAGGAAACCGACAAGGAGAAAAACAATAAGGAAAGGAAGCAAGAGAGTGGCATTACCACCGACAAATATACCTAGACTGAATAGGATTAGGAGAATCAAGTAATTTATCCAGACCCGCCTTTTCTTAGCCTTGACTTGTAAGCCAATTAACTGGTCAAAAGATAGGTGATAACGTTGGGCAATGCTAACTAGACTGGCACTATCAGGTAAGGTGCGACCTTTTTCCCAGTTTAAGACTGTTTGCCGTGACACTCCGATTGCTTTTGCCAAGGTTTCTTGAGATTCCTGTCGTTTTGTTCGCTCCATGTGAATGAGCTGTCCAAGATTGGTCATGTTTCCTCCTTTACTTTACAAGCTGATGGTAAAAAAAGCTAGCCAAAATACTTTTACATGGGTGTTAAAACCCTTAATACTTCCCCAACTCTCGCAAACTTGTATGATTTTCCTGAATGCGACGGAACATTTTTTCCATGTCCGACTTGCTAAAATGAACTAAAACTGGACGGCCGTGCGGGCAGTTATAAGGATTTTGACAATGCGATAATTGCCGCAATAAGTCTCGTGCTGAATAATCATCCAAAGCATGGTTGGCCTTGATTGACCGTTTACAAGACATCATGATTGCCAGTTCTGCCCGATACTGCTTAATAGACACCTGGTCTGTCAAGAGCAGCATATCGCACATCTCATAAATGCCAGACTCAATCTCCTCTTCCTTCATCCAAATAGGATGTTCACGCAAGATGAATTGGTTGACACCATACTCTTCCAAGTTGACACCAACTTGACGGAGGGCATCCATCTTATGTGCTAAGTTGAGGGCATCATTTTGAGGAAATTCAAAGATATAAGGCACCAAGAGTTGCTGGGCAGAGTTATCTACCTGACCAATCTTTTCACGATAATATTCATATTTGACCCGCTCCTGTGCGGCGTGCTGATCAATGATATAGAGCCCTGTTTTCCCCTGTGCAAACAGATAAGTCCCGTGCATCTGACCGAAATATTCTAATTCTGGGAAGGTTGAGGTTTCTTCTTGGTCTAATTTATCTGCTAATTTGGCCAACTCTTTAGCACTTAAGTTAGGATGTTCTGGGTCTGCACTTTCACCTGAATGGCGTTCTGCAAACTGAACAGACTTGACCGCATTCTCCTCGGGTACTTCTTGAGGAGCCTGTTTGTCTTCCTCCAAAGGCTTGATATCCTCTGCAACCACTTCTGGTTTGAGGAAAAAATCCTGCTTGACTGTGTCATAGTAAAGATTACTTTCCTTGAGAGGCAAGGTTCCCTGCTCTGCCTTGACCTTTACACGTGGACGGGTGCTAGACTGGGCCAAATTTTCTAAAGCATCTGGAATCAAGTCCTGTTCCTTAAGTGCCTTGATAATGGCCTCTCGAATCAGGGTCATGAGTTCCTTTTCCTTGGAGATACGGACCTCTTGCTTGGTCGGATGGACATTGACATCAGCTAAATAAGGATCAATCTCAATAGAAATCACCGCCAGCGGAAAACGACCTACCATGAGCTTACTACCGTAACCTTCCAAAATGGCACGATTGAGCAAGAAATTCTTGATGTAGCGACCATTGATGAAAATGGAAATGTAGTTGCGGTTGGCACGAGTCAATTCTGGCAGAGAAACATAGCCAGAAACGTGAAAATCCAAGTCTTCGGCTTCAATCTCCACCATTTTTTTAGCAGAAGCAATCCCGTAAATACCCGAAATAGCTTGACGGAGTTTGCCTGTTCCTGCTGTACGCATCAATTCTCGCCCTTCGTTAACCAGAGTAAAGGCAATTTCTGGGTGAGCCAGGCTCAGCCTGTTGATGATATCTGCAATATGTGATATCTCAGCCTGCTGACTGCGGACATATTTCAGACGAGCAGGGGTGTTGTAAAACAAATCCGAAACGGTCATCTGGGTGCCGACTGGGCGGCTGATTGGCTCCTCCGACTCGATCACTCCGCCTTTGGAAACCAAGCACAAACCATGAGTATGCTGGTCTGTCGCTGTTTCGATGGTCAGGTGGCTGACAGAGGCAATCGACGGCAGGGCTTCACCACGAAAACCCAAGGTCCGAATGCGGAAAAGGTCTGCCTGATTTTTAATCTTACTAGTCGCATGACGTCGCAGAGCCAATGCCACCTGGTCAGGAGCAATGCCTTCACCGTTGTCTGTAATCTGAATGGATTTGAGCCCAGCTTCCTCGATACGAATTTCAATCTGGCTAGCCCCTGCATCAATAGAATTCTCCACCAACTCCTTGACCACGCTGGCTGGACGTTCAATCACCTCGCCCGCCGCAATCTGGTTGGCTAAAATTTCTGGTAATTCAATAATTTGTGCCATGATTTTCCCTACATTTCTTTAGAAATTCTTTTTCCGTCTACCTATTTCTCCATTATACCACACATCCTAGTCTTCCCCATTTTCCCAAGCCAATGAAAAAATGACTGCCTAAGCAATCATTCATTCTTTTGATAAATAACAAAGTGGTCATAGGACTCAACTTGCTTATATTGTAATTCTAAGTTTGAAGTGATATCGTCTAACAATGGGATACCTTTATTAACAACGATAAACCTTGCAGCATTTCGATTCAAATCGTAAACTAAATTCCTCTTATTTTCGTCTGTATCCAAGAAAGGTTTTGCAGAAATAATTGTTGCAGAAGATAAGCGTTGACTCGACAGATAGATACTCGCACTGTTATCCCAAGTGAATATCTTATCATTCGAATCGGAGTTTTCTCGGATATATCGAGCAATATCTGTCCGTTCTGCAAGGAGATCTCCCTGAACCAAGTAGGTATAAGCTGGTTGTATAACAATTCCTAATGCAACAACCACCGGTAAGAAAAACTGACGACCAAGGTAACCATTCTCCTCATCCTCTTCAGACGAAGAACTTACATGAACAACAGCCATTATAAAACCAAAGGGAAGCAAGAGAACAAGTTGGCTCCAATGAAAATCAGCATCTCCAATAATAAAGACAGTTTGTATGACAAAAGCTAGGAGAGCCAATACTTTCAAATAGGTGTACTTTCCTGTCCCTAGCGAAAATAGGGTTTGGAAAATATTTTTTAGAAAGCCTGAAAAAACTAAGAAGGCAGAAAACATAGCAAGCGCGAAGTACAAGCTTGTCGGTACAAATTCAAGCCTCAAATTATAAAGAAATGTCTGCTGAATAGCTGTTCCTAATATCTCAGCTTCAAAAGTGTAGTAGCCTACAATATACAGTATGAAAAGAAAACCAAATATGGTTGCTAGAAATTGATAGACTCCTCTAGCTTTTTGCTGATGCTGGATATTGAAGAAGAACAATAAGACACCTGCAATCAACCAGAGTACTAAACTTTTTGGATAGATGAGAAATACTATGGCAGCATCAATTCCGTAGAGAATAAAAGCTTCATCTCGTACCGCATTTTCAAAATAACGCACTAAAAACCATAGGCTTGTTAAAAGAAATGGGAGTACAAATAATTCCGCATAAAGTCCGCCAAATCCTAATGCAAAGATAAAAACATAGAACCAATGACTAAAATTGGTTGCTATTCGCTCTGATGAGCTAAAATAAGCCGTTATTTTATAAAAATAGATTCCAGCAATAAAAACTGCAATAAATTGAAGAAGGCCAAATACAATAAAGCTCCCTCCAATATGACCAATCCAGGACATTAGGTAAAACAAAACCCCATTTGTTCCAAAAAAGTCACCATATGGATGTTGCCCATTCATCATGGCCATTCCCGCATACAAATTTTGTGTCTGTACATTTGTAGCCAAAAAAGTCAGAAATGGGTTGGCAACACTGAAAACACTCAACAGTAGACTCCAAATCAGCGCTGGCCAAATCTTCGTTTTAGGCAGTTCATCCTTAAATTCCTCATTTAAGTGATTTGTTTTTGAACGTCTTGCTCGTCTGTGTCGTCGAGGTTTGGTAGATTTTTCATGAATAGTGGTATCTAATTCTGTCATGCTCTCCTCCTTGAATGTACTTTTTTTATTATATCAAAAAGCCCTCCCGATGTCATTTCCTATCGGGAGTTCTAGAAATTTTTGCAAACTGCTCTAGTTGGCGGAAGGTATGGCGTTTGGTTTTTTCAAATTCCTTTAAAAAGGCTACTGTTTCTGCATGTGTCATACCTATTTATTCGCAAAATGATAGTCATTTTTTAAACATCTGACGAACCTCTGAGATAAAGTAGAGAGAGCCTGTGACAATCAAAATCCCTTGCTTGCTAGATTGCCAGTCTTCTATAAACTGCGGATAGTTCTCAACATAATCTCGTCCTTGTCGGTTTTCCTCGGACAAGGCACCGTCATAAGCAAAGCTGGTCAATACAAGAGGAGTATGTGGTAACTTTTCTTCCAATAATTCCAGCATTTCTTGAAAATCCTTGCGCCGAAGGGCAGAAAAGAGAATGGTGACAGGCTCTTCTTGTTCTTGAATAAATTCAATCAAACGTTCGATAGCGGGGACATTGTGGGCTCCGTCCAAATAGATTGTTGGCTCTTGGGCAACCAATTCCAAACGACCAGGCCAGCTGGTTTGGGCAAGGGCAGTTTTAATTAACGGAGGTAAAGTCGCTTTTTGAATACTGGCCATATAAAGCAAAAAAGTTTGCAAGGCTACGGCCGCATTTTCTTCTTGGTGAGGACCTGCCAGACCCAGAACCAATTCTGACAGGTCCATGTCCGCATTGCTGAACTGTCTTGTTTTATAGGTGAATTCCTGACCAAATTGGTAGACAGGGGCTTGTTTGTCAAGGGCAATTTGGCGGCAAATGGCTGTGGTTTCTGGACAAAGCGGTCCTAGGACGACAGGCACGTTTTCCTCGATAATTCCTGCTTTCTGCTCTGCTATTTCCCCTAAAGTCGAGCCTAGTAAATCCTGATGGTCCATGCCGATGGAGGTGATAACGCTTAGGGCTGGTGCCACGACATTAGTCGTATCCAAAAGCCCGCCGATGCCCACCTCTACCAGTGCCACATCGGGTTGTTGAGCTTCGAAATAGAGGAACATAATAAGCACCATGACCTCGAAATAGCGGAAGGGCTCATAGCGAGCGGTGACTTCCTGCTCCAAGTCATAGACTTTCTGTAAGTAGTGCTGAAAATCATAGTCAGAAATGGGCTGGCTGTCAATACAAATCCTGTCGTGTACGCTCACCATATGGGGAGACACGAAGCTACCGACACGCAAGCCATGGGTCTGAAATAGCTGGCGCAGAAAAGCAATGGTCGATCCCTTGCCATTGGTCCCAGCGACATGAATGACCGGCACTGCAAACTGGGGATTTCCTAGCAGTTCTAGGGCATACTCAATCTTCTCCATCTTATAATGAAACACCTGACCTTGCTTGGTGTTTAACCAATTTTCTAACATAGCCACCTCCTACATACTGTCTAGTATAACAAAAAAGCCAAACGGATGTTGGCTTTTTATGAATATTATTCTTCAATCCATGTTCCCCAGTTACCACCAAGACGACCAAAAAATTTCAAAAAGTTAAACATATTACTAATCTCCTTTAATCTTTATGAGTTTAGTATAATACTTTTGACAGCTCTTCAACAGGACAAAAATGTCACTTTACTGATTGTCAACTTTCCAATCTTCGTCAATCTTCTGTTCTAACTCTCTATTTTCTATCAATTTTGCCAATAGAATCGCATCTAAATAATGCTTTTCAGCCTCACCCCTATCCTTATTTACAAAAAGTGCGTATTTCCATTTCAATACACTGACAATGGGCTTTTTCTGAAAGTCTTGTGTCGACTGTATAATTTTATCTACACTGTCGAATATCTTTGGTATTGGTTCATAATATTTTTTGCTTCCCAAAATATTTACACAAGATAACAATGTATCTCGTAAAACAAATAGATCACTTGAATTGATGATATCAATTTGTCCATGTAAGGCTTCTATAATTTTCAAAAACTGTCTAAATATTTCTGAATCATTACTAGATAACCTAACATATTCGAGCTGGAGCCTAATAATCAGTAAATCATTCACTTCGTACTTTTGTTTTCGAAAAATTTGTTCAAAGTAATCTTCCAGTATCTCTTTTCCAAAGCCTGCTGTCCCTGACTCTAAGGTATCAATTCGTGATTGAATCGCATCTATCGCTATTTTCTCCTCTTCAGGCAAGTCATCATAATAATCATCATAAATTTCCGTCATGATAGCATCACGTTTTTCAATTAATTCCTCATTGCCATAAGTCGGTGTACGGAGGACATCAAACTTCAGTTTAGAATATCTTTCGGGTAAGGATACATAATCTGGCATAAGTTCATAAAGTCCCATGCCCAATCGGGTCGCAATATACTGAATCTTTGAAAAAGTCGGTTTAGAGGTACCAGCTTCAATACGGGTTAATTGGCGGACGGAGAGTTCCAATTCATCACCACAAAACTGTTCACGTGTCAGACTAGCGGTTTCTCTAAGTTGACGTACACGTTGTCCAAATTCCTTATCGTTCATAAAATACCTCCGAATATACTTTTGTTCATTGTAGCAAAAAAGCTAGGTATTGTAAACGATTTCATCTTGCAATGAAAATAATTGTATACTTACATACTAATTGGTATTTGAACCCATCCAAAAATTACTCAAATTTTTTATCTTTCACCGATAACCTCAGTTTTTTCGCTTTACCTATCTAGTCTATCAAAACTCGCTATAGATGACTAATTGAATATTTCCATGACTTGTAATAGTTTTTGACTATATCCTTTATTCAAACTTCCCCTTAATATCCACCAACTTCCCAATCTTCCAATTCTGCTCCACACCATCAATTTGCAGGTTGATACTCTGAATCCCTGCGTTGACAGCTGTCTCCACATCAAGCAGACGGTCACCAATATAGTAGGTCTTTTCCTTGTCCAGTCCGTATTTTTCGATGAGAAATAGCAGAGCTTCTGGACTTGGTTTGCGGGCAAAACCAGAATCGCTGGTCAAGATTTCTGTGAAATGGTGATGGACACCCAAATCCTCCAAAACCTGAAAAGCATTGTCACTCTTGTGTGTATAAACGAAATTTTGAATTCCTTTCTCTGCTGTCCAGTCCAGAATTTCACGCGCACCAGCCATCAAGGGAATCTGCGTATTCTTCTCCTTCAAGGAAGTCGCACGTACGCGATTAAGCTCATCGCTATCCAGACCGTACTTGTCCGCATCACGCACCAGCAAATCCTTGACAGAATAGCGAAGAATGAAATTTCTTACTTCTTCGCGGTCAAAAGGAAGATCATATTGTTCATAGGTTTCCTGAATTCCAGCCAAAATCGCTTCATAGGAATCCAACAGCGTTCCGTCCAAATCCCAAATAAATGTCGGTATCATCTTATCTCCATTCATATGCTTGATAGGGCTTGTCCAATTGGTAACCCAATTTTTCAGCCAGTTTCAAGGAAGTCAGAGTATGGGCATCCCAGCTAGGATAGAGATTACAGTCTAAACAAGCTAAGATTAACTGAGCAGCACAAGCTCTAGCTAAACCCAAACCTCGATAGTCTTCCCTAGTATCCACCTCTATCTCAATCCCACCTGAATAACTGGCATAGGATGAGGCACCTGACACCACCTGCTCCTTATGCAAGATGACATAGCCTAGACCCAAGTCTAAAAACTGCTCCACATCAGCATAATTGCCCACCAAATCGCGTGACCAGTCTTCCACCAGACAGGCATCATACAGATTACAGTCAATCACTTTCAGGTCAAACTCTTCAGGTAGGGCATCAATCAGTTTCTGCAAATGCCCAAGGTCAAAACTAGTATCTTTTTTCGTAGCATAACGGGTAAAGGACCGGATATTGTCTCCGTAAGTCCCTTCTATCAAGTCTGACCAGGCCTGGTTTTGGGGGACTAAAATAATATCCTTTCCCTCACATATTTTCAGCAAGTCCATATTTGGTTTTCCGGCAAAAAAACCAAAGAAGCTCTGCCGTCCATAGAGAGCTAAGGCTGACTGGGGCGACTGGCTGTCATCAACATGAATCTGTCCCATTCTGCCTTCTAAACAGGTCCAAATAATTGCCTCAGGCCAATCTCCAAATAAACTGGCTACTTGTCTCATCTGCTCTGCCATTATTTTTCCGTATAAGGATAACCCAAGTGCTCGTAGGCCTTGGCTGTCGCAACCCGCCCCGTCCGTGTCCGCATGATGAAGCCCTGCTGAATCAGGTAAGGCTCATACATGTCCTCCACCGTTTCGCGCTCTTCAGCAATATTAACCGACAGGGTGTTGAGGCCGACGGGACCGCCACCGTACATCTCAATCATTGTACGAAGAATCTTCTGGTCCACGTAGTCCAGACCTTCACGGTCCACGTCCAGCATGGTCAAAGCCTTGTCCGTAATGCTGTCATCAATCAGGCCGTCGCCCATAATCTGTGCGAAATCCCGCACCCGCTTGAGCAGACGGTTGGCGATACGGGGAGTTCCACGAGACCGACGAGCCAGCTCAATAGCAGCTTCATGGGTAATCTCCATCTCAAAGATATCCGCCGTCCGCTCAACAATCTCGGTCAAATCAGCCAGTTCATAATACTCCATGTGACCGGTGATACCAAAACGAGCCCGCAGGGGATTGGATAGCATACCCGCACGAGTGGTTGCTCCAATCAGGGTAAAAGGTGGCAACTCCAGATGCACAGAGCGGCTGGCTTCCCCTGCTCCAATCATAATATCGATGTAAAAGTCTTCCATAGCAGAGTAGAGAATCTCCTCAACCGCCATGGGCATACGGTGGATTTCATCGATAAAGAGGACATCGCCAGGCTCCAAATCATTGAGAAGGGCCACCAAATCGCCTGCCTTTTCAATGACAGGACCACTTGTCTGCTTGATATTTACACCTAGTTCGTTTGCAATGACAAAGGCCATAGTGGTCTTCCCCAGACCCGGAGGGCCAAAAAGAAGAGTATGGTCCAAGGCTTCATCACGGAGTTTGGCCGCCTCAATAAAGATTTTCAACTGGTCCTTGACCTTGTCCTGACCGATGTATTCGTTTAATTTCTGCGGACGCAGGGTACGCTCAACATACTCCTCATCCTGCATCTGTTCCATATCTAAAATTCTAGTCATGGGACTATTATAGCACAAAATGAAAATACCAGACTCAGTGAGTCCAGTATTTCCAGGAGATTATATGATACCTAGCTCTTGTCGCTTGCGACTTAGAGCCAGGGATACCTTTAGGTAAAAAGATATGCCAGCCGTTTGAGCTTTAACTCTTACGGATGACGATACTGAAAATCATTCAGTAAAAGTTTTGCTATTTCTAG
The DNA here is from genome assembly GCF_002964045.1 of Streptococcus suis. Taxonomy (GTDB): domain Bacteria; phylum Bacillota; class Bacilli; order Lactobacillales; family Streptococcaceae; genus Streptococcus; species Streptococcus suis_U. The sequence continues at coordinate 1,775 of NZ_POPB01000418.1, read as the reverse complement.
CTTGGATATAGTATAGCGCGCCAAACTTAAGGGAAACTAAAACAGAATTCATTTTATTTATTTTCCACTATTCGCAAAAATCGCCCTAGAAAGTGCGCATCTAAATCGTTGTACTGACTGCCTTCTGCTGAACTTTCTTTGGGAATGACCAGATTCATCAGTCGCTGATCAAATTCCTCTAGTTCTATGTAGCTATCAACTGGCACTAAATCCTGATTGGAAGTCGGCTGCATAAACACAAGTTCTTTTCCGTCAAGCTGGATACGGTAGCTAAACTGTCCCTGCTTTTTAGTTTCATCTAGGGTAAATACCTTGGTCCCAAATCCTGTCCAGACAGACTTGACATCACTGTAAAGATATTCCTTGGACGGTGCCAACAGATTGATGTCAATAATCTGGTCTTTGGTCACAGCTGTTGTGGTAGAAATGAGCAGAGCGGTCAACAAGATACAGCCACCTGCCAGACCCCAGCCGTATTTCCAAGGAAGTTTCACCAGCCTCGCCAGTTTTCCCAAAAGAAAAACAAGAAAAACCATAATAAATGCCATGGAAACCTTGCCCAGACCAATCGAATACTCATAGAAGAGCCAGTCGCTTGGCAGGAAGAAAGTTTCTGTCAACCAGCCGACGAAGATAAAGTAGCTAATTCCACCCACAAGGGTGATTAGACCAATTGGAATCCACCAAGCTTGGCTACGATTCTTCTGACGGACCTTGTCCCGATGTTTCCACCAAGTCACGAGGTAGTCTCGCCAGAGGAGCGTGATCCAAGCAGTTGCTAGTAGGGAAACCACGGCTAGTAGGAAAAGATTTTCCTGACGGCCCTCTTGAATTCGGATAAACAGCCAGAGGATCGGACCTGATAGCGTCAAGGTCTGCACGAGGGCCATCCATAGGCTTGGTAATAAGGCATCTTCTAGGTCTTGTTTTAAGTCTTGGAATTCACCGCTTTCCACAAAAGCAATGGAGTCCTGTGCTTCTTCCAGCCAGTCAACTTTCTTGCCCAGGTCCTTGACTACCTGACCCAGCAAGTCAACCTTGTCTGACAATTCCTCTGCTTGCTGGTTGATTTCTTGCTTCTTCTCACGCAGGGCTGACCGCAAATCCTCTTCTGATAAAAACAAAAGCTCCTTAATATCGGCTAGGGAAAATTCAAAATAGCGGAGCAACTTAATCAAGCGGAGTTGCTGCACATTTTCCTCTGAATAATCTCGATAGTCGTTGAGTGGATTTCTCGCCACCTCAATCAAGTCCTTTTCTTCATACAGGCGTATCGCCTTGGTTGACAAGCCTGTCAACTTCTCCACATCCTTGACCTGCATAAGCAACCTCCATCTGCTTTGATAGTCCTAGCATACACCATCCCCCTAGGGATGAGTCAAGACTTTTTTGATTTTTTATACAAAAACAGCCGACTTCACTTTGCCGACTGTTTTCTGGAGATTATATGATACCTAGCTCTTTGTCGCTTGCGACTTAGAGCTAGGGACACCTTTAGGTGAAAAGATATGCCAGCCGTTTGAGCTTTAGCTCTTACGGATGACGATACTGAAATTCATTCAGTAAAAGTTTTGCTATTTCTAGCTTGGATATAGTATAGCGCGCCAAACTTAAGGGAAACTAAAAAATTCTCTGGAAAATCCAAAGAATTTTAATTTTTTAGGCTCTATAATTTCTGTAGTGGGTAAGAACACCGTGGAAATTATGGAGCCTTTTTGAATATAGAAAAAAGGTCCCATATGACCTATAATGAAAAGCGACGAAACTCACATTAG
>NZ_POPB01000417.1 GCF_002964045.1 Streptococcus suis | reverse complement strand
GGCATTTAAAGTATAGGTCACCTTAGTAGTATCTTTTATTTGATCTATGAAGTAAATCTTAGAAAAACGATTTTCTGATTTCCATTTATTAACTGTATCATCAGGATTGGCTTGGCCGGCAGACCAGCCCCATTGTGCATTAAAGCTATCATTATCTTTTTCTTTACTAAAGAAGCGGTATTCTTTTCCACCGTTGTTTTCTGGAGAATGAACATTTGTAGGGAATTTTCCTATTATATTAGAGTTACCATGATTATTATCAATAATTTCAGTCAATTCCAAGCCTTCTGGAAGAACAAAATAAAAACCTCCATGAGAGTTATTAAAAGACCATGCACTTGTGTCAAAACTTACTCTCCATTTCACCTCTTTTTTTTCCAAACTCAACGAATCTACAGACACTGATGTCTTGAGCTTAGTCTGATCATTACTGCTCAATTTAGAATCCGCATTCGATGATTGAATTAATGGCTTCTCAACTACCTTTTCTGCCATATTATCTGAAGGCTCATCATTCACCGGAATTTCTTCCATATCATTACTACCAGAATTACTCAT
>NZ_POPB01000416.1 GCF_002964045.1 Streptococcus suis | reverse complement strand
CAACAATTGATGGTGCAGAGGATGTCATTGTCAATGTTACAGGTGGTTATGACATGACTCTGACAGAAGCAGAAGATGCTTCAGAAATCGTTAATCAGGCTGCGGGTCAAGGTGTTAACATTTGGTTGGGTACATCTATTGATGAAACAATGAAAGATGAGATTCGTGTGACTGTTGTGGCTACAGGTGTTCGTCAAGATACTGCTGATAAACCAGCCCGCCATCGCACGGAAGCTGTTTCACCACGCCCTTCTCAACGCTTTGATCATTCAGTAGCAT
>NZ_POPB01000415.1 GCF_002964045.1 Streptococcus suis | reverse complement strand
TGGTAACGGAGTTGCTTGAGCCTGGAGCTGCTTCGCCACCTTCTGCTTTCACATAAGTAACGGTACGGCTGATCGTACGGGTCACATCATCAACACCCTTATCAGTTGGCCATTTTGGTCCATCTGGAGTGTTTGGATCAATTGGCTCACCTGGTTTACCTGGATTTTCTGGTGTGATTGGTGAAACTTTTGGTGTCAATTCGTAGACAAAGTCTTGTGAGTTGCCGTCGATGTTATCGAAGGTACCTGTTGAGCTGTAGTTGTCTTTGTTCACTACGGTGTAGCCAAGGTTTTCAAATTCCTTAATCTTAGCAGCTGGATCAAAGCCAAACTCATCCCCTGTTTTACCACTAAGGTTTTCTGTAAATTTAACTGTGTTGTCTGTTGTGTCAACAAATTTAACTGTGCCGACTTGTTGTTTAACATAAACAAGTGTTAATTCTTGAACAGTATCTACTTTTATTGCACCTTCGTATGAAGTGATTTTTTCGGTGAATCTTTCTTCTGGATCTGTCGCTTTTTTAATATTAGTGTCTATTGCTTTAAATAAATAAACAGTTCCATCTGCTGCAGTAATTTCAGATTTTTCCGCTGATTTTACATTAAAAGTAGTACCTGAAGTTTCATGATCAATGACTAGGTTTGCAGGAGCAATTGGATCCCCGTCTTCATTGATATAGTAAACTTTTACTCCGCCTTTTTCAGCATAGTAATAAGTTACATCTCCTGTCGATGGTGAGAATTCATTAAACATAAACATTCTTTTCCCACCAAAACTTGTCTGGTTACCTTTGGGATGTAAATTGCCGTCAAAATCAATATATTGGCCACTTTCATTCACAAGTATGTATTCGTATGGCAAAAACATACCTTTCGGATATCCATTTTGTTCAAATAAAGTGTTGGTGATTACGTTACTTACAGGACCATATTTACCATCACCATAAGGAGCACCATACTTATTTCTAATCCATAAACGATTTGATGTATATGTCCATACCTCTTTTCCAGTTAATAAATCCGGACCTGTATTTCCTGCCCTTGGAGCTACATCATCTGAAACATACATCAAAAGAAATGGCGCATTTAATGCTTTTATTTGAGTCAGTTTTTCTTCATTTGAAAGTGATGTATCATTAATTATAGCTATTGTTTCTTCTAATTTCAGATCTTCAGCAGTTACATCTGTTTTTTTATAGTATTCTTTTACATCTTCATGATCTACATTAAGAGCAAAGTTTAAGAATTTAGAAGTTCCGTCTTCTTTTGAAAACGTTTGTACCATCACGACGTTATGACTTGCTGCCCAACTTCCTGATATAACATAAGAACCTTTAACATAGGTTGGTCCAACAACTCCTGTATTGCTTTGTGGAGTCTTAACTAACTCATAGTTCTCAAAATCTGCTGCACCAGCTATCGTGTATGTATCCCCTGTATTTGCATCAGATAAAGTGTAAGTGGCTAATAATTTTTCTTCTTTGAGTGCTGTCTTTTCTAAGACATATTTTGTAGTTACATCTAAACCACTAGTTGGAATTGCTGAAGAAAAACTATTTTGTACACTTCCTTGTGTTGTAGTTGATGCTGGAGAATAAATAATCGTAGATAAGGCCGACCCACCTATACCTGCATAAACATCTAAATTTCTAAGCGTTGAAGTTTGCCCATCTTTAGAAAAATTAAATTCACTGTTCGTTATTTTATATTGAAAACTTTTATTTTCTTTTATTGGTGATGACGCAGCAAGTGTTTTTATGTTATTAAATTGTTTACTTTCACCAGGTGAAATTGTTAGTGTTTCTACTACGTTGTGATTTGCAGATCTATCAACCAATTCCGCTAAGACACTACCATCATTTAAGGTACTATTGGTAGAAAATCTCATGTACCAATTTTTATCAAAGCGATAATTAAATGAACCGTCGCTTTTTATGCTAGTATCTGTAGGATCTTGATCTCCTGATAAATCTACAACAAAAAATGTTTTATAGTCAGCAACCTCAGTTAATTTGTATTCACTATTGATATCTTCATCAGTTGGAGTAATTGTCGCCTCTTTTTCAGCCACTTCTTTATTTAAAACTGCTGCATTTTCAGTCCAGTTACCTGTACTCTGGGTTACTGTTGCCGATGCTGTCGTAGTTGTCAAAGCCACTTGAATTACATCAGTTCCCAAGAACTTACGCAATTCAAGTACAAGTGCTTCAACGTTTGTACGAACTGCATTGATTTGTGCATTTACTTCTTCAAGTGTTGCTGTTGAGTTATTCAAAACAGCTGTTGCTTCTGTTGCAGTTAATTTTGTTGCTGCCGCAGCTGATTTCAATGCCTCGTTATCGCTATCAGCCGCAGCAACTAGACGCTCAGCTTCATTTGCCAAGACTTCAGCTTCTGAAGTTACTTGTTCAAGAACAACTTTCGCTTCTTCAACAGTTGCAGGTGTTTTTACAGTTTCTGCTACTGCTTCAGTAGTAGCAGCTTTGGTTTCTGTAGATGTCGTTGTTTCGCTTGAAGCTGTTTCTGTAGTTTTTGACTCAGTAGTTGCTGTTGTAGTTGTTGCTTCAGCTTTCTTAACAACTTTTACAGTCACCACGTTCGCAGCACCTTCTGTTACTTCTTGAGTCACAGTCGCAGTTTGACCTGATGCCAATTCGTAACCAGCAGGTAGTTCTGTAGCTACAGTAACGCTTGTTTTTGCAGTAGCTTCAGTAGTACTTACAGTTGCTAATTTCACATCCGCTTTTACTACAGTACCATCTTCCAACACATATTGAACGATGTAGTTAATCGCTGCAGAACGCTCTGTACTTGTAGCCGTTGCTGTTGCAACTGTTTCAGTAGTTGAAGCTTCTGTAGAAGATGTATTTGTTGCTGTTTCTGAAGCTGATACAGCTGTTTCTGTTGATGAAGCTACTGTTGCTTCTTCAACGACAGCTTCAGAGCTTGCTGATGTATCTGTAGTCGACGCTACGGCTGTTGTTGTTTCTGAAGATGCAAGTGTTTCTTCTGCTTGTACTGCCTGTGCTCCAGCACCCAAAGCCAAGGACATACCAAGCAAGACACTGGCAGCACCAAAATGATACTTACGAATCGAGAAATGTTGTCTCGTTCCGTACCAATCAAATGACTTTTTCTTTGATTTGCGCATTTGTTTACCTCCATTATTTAAAAGAGCTAGATCGTACAACAATTAAAAGAAGTGAAATCTAAAAGAATAATCTTAAAAATTATATATGACTTTTTAAATTTTTAACAAACTCTAGTAATAAGCTTTATGGGGAGGTTTATTACTGATTTTGGATAAAATCTTATAAAGAAAATATAGTGATGTCAACTCAATTAATAGGTTGCATTACTAGCTCTATTATGATATTAAACATATCACCTATATAATATCATCCCCCCCCCCATTTTTTCAAGCATTATTACATAATTTAATAATTTTTTTTGTAAATTCTTCTAACCAAAAAAGGAGCCAACTTTCGTTGTTCTCCTTTTCGGTTTATTTAGTTAAAAATCGATGTTCTGAAATCATTTGTAGAGTTCATCAAGGCTTGATAAACTTTCACTTTGAGTGCATGAACACGGCTGTTGTTCGAGTTAAGGCTGTTTGCTTGGATGTCTGCTTCCATAGCTTCTTTCATCAAGGCTTGCAACTGTTCAAAGCTTGTGACAGTCACTTCCTTGGTCGAATCAGCAACACCAAGTTCATACTGCATAGTAAACGGCTTGAGTTGGCCTGCTGCAGCTTTTTCCAAACGCTCAGTAAACATAGCTTTCTTGAAGTCAGCCCATGAAGCGTATTGACCTTGGAAGACATATTCTAAGACATGGTCATCCGTAATCAAACCAGTATCTTTCTTGTTCCAAGTATCATAAATAATTGAGCCTTTTTCCATTGCTAGGTCAGACAATTGGCCAGAAGCATACGGTACAAATCCATCTGTGTAACCTTTAGCCGCAATCAATTCAAAGGCCATACGGCGGAACATGATGTCGCCTGGTGAACCTTTTGAGTTTGAAAGAGCTGAGAAGTTAGCCGCAAACATTGGAACGCTGACATAACTATTTCGATCCCACTTCTTACTTGCATTAGCAGGATTATTCACATACTGACGTTGAACGATAATGCTCTGATCAATCAAATCACTGAAGGTCTTCAAGCTTGCAACTTCATCATCTGTCAATGCACGCGCAGAGTTTCCAGCATGGGTATCAACACCATTATTTTGGACATAGTAGTTTTCAATCTTACGCAACCAAGCTTTCTTCGCTGCATCCGATTGAGCCAAGATATTTGTACCTTCTAGGTAATCCAGCAAGTACAGCACATCGAACTGGTTATGGTAATACTCATTGAAATCAGCTTCGCTATTGAAACGTGCAACTGGATCTCCGACATGGACACGGTTGGCATCATCGCTATTATAGACAGCGTTGAATCCAAGGTTCATCTCAGTGACATTGAAGACGTTTTGCAGAAGACCTTGGGCGTAGAGTTCGTTACCTTGACCAATACGGCGACCATAGCCTTTCAGATAAATATCACCATCTTGGTTGTGGACCATTTCGTGGGTATAAAGGGCTGTACCATAATCTGTCAGCATATCGTAAGTGATATAGTAGGTCTCACTTCCATCCGCAAAGGCAGTCTTAATAGACGGATGCTCACGGTACCACTTGTTGATAGGACCGTAGAAATCTTGGATAGCATCAACATCGGCTGTCAAATTGCGATAAGACTTCGTGCCATCTTTACCGTACATGACGTAACCTTCGTTATTTAGGACAGATCTGAAGAGCTTGTCACGATTGGTTTCGTCCAACATCTTATACCAGAAGTCCGCATTATCACGTTGGCGTTCAGCAGCCAGATCAACCATCTGACGAACCTTATCACGATTTTCCACTGTTGAATAATCATCTACATAGTGCTCGTATGAACCAATCGCGATGGTATTCATGTTGGTAATGATAAAGATATTTTCTTGTGGCAGGGTCAAGAGTGGCAAGAGCATGTGGTTGTACTTCCAAGTTGGGTTAGAAACCGTATCATTCACAATCTTGCTGTAGGCACCGACATTGTACTTGCTGTAAGTATCTGTTGTTTCCTGCTTAGCAGCTACTTCTGGAATCAAGGACTTACCTTCAACCACATAGGCTTTAGTGGTTTGTTTGAACCATTCATTGTTGGTCATTTCTGGCAAGAAGAGCTGACGATAATCTTCCAACATATCGAAAAGCTTGGTCTGCTTGTTTTGTTTACCAATGATGGATGCGAAAGTGGTCACGTTATTGTGGGCACGAAGAACATCGTAGCCACCATTACCAATTGCAAGAATCATATCAAGAGCAGACGCCGCATCATTTCCGAAGAAGTCAGGTTCAAAGATGGTCAAATCTTTGGTATTCATCTCTCCAAAGTTGATGTCATACCAACGGTTCAAGTAGGTCAAACCGAGCACAAAGGCTTCTTTGTTGTTGGTGATTTTCTCTTTGATGTAGTCTTCAGAAGCCTGACCTTGACCATTTAGACTAGCAACCAAAATCTTACGAACATTGCTTTCTAAGTTGGCCATCACTTGGTCATAGCTTTCACCAAAGTAGAAATCTTTTGCAGTACCTGTCTGAGTATCGGCATTCAAGGTTGTTGGATATTTGATAATCGCTTTCATAGCATCCGAGTCAAGGACTACTGTTGACAAGCTACTTACCAAGTCAGCAACAAGGGCACTTCTGTCATTCAAGAATGATTCTGGCGTGTAAATCAAGTCTGTACCTGAGATAGTGTACTCAACAACGTGATTGTTCTTGAAGTCTTCTAGATAAGAAACAGTCTTGTAATCCACCGTGCCATCTGCATAGTGAAGCATAATCTTATTGATAGTAGCCTTCTCAGCGTAGACATCTGCAACAACATCCTTGTCCTTCATTGGCACAACATCAAGCAGGCGAACTGTATTGAGCTTATCGCCTGTCGCAATCTTATTTCCATAGTAGACAAGAAGTTCCTTGTTGTAGAATGGAAGGATTTTCTCCATGTTGTAGTAGGCGATTTCATGGTCAGCCTGAGCCTTATCCACGGTTAGATAATCTACTGAATATTGATTGAGATTAAGCGAAACAGAATCATCAATTGTCGCTTGAATATTCATAGTTTCAACTTTGGCTTGTGCATCTTCATCAGAGATAACAGTAACATTGGTCAAATTATCAGATGTTGTAGTGAAACCGTCCTTAATCTTACCGGTTGGATTTGCTGGTTGACCGATAATGCTTGTCGCACCAGTCATATCGCTGATAACATTATTAACATTACCACTATATGGAGCATAGGCACCCGTTACTTGGTTGGCACCTGCAATTCCGCCGACAATAGCCGCTGATTCAGTCGTCACAATAGAACCAGTTGCATAAGAATTATAGACACTTCCTGGTACATCGTAGACAAGCATCGTACGTCCGACAATACCACCAGCGACTTGGTTTTCTGTGCCTGGGAGAGTAATGGTCGCATCAACCTTGGCATTTCCAACACTTGCCATCGTACCATTACCCAAGATACCACCAGTGAGGCTTGCATCAGTTCCAGTTACTTCAATACTTCCCTTGAAGGATACATCCTTGATAGTAGAGTTGGTTGCAGAATGAACCAGACCAGAAACATGTTGCGGACCTTTTAGGCTTGCTTCTACTGCTACGTTTGTAATGGTTGCGCCATTGGCATTGATAGCAATTGTCGCAAGTGGGTTCTTAGACGTTGTATTCAAGCTTGCATTTTTAATATCCAAGTTTTGAACTTTACCACCAAGGTTAAAGAACAATGGGGCTTTCAAGTTGCTGATTGAGAAGGCATAGCCGTCATTTACTCCATCCAAAGTACCGCTAAATCCAGTCACATAAGATGGAATATCTCCAACAGGGACTTCACTTGCGTCCAAATGTGCACCTAATTTGAAAGTGCCACTTGGGTTAGCCTTCATAGCGTCGATCAAAGCTTTAAAGGATGTATAGGTATTTGCATCTGTTACCATCTTAGGAATGTAGAATTCACGGTTGGCAACGTATTGAGCATCCTTGTCTTGAACCAATTCATCAAATGATGAAACCAACTTAAAGACTGTTTTGCCATCTAAAGTTGTTTCTTCAACGCTAGAAACTGGAAGATAGACTTCTTTGAAGCGATCTGAGGTTACTTTTATGAATAGTTCTTCAGTAGATGTTGGTAGCTCTTCTAAGAATTCTTGACCGATGTAGCTACCATTTTTGCGACGGTAAACAGTCACCGCATCAATATCCTTGATTTCAATCTTCTTGTAGACCAAATCAAATTTGCGCATGCTTTCAAGAATAGCTTCTTGCTCTGAGCTTTGTTCTTGTTCATCTAAGGTATAGAATATCTTGGTTTTCACAGTATAGTCTGTGTAGAAGTCTAGATTTTCTAAGGTAATCTGACCATTTGGATCCTCAATAGCTTGCTCTTTAACCAAAGCACCTGTATTGTCGTATAAGAGTGCAACTGCTCTGAGGAAATTAGATGTTTCATCTGTCAACTTGTAGCTGACTGTTGCTGATTTTGCATCATCATTTTCTACCAAATCTGTGATAATTACTTGTGGTACTTTCTCAACTTTTGTACCACGAGCAATCACTTCATTTACCGGTTGTTCAGTAATTTCTTCGGTAACTGTCGGATTTTCCTGACGAACGCCCTTGATTGTCTTGTAAGTTGTTGTAACTGTCTTAGAGCCATTTACACCTGTTGTTACAACTTTTGTCTTACCTTCCAACAATGTCGGATCATCAACATACTCTGTTTCAAAGGCAATATCAACTGTTTCTGTTTCTGATTCGGTACCCTCGATTGGCTTGGTTCCTTTGAGAACTTCCTTGGTTGTTGGCTCTTGGGTTACTTTCTCAGTTACTATTGGATTTGCTTGACGAACACCTTTGATGGTTTGGTAGGTAGTAGTGATTTCTTTGCTTCCGTTCTTACCTTCAACGACAACTCGCTCTTCATCTGTATAAAGATCTGCTGTTTCAGTTATTTTAGTTTCAAATGGAATTTCTACTGTTTCTGTTTCTGATTCGGTACCCTCGATTGGCTTGGTGCCTTTGAGAACTTCTTTGGTTGTTGGCTCTTGCGTTACTTTCTCGGTTACTGTTGGATTTGCCTGACGAACGCCGTCAATGGTTACATAAGTTGTGGTGATTTCCTTGCTTCCATTTTTACCTTCCGTAACAACTTGTTCTTGACCAACATAAAGGTCAGACGAATCTGTTGTCTTAGTTTCAAATGGAATCTCTACCGTTTCCGTAACGGTTTCCGTACCTTCAACTGGAGTTGGGGTAACCGTTTTTGTACCACGTGCTACTACTTGAGTCACAGGCTGAGTGGTCACAGTTTCAGTCACTGTTGGGTTTGCTTGACGAACGCCATTTACAAGAGTATAGGTTGTTGTAACAGTCGCAAGTCCATTTTGACCAGCTGTAATGATTTTTTCTTCACCAACTGGAAGGGTCGCATCATCTTGATAGCTGATTTCAAATGGAATGATTTTTGTAGCTGATTCGGTCTCAGTTTTGACTGTATCAGCTTTCTTTGTACCAATGCGAACAATTTCAGTTACTGGTGAGCTTGTCACCGAGCTTGAAACCTGCTCAGACTTGATCAAGACACCATCAGCGTAGTAATTCTTGATAACAGTCGTTTGAACTCCTGCTTTACCAACTTGATCTACATTTCGAGTACCCTCCGCCAAGGTATCATCATAGATTACCTGACTTTCAAAGGGAATCGACTCCGTGTTTGTCGTTGTATCTTCTGTCAAAACAAGTTCTGGTACTTCATGGGTTGGTGCCGTATCTGGAACAACCGTAATAGCTGAGTCTTCTGCTGGCTTGGTACCAATTTTGACGATCTGATTTACTGGTGACTGAGTAACAGTTTCAGAAAGAACCTCTGACTTAATCAACACTCCATCAGCAAAAGTCTTCTTGGTTTCAATAGTCTTTTGACCCGGTTGACCAGTTTGGACTGTCTGTCTAGTCCCTACTGGCAAACTCGCATCATACACTTCTTCTGATACAAATGCAATAGATTCTGTATGTGATGTTACTTCCTCAGTGATCGTAAGTTCAGGAACCTCATGGGTCGGTGCCGTATCTGGAACAACTGTTATTGCTGAGTCTTCAGCCTTTTTGGTTCCGATTTCAATGATTTTTGGAGTAGCTGTTTTAGTAATTTCTGACGAAACTTCCTCTTCCTTAAGAACCTGACCATCAACAATTGTTTGTTTAATTGTAATAGTCCGCTCACCATTTTGACCTTCTTGAACAACTTTTTCTGTCCCCTCGGCCAAGGCTGGATTTTCAACCGTTTGCGTCTCAAAGGCAATAACCTCAGTCTTGGTAAGCGTCTTCTCAGTAATATTAGCTGCAGGTAGCTCATGGCTTGGAGCAGTATTTGGAACTTCGGTTACGATTCCTTGGTTCCCATTATCAGTAGGTTTCTCCGAAACAACTGGTTTTTCCTCCCCTGCTGGAAGCTCTTCTACCGCCTTGCTATCTTTAAAATAGCCTACATAAACATAGCCTTCAATCTCAGCTGGCGCTGGCAAGGCCTGACCTGCTGATCTTTCCACCGCATGGTTGAATTGAGCCAAAATGTGACTAGTCAAGGCTGAGCCAGTCGGTGCCAAGAAACTTGCACCCGTTGCGGCAAGGATGATTACTCCCGCAAGTTCTTTCTTCCCTTTTTTGCCCAACTTAACAGCTACAACTAAAAGAGAAAGACCTGCAAGTGCCATTGCACCTGTTTCTAAAGCACCTGTCTTAGGCAAGATTTTTGAATTTGTGCCTGTAGTTGTCTGGCTCGCTCCTACTGGACGATAAACCAAATAATAGTTCGCATCTGTTGCTTGAGCCAAACCTGGCAGGTCTCGAATAATCAATTCTTTTTCTGCATCTGTCAACTCTTGCTCAGTTACATAAGTATAATTAATCGACTGGGCACTAACAGACGGAGCCGCTGCAATCGAGCCAGCAAAAAATAGACTCGCAACAGTTGCAGAGACAAGTCCTACAGATAATTTACGAAATGCAAAGCGTTCTTGCTTTTCACTAAAGTTCTTTTTCATCAAAACTCCCTGAAAAATTTTATAGTAGTCTCATTATAGCTATATTTTATCTTTCTGACAACTTATTTGACTAAATTGGAGCCATTTTTTCCAAAAATAAATAATTATTAAAACATACAAAAAAGTCGCTAGAAATTAGAATTCTAACGACTTGTTTATTCGGCTCTATAATTTCTGTAGTGGGTAAATCCACCATGGAAATTATGGAGCCTTTTTGAGTATAGAAAAAAAGTTCCATATGACCTATAATGAAAAGTGCTCAAACTATCATTTT
>NZ_POPB01000414.1 GCF_002964045.1 Streptococcus suis | reverse complement strand
TTTCGAATTTCTTCGCATCAGTTGGAACCTGAGTAGAAATGCTGTATTCAAACGTTTGGTCACGGTTTGTCAAGTTCTCATGAGCTTGACCGTTAACCTTCTTATCTACTGTCGGTGTTGGTGGAGTTGGTGGGGTGACGGTTACTGGATTTGAATTTTCCTTCGGCTTGTTATCAATTGTGAAGCTTGCCGTATTTGGAATCTTCGTAGTATTGTCATCCGCATTCAAGTAGCCTGATAAGTTAGCGTTCGCACGAATCTTAGCTTTGAAGGTTACAACAACTGCTTTACCACTATCTTTCTGCAGCTGTTCTGGTGACAATTTAACACTCAAGTTTTGACCTGAAGTAGCGATCGTTACAGCATCGGTCACCGTAGTATCACCAATAGTTACTACTACATCTCCCTTGCCTTCTG
>NZ_POPB01000413.1 GCF_002964045.1 Streptococcus suis | reverse complement strand
AGCATTCCTATTCTTTGACGCTGACCAGTTGAAAAATTAGTACCATTTTCCAATATAAATAAATTTTCAATATTTAAAGCATGAGGAAATATATCTGAAAGATTTACTTTATCAATTGCTAACATCAGTTCTTCAATAGTGTAGTTTGGACAGAATAATTTCAAATTTGATTTCAGAGTGCCTTTAAAAAGAATTGACGGATGTGATATATAGCAAATATCTCTTCTTAAATCTAGGTTTTGGTCTAGTAAGTTAACTCCTCCAATAATTATATTTCCTTCATTACCTTCCCCACTAATACTTTGTAAACCTAGTAAAATTTTTACTAAGGAGGTTTTGCCGGTACCTGATTTTCCAGTTATAAAA
>NZ_POPB01000412.1 GCF_002964045.1 Streptococcus suis | reverse complement strand
TATTCTTTTCTTCAATGCGGCGGCCCCAGCTTGCAACAGGGAAGCACATGATGAAGTAAAGGAAAGCAGCACCAGCAAAGGCTGGGATGTAGTTGGCATTCATGGCAGACCAAGATTTTGTCATAAACATAATATCAGCTCCAGAGATGATGGCAACAGTAGCCGTATTCTTAATTAAGTTTACTACTTGGTTGGTCAAAGGTGGAAGAATGGTCGGAATGGCCTGTGGTAAAATGATGATTCGCATGGTTTCAGACTGAGTAAATCCTTGTGAAAGTGCGGCTTCAGTCTGCCCAGTAGGCACAGCCTCAATCCCTGCACGGATGACCTCTGCGATATAAGCACCGTGATAGAGTCCGACGCAGATAACAGCTGTCCAGTAGATGGATGGCATGAGAACATAATTTGAAATCAGTGGAAGTCCATAAT
>NZ_POPB01000411.1 GCF_002964045.1 Streptococcus suis | reverse complement strand
TCTAGTACAAATCCTTTGTTATATTGACGGATACAGGCTATGTCAGTGACCGCATGGTTGGAATTGTAGAAAATGCCGATGCTTATTTGATTGAATCGAACCATGATGTTGAAATTTTGCGCTCGGGTTCTTATTCATGGAATTTGAAGCAACGGATTCTATCCGATAAGGGACATCTTTGTAACGAAGATGGAGCTGATGCCATGATTCGCTCGTTGGGAAATCGGACCAAAAAGATTTACCTAGGGCATTTGTCAAAGGAAAACAATATCAAGGAATTGGCTCACATGACCATGGTTAATCAGTTGGCTCAGGCTGATTTTGGAGTTGGAGTGGATTTTCAAGTCTATGACACATCGCCAGATACA
>NZ_POPB01000410.1 GCF_002964045.1 Streptococcus suis | reverse complement strand
TTTTTGTCCGCATTGCCTTCTTCTACTAGCAGAACAGGAGTTAGTTCGACTTGCTTAAAACCTGAATCTTTCAGCTCTTTCTCGACATCTGTTAAATTTTTAGAAGCTGGTAGGTTGAATTCAACGGCATCTTTTTTGGGAACATGGTAGGAGATTGTAATTGGGATGTTTTTTAAAGCACGTCCTTCCTTCCAATCTTCTCCGTCAACAGAGACGAGTTCGACAAGATTGCTTTCACCTATTTTTCCAAATTCTAAATCACTAAGTTCCACCCCCTGAATATTTTTAAAACCTGCTTCCTGAAGATGTTTTACGACTGTTACATACTGTTGTCCATAAAGGTCATCTTTTTTTGGAAGCTCAGCAGTCATTAATTGTGAACCGATAAATGTTGTAAGTA
>NZ_POPB01000041.1 GCF_002964045.1 Streptococcus suis | reverse complement strand
AATACAACAGCCAAAGACTCCTGAAAACTCTTCATGGTTTTGGGATCTTTGGAATCGTTTTACAACTTTTGTCAAAAATATTTTTAGCTAAGATTTCTATTTTTTATTGACTTCATATGGATAGAGAACAGTGATTCATGTGAGCTTTTATTCAAATGAAAAGCGTATGAAATATTGGAGAGATCTAGGCATCTAAATTAGAGATTGTGCAAGAAATTATGTAATAGACCTCACATTTTTTGCGGATGAGATATTGACACGAATTCCATAT
>NZ_POPB01000409.1 GCF_002964045.1 Streptococcus suis | reverse complement strand
GAGCGAAAAATCAGTGTCTTTTAGTCTTAACCGACCGACGAAGTAGACACCAAATCATAAGATTAATTCCAAATAAAACTGCTGAATCTGTCAATCAGGCACTTAGGTTACTATTAGCTGAGTATCATATTTTATCAATAACTGCAGATAATGGTTCGGAATTTAGTCGATTGGTTGAAGTGTTTCCTGAGGAACATATCTTCTATGCACATCCCTACTCTTCATGGGAAAGAGGTTCAAATGAAAACCATAATCGATTGATTCGGAGATGGTTACCTAAAGGAACCAAGAAAACGACTCCGAAAGAAGTCGCTTTTATCGAAAATTGGATTAACAACTACCCTAAAAAATGCTTGGACTACAAGTCGCCAAGTGAATTTCTTTTGGGTGGCTAACTTCAACTTGAAATTTGGGGTCTTTTGGGAAATGGCGGAGCTTCTGCCCAATCTTCTAGTCTGGTTGTTGACCGTCGTGGGCTAGCCATTTGCAGTCTGTCAAACTCATTTCTGTAAAGACAGCTTCAAAGGAAGAGTCTTCCGGTGAACAGGCGTAGATACCGAAATGGATTTTACCACTGCCTTCATGCAGGTGGCAGATTCGCATCTGCTCAAAATGAACACCGTCTTTAGAGTTTTCGATGCAGAAATCGCTACCCCGTCGGCTCAAACGGTAGTAGATTGACTTGACAGAAGCAGGGATTTCCTGAGTTGCCCAGTCTGAAAAGCCCTGATTGGTCACAACGCTACCCAAATGCTGAAAATCTTCATTTTCATACTCAATAGAGCCTTTAATCCAGTTTTCCGAATCCTGATAGACCACGACACCACACTGGTCAAATCGGGTATGGCTGTTGGAAAAATCCGTCTTAACCGTAAAGGAAAAATACTCTTCCTCCGTGTCCATCAAGAGCAGGGGAGCATTATCATTGACAAAATGGTAGTAGGTCTTCTGCCACAAGTCTGTATGAGCTTGGGTTGTGATTCTGATTTCATTATCTGAAATCTGAGAGTTTTCTGGTTCTCGCACCCAGTAAAAATTCTTCGTGTTCATTTGCTTTCCTTTCGTTTTAGATTATTATACAGACAAAAGATAAGGAAGACAAGTAACTCAATCAACTCTTTCAAGAGCAGGCTGGGGTGATTTTGGGGACTTTGCAGGCCTTGTATATGCAAGAGTAATAGGGACTATTCCTCCAAAAATGTAATCGAGGCTTTTGAAAACTCTTCTGCATTTTGGAAGATAGAGCCGTGTCCTGCATTTGGATAAATGATCAGTTGACTGTTTTTGATTTTCTCATGCATGATATAAGAGTTCTCAGTCGGTACTTGCATGTCCTTGTCACCGTTAACGATCAGCGTTGGTTGCGTGATAAAGGCCATATCTTCTTGAGGATCTCTACCCCAGCGTTTGATAGCCTTCAGCTGGATTAAAAATCCTGGGATATTCATGTCCTTGTCTGCATACTCAGCTTTTCTTTCTCCCATACGACCCAAAACTTTTTCAGCTTCCAGACGGCCTGCTTTATCGTGGTTGTAGAAAATATAGCGTTTTGGATCCACACGCTCCAGACCTGCCTTCAGCATATAGCGGAAGGTTTTTCCTGTCACCTTATCGACTTCTACACCACCACGAGGACCTGTTCCTGCTAGAATCAAGCGGTTAACCATTTGGCTATCAAGACGAACGATTTCTTGGGCGATAAAACCACCCATAGAAAGACCGAGCAGGTTAATTTTCGTATGCCCCAAGGCCTTGATAATAGCATGAGCCTGCTCTGCCATTCCTGGAATAGTAGGAGCTACCTTGCCTTGGCTTGCCCCCACACCTGGAAGATCTAAGACGATAATGTGCTCTTTTTCAGCTAGTAAGTCTAGCAATTTTGGATCCCAGTTATCCAAGGTTGCGGCCAAGTGGACCAACATGACCAAGGGCAGCTTATACTTGCCCTTACCTAGTTCACGGTAGGCAATCTGATTGCCAGCGACAGTAATGTATTGATTTTTAGTTGTGATATAAGACATAAGTACTCCTACTATTTAAAACTGAGGACAGTTTTTCCACGTGAGCGACCGTTTGCGACCTTGTCCAAGGCTGCGTTGACTTCTTCAAATGGATAAACGGTGTCGATAGACGGTTTGATTTCTAGCTTGCTGAAAATATCTGCCACTTCTTGCAGCTGTTGCCCATTGCTTTCTACGAAGATGAAATGGTAGTGTACTCCGTAGCTTTCCGCCATTTTATCAAACTTGCGACCAACCAAGCCAAGCAGGAATTGTTTCCATTTTGGTAGGTTCATGCGTTTGGCAAATTCGCCATTTGGCATGGCACGGAGGGAAACCAGCTGACCACCTTTTTTCATAATCGACATTTGTTTTTCAGTTTCTGCACCACCAAGTGTGTCCAGTACATAGTCGATTTGGGAGAGGGTTTTGGTGTAATCTTCTGTCTTGTAGTCGATAAACTGGTCAGCTCCCAGTGCCAATACCCGCTCTGCATTTTCCCCGTCACCGTTGGTAATAACCGTCAATCCCTTGGCTTTGGCAATCGGAATAGCCATACCACCGACACCGCCTGTCCCACCTGAGATGAAAATGGTCTTGCCAGCTTCTGCACCCATGAGGTCCAGTGCCTGCATAATAGTCAAGGCAGTCAAGGGAACGGCCGCCGCTTCCACATCAGTCAGATAGGCAGGAACTTTAGCAAGGGCTGTAGCCTCAACTGCTACATACTCGGCAAAGGCACCGATATTGTCGAGGGGAAGACGACCAAAGACACGGTCACCAGCTTCAAACTTGGTCACGCTTGAGCCGACTTCTGCAACCAAACCAACAACTTCATTACCCGCTGTTTGTGGCAATTTGTAAGGGACAATCAATTTGACTTCACCACGAGAAATCATGTTGTCCAAAGGATTGACACCTGCCGCCGTCACTTTGACAAGGACTTGATTCGGTTTAATTTGTGGTTTAGCAATGTCTGTTAGGTTAAGTACAATATTGTTTTTGTTATAAGATGTGTGTTGTGCTGCTTTCATGGTTTACTCCTTTTATTTAGAAACTTGTATCTGATACAAGTCATTGTTTATTCTTAGAAAATCTGACACTTGGTCAGATACGTTTTTGATTGGCTGATTGGTAGAGATTGGTAATGACATTATCCAAGGTTTCTTGCCCTAGTTCTTTTTCAAGTTGTTCTTCAACATTTGAAAAAATAGGAGACATGGCACTCTCAATGTGCTTACCAACTGGACATGCCTGGTTAGCATTTTGGTGAATTTGGAAGAGATTAATATGTTCTACTTCCTGGGTGGCAAAATAGATTTCCAATAAAGTCATCTCTTTTGGCGACTTACTTAACTGGTATCCTGAACGCCCTTGTTGCGAAGTGATGAGTCCTGCATTTTTCAGAAGTGCAATCACCTTACGAATGTAACTAGCATTGGTGCCAACACTTTCTGCTAAGGCTTGCGAGCTGAGGACTTCCTTGCTCTCACTAATCATGGTAAGAATATGAAGGGCAACAGAAAATTTTGTATCCATCATAAGATATTCCTTTCTGTTCATGTATCAACTACAAGAACAAGTTTAACATAAAGAAATCTACTTGGCAAGGATTTTGTTCAAAAAAAATCACAACCACTTGGTTGTGATTAGGATGGCTACTGATTGTATAGTCGTTTAGTTTGCTTTTAATACTCGCTCCAACTGTCTGGGAGATAGTTGAAGGTTGGAAATAAAGCGAACAAAGTTCGTGTCAACAGCCGTAGACATAATTGGAGTACGGCAAAGCGAGTTCAAACAATCCAGTGGATTGTTTGAAGTTGGAAATAAGGAAACGACGTTTCCTCGCTCGTCGAAGCAATCAAAGATAAACTAAATGACTATTTTCCTATACCGCTCCAATTTCTTACTTCTCAACCGACCATCTTCAACCGCTTGTTTCACAGCACAAGCCTTTTCTGTTTGATGGTGACAGTCAGAAAACCGGCACCAATCGGCTAGTTCAAGAATATCATCAAATAAGATAGACAGATAAAAGGAATCGTGACGATCAATCCCCTTGAAACCTGGGGTATCAATAAAATAATAATCCAATTCAGGTGAATACAGGAAATAACTCGCAGTTGTGGTATGCTTCCCTTTGCCGTCCGAGCGAACCGGACTGACAGCTTGTAATTCTTCTCCTCGAAAATGATTGATAAGACTGGACTTACCCGCACCTGAGCTTCCCAGTAAGAGCCCAATGCCCTCAGGAGAAAAATGCCGAGCCAATTCTTTCAAACTATCAGGACGATAAATACTAACAGGTATTAGGGTTAACTGGGGATAAAGTTCCTTTACTTCTTGGATAAAGGGGGCCCAATCGTCTACCAAATCTATCTTTGTTAGAACAAATAGTAGCTGGATATTCTTTTGCCCAAAGACCAAGGCATAGCGTTCTAATTTCGATAAAGTCAGATTTTGATTGACCGCTAACAAAATGAAAATCTGGTCTACATTCGTCGCTAGAACTTGACTATCTTTTGAATATCGATAACTCTTACTGGTCTTATTGCGAGCCTTGGATACCAGATTTTTCCTTTCCTGTATGGATTTAATCTTCATCTGACTACCAATCTGCTCCAGTTCGACAATATCTCCTACATAGGAGTTGATTTTTCCCTTATCCACGAAGAAAGTCTTTCCATCTGCCTGACCCACAATATAGGAGGTGCGTGTTTCTGAAAGTACACGCGCCAATTCAGTCTTTCTTGTCATTTTAAGTGCAAAACTCTTTTGTTTCATTTTTCTTCTTTCCATGCCAAAAAGGAGGTATTATACCTCTTGAATCTATAGTCGTTTAGTTTGCTTTTAGTACTAGCTCTAAAGGTTTGGGGAACCTTTGGAGGTGGGAAATAGAGCGAACAAAGTTCGCATCAAAAGCTGCAGGTTGCTTATACAGTCTAATGACTGTATAAGGTTGGAAAAATAGCACTTGAGAAACAAGTCACACCTACAGAGTACGGCAAAGCGAGTTCAAACAATCCAGTGGAGTGTTTGAACTTGGAAATAAGGAAACGGAGTTTCCTCTTGCGTCAAAGTAATAAAAAATAAACTGAACGACTATACCAACAAAATTGTTCTTGCTCCATTTGACATACGGAGCTACACTTAATCTTTCATATCTTAATTATAGCAAACTCCTTCTGATTTGCATAGAAAAAACGAGAAAGCTTCTTCTCGTTCTCCATCACATTATTGCTTCCGTATCTGATCTTCCTGATAGGCCGCGCGTGCGCCACCGATCAATTTTGGACGGCTGGCAAGGGCGGTGACATGGGCCTGGCCGATCTCACGCAAGCTCGGTCTAATCGGCACTTGGACGTGCTTGATGTGCATACCAATCGCCGTATCGCCGATGTCCACACCCGCCTGAGCGGTGATAAATTCCACTTCGACTGGATCCTTCATATACTTGAAGGCCGCCAACTGTCCAGAGCCTCCTGCATGAAGGGTGGGCAGGACATTGACCATTTCCAAATCTTTCTGGATAGCCAATTCCCGCTCCACTACCAAGGCACGATTGAGGTGCTCACAACCTTGGACAGCTAGGTAAATGCCCTTTGGTGTCAAAATATCCAGAATAGTTTTGACAACGACCTCTCCAACTTCTAGACTGGAATTTTTGCCAATATGCCCACCATTGACCTCACTAGAAGACAAACCCAGTACAAAAATCTGACCCTTTTGAAGATTGCTGAGTTCTAAAATCTCTTCGACAACTTGCTTAGTTTGGTCTTTAATTTCCTTTAATGACATGATTTACTGCACCAATTCTTTCTATTGCCTGAGCCAAGATATAACCTAGTACCAAACCAATTATGTTTTGCAGAGTATTGCTCATCAGACTTGTAACAGCATCAGCTACATTATACATGAAACTAGATGCCACAAAATAGCCACCAATCATGGAAAGACTGGCGAAAATGATGCCCAGAAAACGTTTCCTACCCGTCCATCCTGCAAAATAGCCCTGGGCTCCGTGAAAAAGCAAGCTAAAGAAAGCCCACTGGGGATAGCCCAACAAGAAATCAATCAGAAGCCCTGACAATCCGCCGACAATGGCTCCTTCTTTCTTGCCCAAGTAAAAGGCAGTAAAGAAAACTCCAACATCCAGCAAAGATGTAAAGCCATTTGGAGTTGGTACATGGATAAATGCTAGAACCAAGGTCAAAGCCGTTAGAATGGCCAGCAATACAAGTTCTTGCGTCTTTTTATTTCTCATACTGAATTACCCCATATTGATCTGATTTTAAGATGGCTGCATGGACAAAGTCCTTGGACAATTTGACTGCCTCCAAAGAGTCCTGACCTAGCAAAAGCTGACTGGCAATGCTGGACGCAAAGGTACAGCCCGCTCCCACATTGTTCTCTGAAAGTAGGTGAGACTGGAGCACCACCACTTCCTGACCGTCATAGTAAACATCGATCGCCACTGAGCCCCCCAGGCGATTGCCTCCCTTGATGACCACCGCCTTGGCTCCCAAGTCATACAAGGCCACTGCCGCCTGCTCCATCTCTTCCACCGTTTGGATGTCTTTTTGGAGCAATAGCTGAGCTTCTGCCAGATTTGGCGTGATGATGCTGACATAGGGAAGGAATTTCAAGAGTTCATCCCTCAGTTGGCTGACCTCAGTATCATGCGTTTCCTTGCAGACCAAGACCGGATCCAAGACCACAGGAATGTCCTGGTGAGACTTGATAAATTCCAAGGCCTGCTCTGCTATTTCCACCGTCGGAAGCAAGCCAATCTTAATAGCTGAAAAGGGCACATCCTTCAAACTAGCCAGCTGCTGGGCAAACACCGCTGCATCTGTCGGAATGACCTCAAAACCTTTTTCCGTCATAGCTGTCAAGCAGGTCACCGCCACAAAGCCATGCAGGCCATGGACAGTGTAGGTCGTCAAGTCTGCATGGAGGCCGCCACCGCTGAAAATATCATTGCCCGAAAGCGCCAAAATATACTTAGTCTTCATAGATAATCTCCTTTAGATAGAGCCCATTGCCTGCCGCAGTTGGACCCGCCAAACCACGATCTTTTTCTGCTAATATCCGCTTGATCTGTCCCACAGGCATGCGACCATTGCCAATTTTCAAGAGGGTCCCGACCATATTCCGCACCTGCTTGTACAAAAAACCGTTGCCTGAAAAGGTAAAAATCAAAAACTGCCGCCGCTGGTCGTACTCCATTGTCGCCGCTGTGATGGTCCGTACCTTGTCCTCGACCGAGGTCCCCGAAGCTGTAAAGCCTGTAAAATCATGGGTCCCCACCAAGTCCTGAATGGCTTCTTCTATCAAGTTCAAGTCCAAATCATAAGGATAAAAGGTCGCATAGTGGCGCATCATAGGATTCTTGGGTCGGCCAATGTCCACCAGGAATTCATAGGTCTTGCTGTGCTTGGCATAGCGGCAATGAAAATCATCCGCCACCTGCTCCACCTGGACCACATCAATATCTTCAGGTGTTTGGGTATCCAGGGCAAAGCGGAGCTTCTCAGTATCTCGACTGCCAGCTAAGTCAAAGTGTATAACCTGGCCGTAAGCATGAACTCCTGCATCTGTCCTACCTGCACCATGAACAGTTACTGGCTGGCCACTATTCAATCTTACTAATGTTTTTTCGATTTCTTCCTGAACCGTACGAGCATGGGGCTGGCGCTGAAAACCAGAAAAATCATGTCCGTCGTAGGAAATAATTGCTTTATATCGTGTCATGGTCTGATTGTAGCACAAGCAAACTTGCAAATACAAGCCTAGAAAGCACGAACTGTCCTAGCACAGACCTTCAACTCATCTATAGGATTGACAGCACTTAAGAAATAAACTATAATGAAAACAGCTATTGAAATTTAGAATTACTATTATTACCTACAGGAAAGGAGGTAAGCATGACCCACCATCATAGTAGTGACCATCAGGCTGATTTTGACCATGTCATTCAACACCTAAAAGAAAATGGAGTTCGAATCACTTCAACTCGTAAGGCTGTTGTAGCCTACATCATTGAAAGCGATGACCACCCAAGTGCTGAGATGATTTACCAAGATCTTCTACCAGACTACCCAGGGATGAGCCTAGCAACTGTTTACAACAATCTGAAACTTCTGTTGGAAGAAGGATTTGTCACAGAAATCAAACGAACCAATGATAATACGACCTATTATGACTTTATGGGCCATGATCACCTCAATATCATTTGTGAAGTGTGCGGAAAAATTACAGACTTTATGGATATCGAACTACCTAGTCTGAAAAAAGAAGCCCAAGACCAGACAGGTTACAAGGTCACAAAAGAGGTCCTAGCTATCTATGGTATCTGTCCTGATTGCCAATCTAATATAGAATAGCAGAGCGAAATGATTCGCTCTTTTTTCTTTCCTTGGAATTATCTGAAAAATCTTATTTAGAATTATTATAAATAATCTTGACTTTTTTATTTATAATTGTTACAATTAAACTACAGAAAGATATTTCGAGGACCGATTTATGACACTAATTGCCAATCTTAGAAATCATACACATATTCTAACAACCAGCCTGTGCTTGCTCTTCATTCTAGTAGGAATTCTCCTGCTTCACGCAGGCAGTCAAGGCTTGGCACCCATCCTCTTCATTCTAGCCTTTGTCATCGGCGGCTACCAGTCCGCCAAAGAAGGTCTGACTGAGCTGATTTTTGACAAGCACCTGTCGGTCGATCTGCTCATGATTTTGGCTGCTATCGGTTCGGGCCTAATCGGCTACTGGATGGAGGGGGCCCTGCTCATCTTTATCTTCTCCCTTTCTTCTACTCTGGAAGAATTAGCCATGGAGAAAAGCAAGAACGCTATCGCCGCTTTGATGAACATGACCCCTCCAACGGCTCGCAAAATCGAGGAAAATGGTGACATTACTGTCTTGGATACAGCCGACATTCGCATCGGCGACCTCCTGCAAGTCCGCAAGGGTGATACCGTTCCACTGGATGCGACTCTCATCAGTCCCCAATCCATCTTTGACGAGTCCATGATTACTGGCGAGCCGCTCCCTGCTGAAAAAGTAGCCGGTGCGGCGGTTATCGGCGGTACTATTAACCAAGGTCCAACGGTGACCGTTCAAGTTACAGCTGAAAAAGGCGACGCCCTCTTTGATAAAATCGTCCAAATGGTTGAAAATGCCCAAGAATCCAAATCAAAAACAGCGACTTTCATTGAAAACATGGAAGATACCTATGTGAAAGTTGTTTTGGTAGTGGTGCCGCTCTTTATCCTCTTTGCTCATTTTGCTCTGGATTGGGACTGGTTAACCGCCTTCTACCGTGGCATGATTCTCTTGACCATTGCTTCTCCATGTGCACTTGTGGCTTCTTCTTCACCGGCGACACTTTCTGCCATCAGCCGTGCGGCACGCAAGGGCATGATTATCAAAGGAGGCGACATTGCGGATAACATCGCCAATTTAGAGGCCATCGTCTTTGACAAGACCGGTACCCTGACCATTGGTAAACCTGAAGTTGTTGGAGCGACCTATCTTGGCGATGAAAAACTTATCAAGCAGGTTGTTCAGGCAGTTGAAAAACAATCGAGTCACCCAATCGCTCAAGCTCTCATGACCTATACGGCTAACAGCTCTGCTATTGCCCTCCAAAGCCTAGAAGACGTGACCGGTAAAGGATTGGTGGCGGTCTATGAGGGCGACAACTGGAAAATCGGTAAGGCGGGTTTTGTGGTAGATAGTTTGGTAAGTCCGCTGTCTGCTGACTTGCTGACGCAAATCGATGAGGCGGAGAGCACTGGGAAAACCCTGGTTTATGTCAGCCAAAATGATGTGCTAGTGGCGATCTTCATGGTGGAAGACAGTTTGAAGCCTGAGAGCAAGCAGCTGATTGCCCAGTTGAAAGAGATGGGGGTGACACCAATTCTCTTGACGGGTGACCAAGAAAAGACGGCTCGTTACGTGGCGAGTCAGGTCGGTATTGACCGTGTGATTGCCAACTGTCTGCCGACGGATAAGGCTGCTGTTATCCAAGAACTGCAAACCGAGTTTGCGTCTGTCGGTATGGTGGGCGACGGCATCAACGACGCTCCCGCCCTGGCTCAAGCCAATGTCAGCTATGCTATGGGAAGCGGAACGGACATCGCTATGGAGTCGGCCGACATCGTGCTCATGGAGGACCTGACGAGAATTCCTTACTCTATCCGCCTGTCTAAAAAAATGCGGGGTATCATCAAGCAAAACATCGTCTTTGCCCTGTCTGTCATTGCTCTTCTTATCATCTCCAACCTCTTCCAGTCTATCAACCTACCGCTCGGCGTGGTGGGCCACGAAGGATCTACCATTTTGGTGATTTTGAATGGATTGAGATTGTTGTATTTTAAATAACATCAAACCGCCAGCTACTTGGGGCGGTTTTCTTATTATTTTTTTTAAAAAAACGCTTGCATTCCAAAAATTATTGTTTTATAATAATTTTGAAGATAATATTATCATAAAACAATAATAATTGGAGGTTTGCTATGAAAACAAATCTACTCAAAACAGCAGGATTATTAGCTGGCTGTGTTCGCTTTTTCTTCTATTTTTTGATTGCTCTCTATGCCTTCTTTACATTGGCAGGTTTTAGCGGGGATTCTTTTGTAACACGTTCTTGGGAATACACTTTTAACAAATCTATTGACCAGATTGGTGTCTGGCTCATCCTCTTATCAAGTGGATTAATCTTAATCGTCTTGGCGGCACTCAGTCATATTGCCCACCTGATCCAAAAGCTATGTAAGCTACTTCTGGAAGACGATTATTTCGCCTCATCTAGCCTAGCACTCTATCAGAAACTCTTGTTCAGTTTACTAATTTTGACTGCTGGTCAATTTGGCCTAACTACTTTGATTGCCCTGACAAATGCTGCTGGACCAAACAACTTCCTCAATCTACGTTGGTCTGATTTTATCCTCAATGCTCTCTTTATCTTCCTGACTTATTTTGTCTGGACCTTAGTCCAAAAGGGACAAGAACTTGAAACCGAGAATAGCGAGTTTATCTGATATGGAAATGATTCGCGTAAACTTAGACAAGGTCCTCAAAGACCGACAAATGACTTCCAAGGACCTGGCAGAGCAAGTCGGCATTACCGAAGCCAACCTGTCCATTCTCAAAACAGGAAAGGCCAAAGGCATTCGTTTCAATACCCTGATGAGCATCTGCCGAATCCTAGACTGCCAACCAGGAGATATTTTGGAATATGTGCATGAAGACAACTAAAAAAAGAAAAAGCCTGATATACTCCCCTTATAGTGGACAGCGAAAAAACAAAAATTTTTACTAGAAACTATGAGGGGAGTTTTATTATGTCCAAAAGAAGTCCAAAATCTGTCTCTGAGAAACTAGAAATTGTTCTACTGCACTTGGAAGCTGGGAAAGCACTTAGATGGTT